>DATMVO010000204.1:0-4472 GCA_035563115.1 Solirubrobacteraceae bacterium
CGCGAGGACGAGCGCGCGCCGCTGCCCTGCGCGCCGCCGCGGGTCGCGTTCGTGCGCAGGCCGGTCGAGGCGAACTGGCTGTCGAGGCTCAGCGCGCGGGCGATCTTCTCGACGTCCGCGGCCTGCTCGTCGTCCACGAACGTGATGCCGACGCCGGAGCGGCCGGCACGCGCGGTGCGGCCGATGCGGTGCACGTACGCCTCGCGGTCCTCCGGCGGGTCGAAGTTGATGACGTGCGAGATGCGGTCGACGTCGATGCCGCGGGCGGCGACGTCGGTCGCGATCAGCGTGTCGACCTTGCCGGACGAGAAGCGGGCGAGCGCCTTCTCGCGCTGGCTCTGCGACTTGTCGCCGTGCATCGCGACCGCCTCGAGGCCCTCGCGGGAGAGCTTCTTGACGAGCCGGTCCGCGCCGCGCTTGGTGCGGACGAAGACGAGCGCCAGGTCGCGCTCCTCGCGGTTCAGGTGGGCGATGAGCGTCTCGACGCGCGCCGGGTGGTCGACGGCGACGAACCGGTGCTCGATGTCGACCGCCTTCTTCTCCTTCGGCGCGTGGTCGTGGCGGGCGGCGTCGCGCGTGTACGTCTTCGCGACCTTGCCGGCCTCGCCGTCGAGCGTGGCGGAGAAGAAGAGCGTCTGGCGCTCGCCGGCCGGGCCGCACTGGTTGACGATGCGGTCGACGGCGGGCTTGAAGCCCATGTCGAGCATGCGGTCGGCCTCGTCGAGGACGAGGATGTTGACGTGCTCGAGCGTGATGTCGCGGCGCTGGAGGAGGTCCTCCAGGCGGCCGGGGGTCGCGACGAGGATGTGCGCCTTGGCGGCCTCGCGCGCCTGCTTCTGGATGCCGACGCCGCCGTAGACGGCCGCGATCTTCAGCGCGCGGGCGTGCGCGATCTCGCGCAGCTCCTCCACGATCTGGGTCGCGAGCTCACGCGTCGGGGCGAGGATGAGCGCCGACGGGCGGCGGCCGGTGGACTCGACGCGGTCGATCAGCGGGATGCCGAAGGCCAGCGTCTTGCCGGAGCCGGTGGGCGAGCTGGCGAGCACGTCACGGCCGGCGAGGACGTCGGTGGTGACGAGCCCCTGGATGGCGAACGGGGCGGTGACGCCACGCGCCTTGAGCGCGTTGACGACAGCGTTGGACACGCCGAGATCGGCGAAGGACTGCGAAGACAAGATGGAACTCCTAAGTGGGGCGGGCGCTCTCTGAGCGAGGATCCGCGGACGGTCGGGGAGGCGGTGCATCACCCGAACCGCTCGATGGCGGGACCCAAGGAAGCTGCCTCGCGGCCGGCAGGATCGCCGTAACCGCCCTCCCAGAGTAGCGCGGCGCCCGCCGTTGCTCAGCGCAGGTCCAGCGCGAGCGCCAGCCGGAGCCGTCGTCCGCCGTCACCGGCCGGTACTTGGCCACGTGCCGGGGAGCACCGCAAGTCGCGACGCCGTCCCCTCGACCGTCAGCAGTTGGTGCGCTCGGCCAGTCTCGCTGCGGCAGCCTCGGTGAAGGCGTGGTCCTGTTCGACGCCGGCCAGCGCCGCGTTGATCGCGTCAGTGACACCGTCGCTGTCGAGATCGTGGAGCCAGCGCTCCGCAGCGCGCGTGAAGAACTCACTGCGCGACATGCCGAGCCGCTTCGCCGCGTCGTCGACGCGGCGGGAGGTGTCGTCGGGGAGCGAGATCGCCATCTTCACGGCCGGCAGTATCACCCGGTGATACCGCTCAGCGCAGGAGCATGCGGAGGATGGGCTCGGCGCGGCGGGCGTCGGGCTGCTCGCCCGCGATGAGGTCGACGTAGGTATACGACTCGATGAGGCGGACGATGACGTAGGCGACGTCGTGGAGCGGGGCTTCGAGCTGGAGGCGGCCGGCGTCGGTCTCCTCGCGCAGGAGGGTCTCCATGGCGGCGATGAGGCGGGGCTGGAAGTCGGTGGCGTGGCGGGTGAGCAGGCGCATTGCGGCCTCGCCCTCCTCCCCCAGCCAGCGGCGCATGCCGGGGTGCGCGATGACGGCCTCGAGGAAGAGCGTCACGGTCTGGACCACGCGCTCGCCCCCGCGCGCCGTCACGCGCGCATCGATCCGGTCCAGCGTCGCGCGCGCGAGCGACCAGATCACCTCCACCAGCAGCTGCTCGCGCGAGCCGACCCACCGATACAAGGTCACCCGGTTGACGCCCAGCTCGTCCGCCAGCGCGCTCATGTCGATCCGCTCCGGCACCTGGAAGCGACGCCGGGCGAGCCGGAAGGCGTCCAAAGCGGTCGTCTGCCCGCCCGGGCCGGGGTTGACGAGATCCTGCTGGAGCCGCGTGGGCGGGGCGTCGGCGCTCACGCCGCACACCTTCTCACGGGCGGTTGCGGCCGAACTGGTCGTGCGACTTGACCCACTCGTCCGCCACGATCGCGCTGCCGAGCGAGAGCTCCCCGCACAGCACGGTCGCCGCGACGATCTCCGCGAACTTGTTGACGCCGCCCGCGCCGTAGCACCCGAGCAGCTCCAGGCACTCGCGCTGCGTCGCCAGGCCGGTGCCGCCGCCGTACGTCGCGACGATCAGCGACGGGATGGTGATCGAGTAGTAGTAGTCGCCGTTCGGGCGGTGCTCGGCGTACACGACCGCCGCGCTCGACTCGGCGACGTTCGCGACGTCCTGGCCGGTCGCGATGAACATCGCGGTGATGCCGTTCGCCGAGTGCGAGCCGTTGTTGTTGACGCCCGACAGGAAGCCGCCGAGGTTGGACACCTGGCGCGCCCGGTAAAGCCCCTCGGAGCTCGACCGCATGACGTCCTGGAGCAGGTCGTTCGGGATCGTCGCCTCGGCCACCACGCGCTTGCCGCGCGTGCGGAGCAGGTTGATCTGCGACGCCTTCTTGTCGGTCGCGAAGTTCGACTCCAGGAAGAACCGCTCGATCGGCTGCGGCGCGTTCTGCAGGATCCACGCGCACGCGGCGGCGGTCGCCTTGCCGGTCATGTTCTGGCCGGCCGCGTCGCCGGTCGTGTAGTCGAAGCGGGTGAAGAGGATCCGCGACGCGCTGTACTGCTCGATCTCGATCAGCTTGCCGGACTTCGTCGTCGCCTCGGCGGCCTGCGCGATCTCGTCGAAGTGCTCGCCGATCCAGACGCCGAACTCGCGCGCCTCGCGCGCGGACGGGAAGAGGAACGACGGCGCGCGCTGCATCCGGTCGTCGAGGATCGTCGTGGTGACGCCGCCCGCCTCGTGCAGGAGCCGCATGCCGCGGTTGTACGACGCGACCAGGGTGCCCTCGGCGGTCGCCATCGGGACGTAGAACTCGCCCTGCGCGTGCTCGCCGTTGACCTTCAGCGGCCCCGCGAGCCCGATCGGCACCTGCGCGACGCCGACGAACGCCTCGACGTTCCCCTGCAGCACGTGCGGGTCGAACGAGTACGACGACACGTGCTCGAGCGACACGCCGGTCTTCTCCTCGGCGAACGTCCGCCGCGCGGTGGCGGCGTCGCGCGTGTAGTCGTCCTCCTTGTCGCGGGGGACAGGGATGCGGGAGCTCTCGACACCGGGCATGCCGGGCACGCTACCGGTCCCGTGCAACACGCGCGCCTTCTGTTGCGGTTCGGAAGGGCCTAGAGGCGGCGATCCTTCGGCAGGCGAACCTGAAAGGACGTCCGTCGTGAGCGGGAGTAGGCTGCGCGTGCGCATGGTGCTCAACGCCCGGATCCATCGTGAGGACGGCTCGTACTGGGCCGACGTCGCCGAGCTGCCGGGCGTCTTCGCCTCTGGCGTGACGTTCACGGAGCTGCGTGAGGCGCTGGGCGAGGCCGTGGCACTGACGCTCGACGTGCCTGAGGACGCCGTGACGATCCCTGTGGTGGAGCGGCTCGAGGCGGGCGACCGCCGGATCGCGGTCGCGGCGTAGGCGGAGCGGGTTCGCCGCTCCGCGCGCGGCGGGAGAGGAGGGGCGCCGCGCGCGGAGCGTCCTGGCGGGGTCGGGTCGGGAGAGGTCAGCGGCGGACGTAGGAGGGCGAGCGCGTCTCTGGCCGGAGGAGGAGCGACCGGGTGACGCGATCACGGGTCGTGCGCTGCTGCGGGTGAGCGGTGCCGCGGCTGTGCTCGACGATGCGCGGGCCGGTGGTGGCGGTGGCGGTGAGTGGGGCGGTGGCGGGCATGGGGGCAAGCTACGCCCGGCACCAGGGCGAGCGCATGGGGGGAACCCCCCGGATCCCCGATCCCCCACCCTCGACCTCGCGCGCGGCGCAGGGTGGGGAAGTGACCGAGTGCACGCACCGGACGGCGGTTCCGGCGGCCCGGCTCGGTAGCGTGATGGGATGCACGACGAGCTCCCAGCGTTCTCGTACGTCATCGAGCCCCTCCCCCCGAGCCGCCTCGGCCGCCGTTGGCGCTGGCAGCTCTACAAGGGCGACCGCCTGGTCGCCGGCGGCTGGCGCCACGGCGAACGGCACGCGCTCGGCGCGATCCGGACGGCCGCGTCCCGCGCCGCGCACGAGCTCGCG
>DATMVO010000205.1:0-3645 GCA_035563115.1 Solirubrobacteraceae bacterium
ACCGGCCGGACGCGAAGCCGCGCCGCTCGCCGGTGGCCTGCGGGTCGAGCGCGACGCGCCAGCGCCCGTCGAGCGCCACGCGCCCCACGGCGCCGGTCTTGACCATCGGCGCGCCCCCGTGGCCGCCGTACTGGTCGCGGAGGGAGGGCGCGTCGGAGCCGTCCGAGCCTCCGGTCAGGAGGACGACGGCGGCGACGGCGAGGGCCACGAGGAGAGCGGCAGCGGCAATCAGCTGCGGCGCCGAGAGCGAGCGCTGCGAGGACGGCGAAGACGGCGGCATGACGAGCCGCAGAGGATGGCAGGCGCGCGCGTCGTCTCGCGCCCGCCGCCCTCCGCGGGTCCGGAACGTGCGCTAGAGCGCGACCGCCACGTACTTCCACTCCAGGTACTCGTCGATGCCGACCTTGCCGCCCTCGCGGCCGAAGCCGGACTGCTTGACGCCGCCGAACGGCGCGCCGGCGTTGGAGACGACGCCCTGGTTGAGGCCGATCATGCCGGTCTCGAGGGCCTCGGAGACGCGGAGCGCCCGGGCGAGGTCCTTCGTGTAGAGGTAGGCGACGAGCCCGTACTCGGTGTCGTTGGCGGCGGCGATCGCCTCCTCCTCGGTGGAGAACGTCGCGATCGGGGCGACCGGGCCGAAGATCTCCTCCTTGAGCAGACGGGCGTCGGCGGGGACGTCGGCCAGGACGGTCGGCTTGTAGAAGTAGCCGGGGCCGTCGACGCGCTCGCCGCCGGTGAGCACCTTCGCGCCCTTGGACGTCGCGTCGTCGACGAGCTCGGCGACCGTGCCGCGCTGGTCGTCGTCGATCAGCGGGCCGACCTTGGAGTCCTCCTCGGTCCCACGCGCGATCTTGAGGCCGCCCATCCGCTCGGCGAGCTTCTGCGCGAACTCGTCGGCGATCGACTCGTGCACGTGGAAGCGGTTGGCCGCGGTGCAGGCCTCGCCGATGTTGCGCATCTTGGCGAGCATCGCGCCCTCGATCGCCTCGTCGATGTCGGCGTCCTCGAAGACGACGAACGGCGCGTTGCCACCCAGCTCCATCGAGACCTTGAGCACCTGCTCGGCGGACTGCTCGATGAGCTTCTTGCCGACCGGCGTCGAGCCGGTGAAGGAGAGCTTGCGGGCGCGCGGGTCCTTGATCAGCGGCTCCATGATCGAGCCGGACGACTTCGCGGTGATGACGTTGACGACGCCGCCCGGGAGGCCGGCCTCCTCGAGGATCCCGACGAGCGCGAGCATCGACAGCGGTGTCTGCTTGGCCGGCTTGATGACCGACGTGCAGCCCGCGGCGATCTGCGGCCCGAGCTTGCGGGTGCCCATCGCGAGCGGGAAGTTCCAGGGGGTGATGAAGATGCACGGGCCGACCGGCTGGCGCATCGTCAGGACGCGGAAGCCGCCCTTCTCGGCGGGCTTGTAGCCGCCCTCGATGCGGGTCGCCTCGCCGGCGAACCAGTAGAAGAAGTCGGCGGCGTACGTGACCTCGGCCTTGGACTCCGCCAGCGGCTTGCCCATCTCGAGGGTCATGATCAGCGCGAGGTCGTCGACGCGCTCCATGATCAGGTCGTACGCCTTGCGGAGCACCTCGCCGCGCTCGCGCGAGGGCGTGTTCGCCCACATCTTCTGCGCGTCGGCCGCCGCGGTGAGGGCCGCGAGCGCGTCGTCGACGGTCGCGTCGGCAACCTGTGCGATCACCTCGCCGGTCGACGGATCCTCGACCGGGACCGTGCTCTCGGTCTCCCGCCACTCGCCGCCGATGTACAGCCCCTTCGGGACCGCGTCGACGACCGCCTGCTCCTTGGACGCCACCGGCATGCTCAGACCTCACTCGCGCTGGTTGGAACCCTGCCTAGCCAACGTATCCAGCGGGGTCGTTCGCCGAACGCCATTGCGGCGGATCAGGCCGCGGCGCGCGCTCCGAGCCGGAGGGCGATCTGGGCGAGAACGAGCTCGGGCGTGTCGGTGAGCATGCTCCAGCTGATGCGGATGACCTCGTAGCCGGCGGCTCGGAGTCTGGCCGCGTTGCGGTGGTCGCGGTCGAGCTGGTGGGCGTGGGTGGCGGCGCCGTCGAACTCGACGACGAGCCCGTGCCGCTCCCACACCGCGTCCACCCGGACACCGGCGACTTTGACGTTGGTCTTCGGCTCCGGCAGCCCGGCGCGCTTGACGAGGGCGCGCAGCCGGCGCTCCGCCTCGGAGCGCGTGTAGCCGTTCGCGGTCTGCCGCGCTGCCGCTCTGAGCCGCGCCGCGCCGGGGCGGTTGGGGGTGATGGGCATGTGGCCGGGGGCGATGAGCCGGAGCGCGTGCGCCTCGTTGATCGCCTGGTGGAGCTCGTCCGGCGTCGCGGTGGTGGCCAGGTCGGCGAGCGTTCTCGTGGGGTTGGTGATGCGGAGCCCCTCGCGGATCCAGACGTCTTGGCGGGTGAGGGTGTCGCGGCGGCGAATGACGATCCCCTCGTGCCTCGCCCTCCGTGCCCGCGGCACCGTCACGTGCGGGAGCTCCGGCGCGGGCAGCAGCTTCAGCACCGCCGCCGCCGAGTGATCGCTCGCGACCGTCTGTGGACCGCACACGAACAGCGCGGCCGTCTCGGCGGCGAAGGGGATCTCCGCGAGATGCCCGACCGCATAAATCCCTTGGTGGCGGCGGTGGAGCCACCCGCGCCGCACGCGCGAGTCGATCGCGTGCCGGGTCAGGCCGAGCGCGAGCAGCTGCGCGGTCGTGACGATCCCGCGCTGCCGACTGGCGAGTTCGGCGACCCGGACGTCGACCGGAGAAACCGTCCCACCGTCGAGTCCGAGAGGAGGGTGGGACAGTTCTTCCGCTCCTGCCGGAAGAACCGACCCACCGTCACCAAGGGGCGCACGATGGGACGCTTTCTCCGGGCGGTGGGGCGGCATGGGACCCACACAAGCGCCGATCCGGCCCCGGCGCAAGCGACCACGGCACAACCGGAACGAAGCCGCGACGAAGACCGACCTCCTCGCCGCACTCCCGTCGCAAAGCGGGGCGCGGGCGGCGGCGAGAACGTCCCCGCCCGCACCGCGCACAAGCCACAGCGACCTACGTCGCCACCGTCTCCGTCCCCAGCTCCTCGGAGATCGCGACGTCGAGCGAGTAGTCGATCGGCACCACGATCACGGAGGGGGAGTCGAGCCCCAGCGCCCACTTCAGGTTCTCCCCCACCGACGCCACGGAGTCGCACCGCCGCGCCGGCATCCCGAAGGACTCGGCGAGCTTGACGAAGTCGGGGTTCGTGAAGTCGACGCCGAAGTGGCGGCCGAACTTCTTGTCCTGCTTCCAGACGATCGAGCCGTACTGCTGGTTCTCCCAGACGACGTTGACGACCGGGGTCTTGAGCCGCATCGCGGTCTCGAGCTCCTGGACGTTCATCAAGAAGCCGCCGTCGCCGTTGACCGTGATGACCTTGCGCTCGGGGTGCACGAGCTTCGCCGCGATCCCGCACGGGACCGCGAAGCCCATGCCGGCCAGGCCGTTGGCGATCAGGACGGTGTTGGGCTCGTGCGCGGGGAACATCCGCGAGATCCAGAGCTTGTGCAGGCCGACGTCGCTGATGAGGATGTCCTCGCGGCCCATCGCCTTGCGGATCTCCCACAGCGCGCGCGGCGGCTGCATCGGGAAGTGGTCGT
>DATMVO010000206.1:0-2580 GCA_035563115.1 Solirubrobacteraceae bacterium
GCCGGGGCCGCGAGTGTCGTCGTCGCCGCCGTCGCCGCGCATCGCGCGGAAGTCGGCGGCCATCCAGCTGCTCCAGCGAGGAGCGGTGTGTGCGTGTGCGTGACGCATGTGGTTCCTTGTCGTTCGTTGACTCGTGATACGTCAACGATATATCGGAACAGTCGTTACGTCAAGGCTTCGGCCGCGCTTCGCTCTTTCGAGGCGCGTTCCGGGCCGGGGCCGTTGCGGGAGCGGTGGCGAGGTCGTTGATCAGCGGTGCCACGCATCGCTCGACGCTTTTCCCACCTGTGCGGTGGGAAAGTCGACGCAAGATCTGCTGACAAGGAGACCAGCGCCGCTCCGTCCACCGACCACCACCCGCAACCGCCCCCGACCCCGCCGGCCCCGGCGCCCGAGCGCGGAAGAGCGGGGCGCGGCCCGGGCCGGGAACGACCAGCGCCGCACTCGAAGAGCGCGGCGCGGGGATCAAACTGGGTGTTCAGCGGAGATCAGTCGTCGTCGGAGCCCCGCCCACGCCGGCCGGAGCCGTCGTCGTCGCGGCCGGACGAGTCGTCGTCGCGGCCCGAGTCGTCGTCACGGCCCGAGTCGTCCGAGCGGCCGGAGCGCTCGACCTCGCTCGCGACCCACGCCCCGTTCACGCGCCGGACGATCGCCTCGATGTCGCGCATCCCCACGCGGAGGGCGCCGAAGCCGGAGAGCCGCTCGTAGCGGGTGCGGGAGGTGACGCGGACGCGGACGGTGCGCCCCTCGTCGCGCAGGCGGAAGCTGCGGGAGTCGCGGTCGATGGAGACGACCGTGCCCTCGACCTCGCGGGTCTGGGCGTCGGCGGAGGCCGGGGCGGTGAGGGCGGCGGCCGGCGTGAGGGCGAGGGCCGCGATGGAGGCGATGACCGTGGTGCGCTTCATGACGGTCAGGTTGCCCGCGCGGCGGCAACGCCCGCGGAAACCCGTGGCAAAGCCTTGGCAAAGTCGGCGCAGAGCGCGCGCCACACGGCACACCTGGAGGCGTAGACGCGCGCCCGGGCGCGCGCGGGTATCCCTGAGGCCTAGCGCCCGATGAGCGCGCGGCGCCGGGCGGCGGGGTCGTCCAGGAAGCGCTCGGGCCGCTCCTCGCCGAGCAGCGCGGCGAGCGCGACCCCTCCGGCGAGCAGGACGGCGGGCACGAGGACGACGATGGCGACGATGAGGACGATCAGCTCGAGCATCTCGCTCCAGGTGATCGGACGGACCGAAGCGCCGGTGAAGTCCGGTTGGACGATCAGGCGGTCCGGGCGCCCGCGACCTGGCGCGCCTGGATCAACGCCGACAGCGCGGCGACCACGGCCGGGTCGAAGTGCGTGCCCGCGCAGGCCCGCAGCTCCTCCAGCGCCTCGGCGGTCGTCCGCGCCGCGCGGTACGGCCGGTCGGTCGTCATCGCGTCGAACGCGTCGCACGCGCAGACGATCCGCGCGCCGAGCGGGATCGCGTCGCCGGCCAGCCGGTCGGGGTAGCCGCCGCCGTCCCACCGCTCGTGCGACGAGCGCACCAGCGGCACGATCCGCTCGAAGAACGGGATCCGGGCGAGCATCTCGGCCCCCACGATCGTGTGCCGCTCGATCTCGGCCCGCTCCTCCGGCGTCAGCGCCGCCGGCTTGCGGAGGATCTCGGTCGGCACCGCGATCTTGCCGACGTCGTGGAGCAGCGCGCCGTAGCGCAGGTCGCGCAGCGCGTCGTCGTCCAGGCCGAGCCGCACGCCGACCGCGAACGCCAGCTCCCCCACGTCGTGCGCGTGCGACGCGGTCGCGGCGTCCTTGGCCTCCAGCGCGTCGGACAGCACGCCGAGCGTCGTCGCGAACGCGCCGTCGAGCTCCGCGAAGAGCTGCGAGCGGTGGAGCGCCGCGGCGACCTGCGCGCCGACGGTCTCCAGCAGCAGCACGTCGTCGGAGGTGAAGGCGCCGGCCTCCGTGTCGGCGAGCGAGAGGACGCCCCACACGTGCCCGCCGACGTGCAGCGGCACGCTGAGCGCCGACTGCAGGGCGAGGCTCGAGCCGGCGAAGACGCTCGACGGCGTCAGGTAGTCGGGGTCGAGCGCGGTGTCGTGGACGAGCGCGACCTGGCCGGTGCGGGCGACGCGCCCGCCGATCCCGACGCTCAGCGGCTGGGTCCACAGCGGGACGTCGCGGCCCTCGGTGATCGTGCCGCCGACCGCGACGGTCCGCAGCAGGCCGGCCTCCGCGTCGATCCGCTGGACGTACGCGGCGAGGTAGTCGAAGGCGTGGTGGAGCTCGCCGACGGTGACCTCGGCGATCCGCTCGGGCGCCAGCACGGGCGCCAGCCGCGACGAGAGCCGGCTCGCCATCGCCAGCCGCTCACGCATCAGCGGGCCGTTCTCCGCCTCACCGGTCACGCCCGCGACCGCCCGGCCCGGCAGCCGCCGGCTCCGTCGCGTCCCACCCTTCATCGCGTACAGCGCCGCGTCGGCGGAGGCGAGCAGCACGTCCTTGCTCCCCCCGTCGTCGGGCCAGGAGGCCATGCCGAACGACACCCCGACGCGCGCGTCCACCCCGCCGATCGCCTCGCGCACCCGGTTGGCGACGACGCG
>DATMVO010000207.1:0-5389 GCA_035563115.1 Solirubrobacteraceae bacterium
CGGACGGGCAGGCGCATCGCGGCGCAGGGTAGCCCGGGCCTCGCGCCGGCGTGACCCCAGGGAAAAGAGCAGGGTCAAGGCCGTCCCGCCGCCCGCCGATAGCGCGGTGCGATGGGGTCGACCACCTTCCGAGGCCTGCGCGCGTTCGCGGCCACCGCCACGGCGCTCGCCGCCGCCTTCGCGCTCCCGGCCGCGGCCGGCGCGGTCACGCAGACCCACGCCGACCCCGACGACCCCTACGAGACCGAGACGTACGCGCAGTCGACGGACTTCCGCGCGGTCACGCTCGACACGACCACGCAGCCGGGGACGCTGCTCGTGACGCTCGAGCTCGGCTTCACGCCCGAGAAGCGGTTCGGCGGCGAGCTGTACTTCGACACCGACCTCGACGGCCGGGCCGACCGCGCCGTCGACATGGACCAGACCTACTCCACGCACCCCGCCGTCGACGGCACCGCGGGCGAGGTCCGCTACCGGCTGCGCACCGTCACGCAGAGCACCCAGGACTGCCAGGTCCACATGGACGGGTGGGACGGCATCAACTGGTACGACGACGTCGCCGCGACCACGCTGCGCATGCTGCCGACCACCGGCACGATCATGACGCTCGCGCTGCCGATCGCGGATCTCGGGGATCCCGCGGCGCTGCGCTGGGCGGCAATCGGGCTCTCCCAGGACTACGCGATCTGGCGCCACGACCTGGTCCCCGACGAGGCCAACGGCTCGGAGGCCGACCCCTACCAGCCGCCGATGGGCGAGCGCGACGACTTCTTCTGCTACCCGGACGGGACGGTCGCCCCGGGCTACAAGGTCCGCATGACGCAGGGCAAGCTGCTCGAGCTGCGCGCCAGCCCGCCGCAGCCGACGATCCAGCAGAGCCCCGCCCAGGCGCGTCCGGGCGACACCGTCACCTTCACCGCCGGCACCGCCGACAACCGCGCGCTGACCAAGGTCGAGTGGGACCTCGATCGCGACGGCCAGTACGACGACGCGACCGGCACCACCGCGTCCAAGCGGTTCGACACCGCCGGCCGCCGCTTCGTCGGCGTCAAGGTCACCGACACCGCCGGCCGCACCGGCACCGCCGAGCGCACCGTGGACCTGCAGGACCGGCCGCCGGCCGCCACCGTCGCGCAGAGCCCGGACCGCGCGCGCCCGAACACGCCCGTCACGCTCACGGCGACCGCCACCGACGACGGCACGATCACCGCCTACGACTGGGACCTCGACGCCGACGGCGCCTTCGACGACGGCAGCGGCGCGTCCGTCACCACCACCTTCCCGAGCGAGAGGACGTACGCCGTCAAGGTGCGCGTCCGCGACGACGGCGACCATGAGACGGTCGCGGGACGCGACGTCGAGGTCGCCGAGCGTGCCCCGACGCTCTCCGTGACGACCTCCACGGCGACGCCGGGGACGAAGGAGAAGTTCACGGTCACGGCCACCGTCGACGACGACGGCCCGATCGCGGACTCCGCCATCCAGTGGGGCTTCGACGCCAACGGCGACGACCGCTTCGACCCGTACGACAAGGCGACGGGGAAGAGCTGGACCCTGAGCTTCGGCTGGCCGGGCCGCTACGTCATGAAGGCGCGCGTCACCGACGCGAGCGGCAAGACCGCCACCGCGCGCGTCGCCGTCGACGTCCAGAACTCGCCCCCGACGTTCCGCGAGATCCGCGTCCGCGCGAAGAAGATCCCGGACGACCTGAGCGGCAAGGACCCGCTGGTCAAGAACAAGCCGATCATCCTCGAGACGCTGCTGTACGACGACAACAGCACGCGCCCGCGGGTCGACTGGGACCTCGACGGCGACGGCGGGTACGACGACGCCACCGGCGAGAAGATCGAGCAGACCTACATCACCGGCGGCATGAAGACCGCGCGCGTGCGGATCGAGGACCAGATGGGCGCCGTCGCGCTCGGCGAGCTGGCCTTCGAGGTGCGCGAGAGCGAGACCGCCGAGTGCGCGGGCAAGGTCGAGAGCGGCCTGATGCGCGTGCAGGGCTGCTGGAAGAAGGAGAAGGACGGCACCAGCACCACCAAGGAGCCCGTGAAGATGAACGGGCTCACGGTCACGCCGACCGGGAACACGACGCTCAAGTACCAGCCGGTCGGCGGCCTGCTCCTCGCGCACGGCGCGGGCACCGTCCGCATCTCCGCCGGCACGGTCGTGCTCTTCGAGGGCCAGTTCGGGATGGACCCGAACTGCAACCCCAAGGCCCAGAAGTGCCTGGCGGGCAAGTGGAGCGTCCCGCCGCTGGCCAACCTCAAGGGCCTGCCGCTCAAGGGCGAGGCCGAGGTGTGGTTCACCCCCGAGGGCACGATCGTGAAGGTCAACGTCGACGTGCTGGGCCGGATCGGCTTCGGCTTCACCGCCGCCGCGAACCTGATCGTCCTCGACGAGGGCGGCCTCCAGCTCAACGACCTCGAGATCCGCTCGCCGATGGTCCCCATCAAGGACCTCTCGATCGGCCAGTTCTGGATCAAGTACGAGGGCGCGAACAAGCGCTGGGCCGGCGGCGGCGCGATCACCCTGCCCACCCCCTCGTTCACGAAGCTCTCGGGCGACTTCGCGGTCTCCGAGAAGTACGGCTTCGAGCGCGCGCACGGCGAGGTCGACGGGCTCAACGTCCCGCTCGACGCGTTCGGCACCGCGTTCCTGCAGCGGATCGCGTTCACGCTCGAGATCAAGGGCATGGACGGCCAGGGCCAGCCGCGCGTGCGGATGGGCGGCGGCATCGGCATCTCCGCCGGGCCGCAGATCGCGGGCGTCAACGCCGCGGCGGTCGACGGCGACTTCCTGCTCACGTTCGGCAACCCGTTCGGGATCGACATGGAGGGGCGCATCTCCGTCGCCGGGTTCGACGTCATGGGCGGCTGGGTGAGCGCGCGCACGAACGGCTCGGTCGACGCCTCCGGCTTCATCGGGTTCGGCCTGCCGTTCCCGAGCGCCTTCAAGGGCATCCGCAAGGACGCGACGAAGGTCAAGGTCGGGCGCGTCACGTCCTCCGGCGCCGACGTCTACAACCCGCTCTTCCAGATCGTGACGCTCAAGGGCGAGGTGAGCGCGTGGGTCGAGCCGCAGGCGTTCAACCTGCAGGGCGGCATCTACGCGAAGGTGCTGGGCATCACGCTCGCCGAGGCGGAGGGGCTCATCTCCTCCAAGGGCGTCGCGGGCTGCGGCGAGATCATCGGCATCCGCGGCGGGTTCGGCCACACCTGGTCGAACAACCACACCGAGACGTTCGGGCGCTCCTGCGACATCGGCGGGTACGAGCCTGAGCGGCTCTTCGCCCCGCAGGACTCGAACGGCACCGGCCGCCTGCCCATCGCGCGCGCCGCGCAGGCCGGGCTCCAGGACGGCGACAAGGCGTTCGACGTCGAGGCGGGCCAGCGGGCGCTCGTGATGAAGCTCGGCGGCCAGGGCGGCGACCCGCTCGTCACGCTCGTCTCCCCCGACGGCACGCAGTACGCGGTGCCGGGCGGCGACGGTTCGGTGCAGACGGCCGACTTCTACGCCACGAAGCACACGCTGGAGGACCTGACGCTGCTCGGCGTCCGCGCGCCGAAGGCCGGCCGCTGGATCCTGCGCACGCAGCCCGGCTCGGTGCCGGTGACCTCCGTCGAGACGGCGGCGATCCTGCCCAAGCCGGAGGTGAAGGCGACCGTGCGCGGCACCGGCCTGACCCGCACGATCGACTACACGGTCAAGCCGATCCCGGGCCAGAAGGTCGAGTTCGTCGAGGACGGCAGCGACACGCACCGCACGGTCGGGGCGGCGACGGGTGAGCGCGGCTCGTTCACCTTCACGCCGCAGAACGGCCGCGGCCAGAGGCGCAAGCTCGTCGCGATCGTCACGCAGGACGGGCTCGTCCGCGACCACGTGCCGCTCGGCGAGTTCACCGCGCCGCCGCTCCAGCGCCCGGCCACGCCGCGCAAGCTGCGCGCGGTCCGCGGGAAGAACGGGCGGCTGACCGTCGCGTGGAACCGCGTCGCGGGCGCCGACGTGTACCGCGTCATCGCGAAGCTGAGCGACGGCTCGTCGAAGATGGTCCAGCCGACCAAGCCGGGCACGGTGCTGACCGGTGTCGGCCGCGACGACATCGTCCGGCTGAACGTGTGGGCGATGCGCAACGGCGCGGAGACGTCGCTGCGCTCCACCCTGCGGCTCGACCGCCACCAGGCCCGCGCCCCGCGCCGGGCGCTGGCCCCCAAGCGCCGCAAGGGCGCCGCCAAGCCGCGCTTCACCGGCTGATACCGCTGCGTACACTGCCCGGGCCGCCTGGCACGACGCCGTCGTGCCAGGCGCTTCTCGCGGCGTGGGACGTTCGGACGACAGATCGACGGGTGCCGCCCGGCGTGCGGTGCTCGCCGGGCCCCTCGTGGCGCTCGCGTCGCTGGCGCTGGCGTACGTCGTCACGCGCGACGCCGGGGTCCCGCTGCGCGACCCGGACGGGGTCGCCTCCTCCCGCCTGTTCGCCGCGCTCGCCCTCGTCGTGGCGCTCGTGCTCGTCGACATCGTGGTGCGGGCGTACCTGCGCGCCGGCCGTGCCCGTCCCGCGCGGACGGACGTCGTCGCGATCGCGCGCGAGCGGTGGACGCGGCACCGCGTCATCCCGCTGGCCGCCGCACTCTTCTGCTTCTTCGCGACGTACTTCGCGTACCGCAACCTCAAGAGCGTCGTGCCGCTCATCCGGCCCGACACGCTCTACGACGACCGGCTCACCGACATCGAGACCGGGTTCTTCGGCGGCGAGCAGCCCGCGGCCCTGCTCCACGACCTGCTCGGCACCGGCGTCGCCGCCCACGTGCTCTCGTCGGTCTACCTGCTGCTCTTCATCTTCATCCCGGTCACGCTCGCGACGTCGCTCGTCTTCTCGACGCGGCTGGACCAGGGGCTCTTCTACTCCACCGCGCTGGGCCTGAACTGGATCATCGGGGCCGGCAGCTACTACCTGCTGCCGTCGCTCGGGCCGTTCGCCGTCGACCCGGCCGTCTTCTCCTCGCTGCCCGACACCGCGGTGCGCGACCTCCAGGAGCTGCTGTCGAGCGAGCGGGCGGAGTTCCTGGCGAACCCCGAGGCGGCCGGCGCCGCGCAGAGCATCGGGGCGTTCGCGTCGCTGCACGTGTCGATCTTCGTCACCGGCGCGCTGGCCGCGCACCTGCTCGGGCTGCCCGCGCGGGTCAAGGCGGTCGCGTGGACGCTGACCGTGCTCACCGTCCTGTCGACGATCTACTTCGGCTGGCACTACCTCCTCGACGACGTCGGCGGGGTCGTCCTCGCCGCGATGTCGCTGGGGATCGCGCGGGTGCTCACCGGGGTGGACCTCGCCGCGGCGCGGCGGCGCGGGCGCGAGCTCGCGCGGCGCCGGTCGGGGGAGCGGACG
>DATMVO010000208.1:0-6077 GCA_035563115.1 Solirubrobacteraceae bacterium
CCACCCTCACCGGCCGCGCCGTCCTCCCCGCCGAGGTGAAGGAGACGGCCTCGCAGCCGGCGCCCGCGCCGTTCCCCAAGCAGCCGCTCGGCGGCTTCTCGGCGCTCGTCGACGCGCCCGGCGGCCGCGGCTTCTACGCCATGCCCGACAACGGCTACGGCGCGAAGTCCAACTCGGCCGACTTCCTCCTCCGCGTCTACCAGGTGGACCCGCGCCTGAAGACCGCGCGCGGCGGCGCCGGCGACGTCCGCGTGCTGGACACGATCCAGCTGAGCGACCCGGACGGCCAGGTGCCGTTCCGCATCGTCACCGAGTCCACCGAGACGCGGTTCCTCACCGGCGCCGACTTCGACATCGAGTCGATGCGCATCGGCGCCGACGGCACGCTGTGGTTCGGGGAGGAGTTCGGCCCGTTCCTCCTCCACACCGACGCGCGCGGCAAGGTGCTCGAGGCGCCGATCCCGCTGCCGAAGGTCAAGTCGCCGGACAACCCGTACCTGGGCGACCGGACCGCGAACCTGCCCGGCTCGGGCGGCTTCGAGGGGATGGCGATCTCGCGCGACGGGCGGACGCTGTACCCGACGCTCGAGAAGGCGATCGCCGGCGAGCCGAACGCGGACCCGCTCCGCCGCTGGATCAACGAGTTCGACGTGCGTGAGCGCCGCTACACCGGCAAGCGCTGGGCGTACCGGATCGAGGCCGACGCGACGGCGATCGGCGACGTCACGCAGCTGGGCGACCGCTCGCTGCTGATCATCGAGCGTGACGACGCGCAGGGCCCGGCGGCGGCGCTGAAGAAGGTCTTCCGCGTCGACCTCGGCCGCGTCGACCGCGACGGCTACCTGGTCAAGACGCCGGTCCTCGACCTGCTCGACATCCGCGACCCGCGGAACATCTCGCTCCCCGCGCGCGAGGGCGACTTCGGCCTCGGCGACCCGTTCAGGTTCCCGTTCTCGACGATCGAGTCGGTGCTGCCGGTCGGCGACGGCCAGCTCGCGCTCGTCAACGACACGAACTTCGGCTCGACGGGGCGCAACGCGACGCGCCCGGACGACTCCGAGTTCATCGTCGTCGACGTGCCCGGCCTGCGCCGGTAGTTCCCGACGCCCCCGAGCGCGGCCGCCGGTCGCGCTCGGGGTCCCGCCGGTACGCTCGGGAGGCGGTGCGGACGGCGATGATCGACACGATGGTGTTCGACCTCCTGCACGACGACGCCGAGCGCCTGGACGCGGTGCTCGCCGCGATCCGGCACGACGAGCTGCGGCTCGTCACCACGCACGTGCAGGAGGACCAGATCGCCGCGATCTCCGATCCCGTCCGGCGCAAGGCGCTCCAGCGGCTGCCGCGGACGGTCGTCCCCTCCGCCGTCGTCGTCGCGGGCGTCACCCGCACCGGCCGCGCCCGCGTCCCGCCCGACACGCCGTACGCGCACCTGCGCCAGAACCGCCACTTCGAGGACCGGCTGATCGCCGAGGCGGCGGCGCTGCGCGCGGACCTCCTCGTCACCGAGGACCGCCGGCTGGCCGCGGAGGCCGACGAGGACGGGACGATCGTGTGGTCGACCGACGAGCTCGTCGACTTCGCGCGCGCGGCGATGCGCCGCCACGACGCCGCCGGTTAGACGACCAGCGAGCCGTAGAAGATGAACGCGACCCCGCCGTAGGTGCGCAGGTCGATCTCGTGGAGGTGCTCGAGCTGCTGCTCGCGGACCTCCTGCGGGTCGCACTGGACGACGACCAGCCCGCCGGGCGCGAGCCACTCGGGGCGTGTGTCGAGGGTGAGGATCGCGCGGTCCCACAGCGCCTTCCACTGCGGCGGCGCGACGAAGACGATGTCGTAGGGCTCGGCGGTGCCGCGCTGGAGGACGGCGAACGCGTCGCCCTGGACGACCTCGGCCCGGTCCGCCACCCGCGCCTTGGCGAGGTTGTGCTCGAGGTCGTCGAGCGCGCGGCGGTCGAGCTCGACGCAGAGCGCGTGCGCGGCGCCCCGCGAGAGCGCCTCGATCGCCACGCCGCCGGTGCCGGCGAAGAGGTCGAGGAACCGCGCGCCCTGCAGCCGCGGCATGAGGATGGAGAACAGCGCCTCCTTGCCACGGTCGGAGATCGGCCGCGTGCCGTCGGAGGACGGGGCGCGGAGCTGGGTGCCCTTGGCGGTGCCGGCGATGACGCGCATCGAGCACCCAGCATGACGCGCCGGACTACTTGATGAACTCGGCCTCGCGCAGGTAGTCGCGCGCGACGGCCTCGGGCTCCTGCTTGTCGATCGTCACGCGCGAGTTGAGCTCCTGCATGACCTCCTCGGTCAGCGGCTCCTGGATCTTCGCGACGACGTCCTGGCCGGCCTGGCCGAGCTTGTCCATGCCCGCCTTGCGCACCATGAAGGTGATGTAGTACGGCGGGAAGAGCTGCTTGTCGTCCTCGTACGTCGTGTACTTGTCCTTCAGCGCCAGCTCGCCGTCGGTGCCGAACGCGAACGTGAAGTCCGACTGGCCCTGGTCGAGGTCCTGGAACTTGCCCTGGCTGGAGACGAACTTCGGCTTCCAGCCGTAGACGTCGCGCAGGCCCAGGAGGCAGTCGGTGCGCTGGCGGCACTCGGGGAAGCCGGAGATCGACTTGCTCGTGCCGACCTTCGCGGCGAGCTCGGTCACCGTCTTCGGGTTGCCGATCTCGTCCCCCGTCTTCTTCGTCGAGGTGATGACGAACGTGTTCTGGAACGGCGTCTGCGGCAGCGCGGTGATGTTGTCCTCCGCGAGCTTGCCCTTGAGCTGCTCGAACGCCTCGTCCTTGTCGCGCGGGACCGCGTCGGTCTTCACGCGGTAGAACGCGGTCAGCGCGGTGCCCGTGTACTCGGGGTACGCATCGACGCGGCCGTCCTTCAGCGACTTGAACGCGACCTGCTCGGAACCGAGGTCGAGCTGCTTCTTGACCGTGAAGCCGGCCGCCTCGAGCGCCTGGGAGTAGATCTCGCCCAGGATGTACTGCTCGGCGAAGTTCTTCGAGCCGACCGTGATGGTCTTGCCCTTGTTCGCCGGGTCGGCCTGGATCAGCTTCGACTCGCCGGAGGCCGGCTGCGTCTCGGCGGAGCCGGCGCCGCCGGTGGAGCCGGAGCCCTCCTCCTCGTCGTCACCGCACGCGGCGACGAAGAGGGCGAGGGCCAGGACGGCCAGAAGCGCCATGAGGGCGCGGAGCGACGGTCTCATCAGGAGATCTCCGTTCTCGGGGGGACAGCGAGCGGGGTACGGCGGATGCGCGGCCGCCACAGCGGCGCGCGCAGGGGACGAGGGGTCACGGCGCGCTGGACGCCGCCGAGCGCGGCATCGGTCGCGAGCGTGATGAGCGCGACGACGATCGCCGCGCCGAGCTGGCCGGCGCCGCCGTAGTTCTGCGGCTCGAGGATCGGGTTGCCCAGCGACTGGACGTTGCCCAGCGGGGCGATCGTCGCGGTCGCGACCACGGCGACCGCCGAGAGCCGGATGCCGGCGAAGATGATCGGGAGCGCCAGCGGCAGCTCGATCTTGCGGACGATCTGGCCCTCGGTCAGCCCGACGCCGCGCGCGGCGGCGACCGTGTCGGGGTCGGCCTGGCGGACGCCGACGTACGTGTTCGTGAGGATCGGCGGGATCGCGAGGAGTCCGAGGACGATCGCGATGTTGACGAACCCGAGGCCGACGAACGCGACGAAGAAGGCGAGCAGCGCGAGCGCCGGCACCGCGCGGCCGACGTTCGACACCGACACGGCGAGGAACTCCCCGCGCCCGATGTGGCCGAGCGCGAGGCCGATCGGCAGCGCGATGACGAGCGCGCCGAGCAGCGCCACGATGCTCACCGACATATGGCTGACCGCCAGGTCGCCCAGCTCCTCGAACCCGCCGATGCACGCGCCGCCGGAGACCGACTCGCGCTGGGAGAAGATGAAGTCCACCGCGTCGCGGAACGTCCCGAGGTCGTCGGGCGCGGGCTTGCACCCGAGGCCCGGCGTGCCGCCCGCCTGCGCCACGATCGCGCTCACGACGCCACCGCCCGCCGCCACGGCGTCGCGAGCCGCTGGATGGTGAGGAAGATGAGGTCGCCGAACGACGCCAGCAGGACGGTGAGGCCGCCGGCCACCACCACGTTCGACTTGAAGTTGAGCCCGCCGGTGCCCGCGCGTTCGGAGTAGAGCTGCTCGCCCAGCCCGCCGCCGCCGGCGAAGAACGCGAGCGTCGCGAGGCCGACCGTCGTGGTGAACGCGATCCGCAGCCCCGCGAGGATCTCCGGCATCGCCAGCGGCAGCTCGATCTGCCGCAGGATCTGGCCGTCGGTGAGCCCCATCCCGCGCGCGGCCGAGACCGCCTCCTCCGGCACGTTGCGCAGACCGGTGGTGATGTTGCGGAACAGGATCAGCAGCGTGTAGGCGACGAGCGCGACGATCGCCGTCCCGTTCCCCCGCCCCGTGATCGGCAGGAGGAGCAGGAACGCCGCGACGCTCGGGACGGTGTAGAGCGCGCCGGTGACCGCGATCGTCGGGCCGGTGATCCAGCGGAAGCGGTGGGCGAGCAGCGCGAGCGTGAACGCGATCGCGAAGCCGATCGCCACCGACGTGACGCTGAGGAAGACGTGCTCGAGCAGCGGCGACCAGTACTTGTCGATGTTGTCGGCGATCCAGTCCGGGCAGAAGCCGTTCTCGGCCACGCAGCCGGTGCCGGTGCGGTCGCGGATCTCGATCGCGGCGAGCACGTCCGCCCCCGTCACCCCGCGAGGAGGTCCGCGCTCGAAGGCACGTCCTCGGCGGGCGTCTGCAGCGCGTGGGCGATCGCGTCCATCGACAGCACGCCGACGACCGCGCCGCGCCCGTCGATGACGGGGCCGTACAGGCTCTCCTCGCTGAGCAGGCGCCCGAGGGCGTCGCGCAGCACGTCGTTCGTGTCGACCGTCGGCTCCGGCGGCGAGCAGCCCACGCCGCTCACGCGCTCGGCCGCGAGCTCCCGCTCGCCGAGCCAGCCGAGCGGCCGGTTCTGGTCGTCGACGAGGAGCGCCAGGTTCTCGATGTCGGAGTCGGCGATCTTCGCCCGCACCTCGGCCATCGGGTCGCCCTCGCGGACGAGCGCGACGCGCCACAGGTCCAGGTCGCGCACGCGCTGGAGCGCGAGGCGCTTGAGCGCGCGGTCCGCGCCGACGAACTGCTCGACGAACTCGTCCGCCGGCGACATCAGCAGCTCGGCGGGCGACGCGTACTGGGCGAGCTTGCCGCCCCGCTTCATCACCGCGACGCGGTCGCCCATCTTGATCGCCTCGTCGATGTCGTGCGTGACGAAGACGATCGTCTTGCGCAGCTCGGCCTGGAGGCGGAGGAACTCGTTCTGCAGCCGCTCGCGGTTGATCGCGTAGATCGCGCCCAACGGCTCGTCCATCAGCAGCACGGGCGGGTCCGCGGCGAGCGCGCGGGCGACGCCGACGCGCTGGCGCTGGCCGCCGGAGAGCTGGCCCGGGTACCGGTCGCGCACCTCGGCCGGCGGCAGCGAGACGAGCTCGAGCAGCTCGTCGACGCGCGCGCGGACGCGGTCCTTCGGCCAGCCGAGCAGCTGCGGGACGGTCGCGACGTTCTCGGCGATCGTCTTGTGCGGGAAGAGCCCGATCTGCTGGATCGCGTAGCCGATCTCGCGCCGCAGCTCGGCGGGCTTGCGGTCCTTGACGCTGCTGCCGCCGAGGAGGATGTCGCCGGAGGTCGGCTCGATCAGCCGGTTCACCATCCGCATGGCGGTGGTCTTGCCGCAGCCGGACGGACCCACGAGCACGCAGATCTCGCCCGCTGGGACGTGGAGGGTGAGCTCCTCGACGGCGGGCTGATCCGCGCCCGGGTACTGCTTGGTCACGGCGCGGAAGTCGAGGTCCACCGCTGGGTGGGGGGTACGCGCTTCAGGCATGGTGGAGCCTCCGCCCACTTCGGGTGGAGGGGAGGTTCGTTCCCCACAATGCCGGATTCCTAACGCGCGTGCGCCGCCGGCGGCGGCTGCGCTACTCGAGGAGGGCGCGCAGGCGCTCCTGCGCGTCCGCCGCGAGCCGGGCCAGCTCGGCGTCGTGCGCGCCGCCGCCGCGGGC
>DATMVO010000209.1:0-11488 GCA_035563115.1 Solirubrobacteraceae bacterium
CGCCGCCGCCCCGCCCGCCGCGTCGGCCCGGCGCCGGCCCTCGGTCAGCAGCGCGTCCGACCGGTCGACGCCCGTCACGCGAAACCCCTCCGCCGCCAGCGGCACCGCATGCCGCGCGAACCCGCACGCCACGTCGAGCACCGCCGCGCCCGGCGCGCACCCCGCCAGCCGCGCCGCCGCGACGGCCTGCCGGGAGGCCTCCTCCTCGTCCACCGACCCCGCGTACGCGCGCAGGTAGAAGTCGCCGAAGAACGCGTCCAGCGTCTGCTGCGGGGTGAGCGCAGCCGACGCCATCAGGCCGTGACGAGGTCGAGCGCCCAGGCGCCCTGGCGGTCGGCGCGGTCCGCGAACATCTGCGCGAGGCGGCCGTACGAGATGCCGTGCTCGGCCGCGTCGTCGTCGAGGTTGGCCTCGTCGACGTAGGTCCAGATGTCGTGCCAGACGTAGTTCCACCGCACGCCCTCCGGCCACACCTTCTCCACGCAGGAGGCGTGGTGGATCGTGACCGGGTAGCCGGCGTAGGAGGGCGCGACGAGCGCGATCACGTCGGCGTTCTGCTCGACCACGTCGATGTGCTCGATGGCGGGATCGGCCAGCAGCGCGCTCACCGCGCAGCCCAGCCCGAGCCCGTGGATCAGCACCCGCCCGTGCGCGTGCGCGAACAGGTCGGCGTGGTCCTGGAACTCGGCGGGCGTGTCGGTCATCACCGGCTCCCACCCGGCCGGGTTGCGCACGCGCAGCGTCGTGTACTCGCCCGGCGGCACGACGGCCTCGGGGTCGTAGTCGTGCTCGTGGGCGTACGCGAGGTCGATCGCGAATCCCTCGTCGGTCTGCACCTCGCGCGTCAGCGCCGCCGTGGCGCGCTCGGCGGGCTCGAGGAACGAGGTGACCCGCCAGGCGGCCTCGCGGTCGGTGATCTTCGGGCGGACGATCCGGGCAGCATCGCACGCCGCCCGGCCGACCCCGCGCCCTCAGCCTCGCCTGGGCTTCAGCACCAGCTTCCACCGCACGACGGTCTCGCCGCGCAGGTGGCTCGTGATCTCGCCCTGCGTGTCGGTCTGGTCGTACGGCATCGTCCGCGTCCCGGTGATCGTCAGCGTCCGTCCCCGCGCGAGCGCGCCCGTGCCCACGTTCTTGCGCACCGTCAGCAGCCCGCCGGCCGGGATGTGGTTGGCGGGATCGTCGTCGCCGTGCGCCTTGAAGCGGTCCAGGCCGACGAAGTACGGGCACTCGTCGCCCCACGTCGCGCCCGTGCTCCCACCGGCGCCCGTGTCGAGCCCCTCCAGCGCCAGCTGCCCCGGCTTCCCGCTCGGCAGGTTGAGCGCCGCCTGCACCGTCAGCCGGTAGGTCCGCGCACCGCAGCCGGTCGTCGGCGCCGTCCGGGTCAGCGTCCGGTTGTTCGGGCACGTCTGCGTGTGGGTCCCGGTGACGGTCCCCTGGACGACCGGCGCCTTGGCCCGCGCCGAAGCCACGACCGGCGAGACCTCGTAGTTGAACCCCCACCGCGACGACCGCCCCTGCCGGAACACGACGATCTTGCTCGGCTGCTTCGTCGCGAACTTCAGCGACGCCGTCCCCGACCCCTGGCCGGAGAACGGGTGCGTCTCGAAGTCGTCGCCGGTGCAGGTGCCGCGCTCGTCGAGCGTCCAGCGGGACTCCTGCGTGCCGGAGAACGTGGCCTGATACACGCGCGACGGGGTCTGAGCGGCCAAAGCGGTGGTGGTGGGGAGGAGGAGCGCGAACGCCATGGCGGCGCCGGCGCGGACGGCGAGCTTCATGGCGCCCGAGGATGGGGCGAATCCGGGCCGCCGTCATCCCCCGAAGGTCTCGACCTCTCAGCGGTGGCTGAAGACGAGCAGCGCGACGTCGTCGGTCGCCGCCCCGGCGGTGCGGCCCATCTTCGCGAGGACGTGGTCGGCGACGCGGCCGGGCGGGAGGCGGATGTCGGAGAGCGCGTCGCGGAGCCGGTCGAGGCCCTCGTCGAGCGACTCGCCGCGGTTCTCGATCAGCCCGTCCGTGTAGAGCGCGACGGTGGAGCCGGGCGGCACCTGGACCGTGACGCTGTCGTACGCGCTCGCCCCGATCCCGATCGGCGGTCCGGGGGTGAGCGAGACGTACTCGGGCGGCCCGTCGAGCGGCGCGATCAGCGGCGGCGGGTGGCCGGCCGAGGCGGCGGTGAGGCAGCGTTCGACCGGGTCGTAGACGAGGACGAGCACGGTCGCCATCCGCACGTCGAGCAGGTCGTCGACGCGCCGCGCGACCCGTTCGAGCACCCGGTCGGGCCGCTCGCCGTCCAGCGCGTACGCGGTCAGCACCGCCCGCAGCTGGCCCATCCGCGCGGCGGCGGCCATTCCGTGCCCCATCACGTCGCCGATGGCGATCACCAGCCGCCCGTCCTCCAGCTCCTGCGCGAGGTAGAAGTCGCCGCCGACCTCGCGCCCCGCCGTGCCGGGCAGGTACCGCGCGGCGGTCGCGATCCCCGGCAGCTGCGGCAGCTCGGCGGGGAGCAGGAGGTGCTGGAGCTCCAGCCCGACCTGCCGCTCGGCACTGAACAGCACCGCGTTGTCGAGCGCGACGCCCGCACGGATGCCCATGTCGTCCAGCAGCTCCTCGTCGGCGCCGGAGCTCGGCGGGTCGCCGACGACGAGCAGGCCGATCGTGCGGTCGCGCGAGCGCAGGGGGGAGGCGCGCAGCACCGGCGCGCGGCCCAGCGCGCTCGCCGCCGCGTCGCCCAGCACCTCGAGCCCGGAGTCCGCGTCGAGGCTCGTCGTCTCCAGCGCCTCCCACAGCGCGGTGGCCTCGTCCGCGTCGGCGCCCTCCACGTGGACGACGCGCAGGTCGCGCCCCGGCGCCGGCGCGCCCCGGCCGAGCAGCGCGGCGACGTCGGAGCGCACCGCCACCGCGATCCACGCCCCGAACCGCGGCACGAGCAGCTCGCCGAGCAGCTCCAGCATCTCGTCGGCCTCGAGCGTCGACGCCAGCCGGCTGCTCGCCGCCGCCACCACCTCCAGCCGCTCGTGCGCGCGACGGCGCTCGCTCTCGGCCGCCACTCGGGCGGTGATCTCGTGGAAGAAGACGCTCAGCCCGTCCGGCGTCGGCCACGCGCGGATCTCGTACCAGGCGTCCAGCGGCGCGGGGTAGTACGCCTCGAACGCGACGGGCTCGTCGTGCTCCATCGCGTGCCGGTAGTGCTCCTCGAACGCGCTGTCGAGCGCGGCGGCGAACTCCTCCCAGACGACCTTGCCGAGCAGCTCGCCCCGCCCGCGTGCGAGCAGCCGCTCGGCCTGCGCGTTGACGTACGTGAACCGCCACTCGCGGTCGACGCTGTAGAACGCGCTGGCCATCGTCTCCAGCAGCCGGGTCAGCCGCTCGCCGACGTCGTGCCGGGCCGTCGTGTCGTAGGCGGCGCCGAGCATCCGCGCGGGCGTGCCGTCGCGGTCGCACAGCACGCGGCCGCGCGCGGCGACCCAGCGGACGTCGCCGCCGGGGCGGATGACGCGGAACTCGGTCCCGTACTCGCCGCAGCTGTCGACCGCGTCGCGGACCGCCGCGTCGACGCGCGCGCGATCGTCGGGGTGCAGCGGGGCCAGGAAGGAGTCGATGTGCGGGACGAACGTCGCGTCGGTGTAGCCGAACAGCTCCTTGAGCCGGTCGTCCCAGTGCAGCTCGTCGGTGACGAGGTTCCAGTCGAACGAGCCGATGTCGGCGGCGGCGTAGCCGAGGTCGAGCCGCACCGCGGTCTGCTCGGCGTCCGCCTCCAGCCCGCCGAGCTGCAGCTCCGCCGCGATCGCCTCCGCCAGCGCGCTGAGGACCGAGACGTGGTCGGGCGACCAGTCGCGCGGCTCGGGCCCGAAGACGCACAGGGCGCCGACCGCGTGCCCGTCCGCGACCACCGGGACGCCCAGGTACGCGCCGACCATCCCGGAGGTCACGGGCGGCAGCTCGGCCACCCGCGGATCCGTGCGCGCGTCGTCGACCTGCAGTGGCCCGCCGCCCGCCACGGTGACGGTGCACAGCGACGCCTCCAGCGGCCCCTCGCGCTCCTCCGGCGCCGGGTTCAGGCCGTGGATCGCCGCGACGACCTGCCGGTCGGTCAGGATCGAGAGCTGCGCGTTCGGCGCGCCGGTCAGCCGGGCGGCGAGCAGCGCCAGCCGGTCGACGGAGGCCTTCCGCGCATGGTCGACGAGCCGCCGCGCGTGGGCCACGCGCACGGGGTCGTCGACGCGGACGCCGAGGAGCTCGTGCTCGCCCTGATCCGAGGTCGGCGGCTTCGGCATCCCATCCAGGATGCCCGCCTGGGGTGGCGAGGAACCCCCGGCGGCGCGATGCGGCACGCTCCTCGTGGTCCGCTCGTCCGCGTCCGTGCGGCGAGTGGGCACACTGCTCCGATGCACGAGACCGATCTGCACCTCGAGCCGAACGAGGCATCCGACCTCTGTCCGGTGTTCGATCCCGAGACGCTGCGGGCGCGGGGATGGGACGAGGCGCTGCTGACGGTGCTCGACGAGGCGCCGGTGGAGGAGGCGCTGGCGCTGATCGTCCACGAGGCGGGCGCGGTGCACGGGGAGGGGTGGACGGCGATGCGGGTGCCGGCCGACGCGGGCGAGGCGGAGGGGAAGACCGACGACTCCGAGGCGTGCGCGCGGCGGGACGGGTTCGTGTACGTGATGGGCTCGCAGTTCGGCAAGAAGGCCGGGCCGCTGGCGGCGAAGCGGTCGTGGATCGCCCGGGCGCCCGAGCAGGCGCTGCTCGACGCGCTGGACGGCGGCACGCCGGTGCAGCTGGAGGTGGCGCGGACGCGGTTCGCCATCCACCGCGCCGTCAACGACGCGCTCGCGGCCGCGAAGATCGAGGTGCTGGAGATCGGCGCGAGGTCGCGCGCGGCGTACATCGACGCGACGATCGCGGTGGGCGAGGAGAAGTCCAAGCGCTGGGCCGGCCGGGTCCGGGCCGCCGACCACCCGATCAACGTGGAGGGCATCGAGTTCCGCGCGGACGGGGCGCTGCTCGTCGGCCTCCGCTATCCGGTCACCGCGCGCGGCCAGGCGATCCTCGTGGAGCTCGACGACGTCGACGCGCTCTTCACCGACCCCGAGACGCCGCCCGCGTGCGCGCGCGTGTGGGTGCTGGACGGCGTCGGCACCGCGGCCGAGCCGGTCGGGATCCGCGCCCTGCACACCCACGGGGACGACCGGTTCGACGCGATCGTCGGCGACCTGGACGCCCAGAACAAGGGCGCGACCGTGCTGGAGGACCATCCGCACGGCGGCCACGCGACCTCCCGCCACGTCCGCTTCACGCTCCCCGCCGGCAACGCCGGCGGCGGCACGGTCACGGCTGAGACCGTCCACGACTTCGGCGCCGTCCGCCGCGTCGAGGGGATCGTCGTCGACCCGGCCGGGACCGCGCACTACGTCCTCGACGAGGAGGGCCACGTCGCCCTCCGCACGCTCGAGCTCGCCGACCTCGCGGCCGCCTCCGACTAGCCTCCTCGTGCCGTGTCGGGCATCGGCGTCATGCGCGAAGGGCCGCTCCACGCGGCGTTGAAGGACCTGCTCGCGTCGCCGGGGGACCGAGCCGAGGTGAAGGTCGGCCGGTTCGTGATCGACCTCGTCCGCGCGGACGGGGAGCTCGTGGAGGTGCAGACCGGCAACTTCGCGCCGCTCGGCCGCAAGCTCGACGCGCTCCTCGACGACCACCGCGTCCGCCTCGTCCACCCGATCGCGGCCGAGCGGCGGATCGTCCGCGTCGATGCGGACGGCGTGGTGCTGAGCGCGCGCCGCTCGCCCAAGCGCGCGACCGCGGCGGCGATCTTCGACCAGCTCGTCGCGTTCCCCTCGCTCGTCACCCACCCCAACCTGACGATCGAGGTCCTGCTGCTGAGCGAGGACCACATCCGCGGCCCGGAGCCGGTCCGCGTCCGCCGCCGCACCCGCGACGCCGGCGAGCGCCGCCTGACCGAGGTCCTCGACCGCGTCAGCCTCCACACCCCGCAGGACCTCCTCACGCTCCTCCCCGAGCTCCCCGCCGAGCCCTTCACCACCCGCGAGCTCGCCACCCTCGCCAAGCTCCCCCTCGGCCTCGCCCAGCGCACGCTCTACTGCCTGCGCGCGGTCGGCGTGGTGGAGCCCGCGGGCAAACGCGGCCGCGCGCCGCTGCACGTCGTCGCGGCGCCCGCATCTGTCCGCTGACCGCGGCCGAACCCTGGCGCGCCGGGGCGCGCGCATGGAAGGATGCGAAGCCGTGAGCAGCAGACCCGCCCTCGACGACCTCGCGCGGCTGCGCCGCGTGCGCGACCGGATCGACCGCGAGTACGCGCAGCCGCTGGACGTGGAGGCGCTCGCGCGGGGTGCTCACATGAGCGCCGGGCACCTGAGCCGGCAGTTCAAGGCCGCGTACGGGGAGGCGCCGTACTCGTACCTCATGACCCGCCGGATCGAGCGCGCGATGGCGCTGCTCAGGGCGGGTGAGCTGAGCGTCACCGAGGTCTGCTTCGCGGTCGGGTGCCAGTCGCTCGGCACCTTCAGCACCCGCTTCACCGAGCTGGTCGGCGTGCCGCCGAGCGTCTACAAGCAGGAGGCGCGCACCGCCACCGAGGGGCTCGCGCCGTGCATCGCCAAGCGGGTCACGAAGCCCGTCAGGAATCGAGAAGCGACCGCGCCCGCCCGCGCCTAGGGTCCCGACCATGAGCACTCTCACGATCCTCCAGACCATGCTCCCGCACACCGATCCGGAGGCCTCGCTGGCCTTCTACCGGGACACGCTCGGCTTCGAGGTGCGCAACGACGTCGGCTACGAGGGGATGCGGTGGATCACCGTCGGCCCGGCCGGCGAGACGACCGAGATCGTCCTCTACCCGCCGGACGCCGACCCGGGCGTGACGGAGGAGGAGCAGCGCACGATCGCCGAGATGATGGCGAAGGGCACGTACGCGAGCGTGAACCTCGCGACGCCCGACGTGGACGCCACCTTCGAGCGGCTGCAGGCCAACGGCGCCGAGGTCGTGCAGGAGCCGACCGACCAGCCGTACGGGCTGCGCGACTGCGCGTTCCGCGACCCGGCGGGCAACCTCCTCCGCATCCAGGAGACCAAGTAGCGCCATGGCCGCGACGACCTCCGACCCGCGCTCGCCCGCGCCCGCCGCCGCGGCCGACAGCCACGACCTCATCCGCGTCCACGGCGCGCGCGAGAACAACCTCAAGGACGTCTCCGTCGAGATCCCCAAGCGCCGGCTGTCGGTCTTCACCGGCGTGTCGGGCTCCGGGAAGAGCTCGCTTGTCTTCAGCACGATCGCCGCCGAGTCGCAGCGGCTGATCAACGAGACGTACAGCGCGTTCGTGCAGGGCTTCATGCCGTCGCAGGCGCGGCCCGACGTGGACGTCCTCGAGGGGCTGACGACGGCGATCATCGTCGACCAGGAGCGGATGGGCTCCAACCCGCGCTCCACCGTCGGCACGGTCACCGACGCGGACGCGATGCTGCGCATCCTCTTCAGCCGGCTGGCGGAGCCGTCGCTGGGGTCGCCGGGCGCGTACTCGTTCAACGTCGCGTCGGTGAGCGGGAGCGGCGGGATCACCGTCCAGCGCGGCGACAAGACGATCACGGAGAAGGCGTCGTTCACGCGCGTCGGCGGCATGTGCCCGCAGTGCGAGGGACGCGGCGCGGTCAACGACTTCGACCTCGGCGCGCTGTACGACGAGTCCAAGTCGCTCGACGAAGGCGCGATCACCGTCCCCGGCGTGACGATGGAGGGCTGGTACGGGCGGATCTTCCGCGGCTGCGGCTACTTCGATCCCTCCAAGCCGCTGGGGAAGTACACCAAGCGCGAGCGGCACGACCTGCTCTACCGCGAGCCGACGAAGATCCAGGTCGACGGGATCAACCTGACGTACAGCGGGCTGATCCCGATGATCCAGAAGTCGATGCTCTCCAAGGACGTCGACGCGATGCAGCCGCACATCCGCGCGTTCGTGGAGCGGGCGGTGGTCTTCACGACGTGCCCGGAGTGCGAGGGGACGCGGCTGAGCACGGAGGTGCGGTCGTCGAAGATCGACGGGCTCTCGATCGCGGACGTGTCGGCGATGCAGATCTCGGACCTGGCGGCGTGGGTGGGCGGGCTGGACGCGCCGTCGGTCGCGCCGCTCGTGACCGCGCTGCGGGAGGCGGTGGAGTCGTTCGTCGACATCGGCCTCGGCTACCTGTCGCTCAGCCGGCCGTCGGGGACGCTGTCGGGCGGCGAGGCGCAGCGGGTGAAGATGATCCGCCACCTCGGCTCGGCGCTGACCGACGTGACGTACGTGTTCGACGAGCCGACCGTCGGCCTGCATCCGCACGACATCCAGCGGATGAACGAGCTGCTCCTGCGGCTGCGCGACAAGGGCAACACGGTGCTCGTGGTGGAGCACAAGCCGGAGACGATCGCGATCGCCGACCACGTGGTGGACCTCGGGCCGGGGGCGGGGACGGCGGGCGGGGAGGTGCAGTACGAGGGCACGCTCGACGGGCTCCGCGCGAGCGGGACGGTGACCGGGAAGCATCTGGACGACCGCGCTGCTTTGAAGCCCTCGGTGCGCAGCGCGTCGGGTCCGTTGGAGATCCGGGGCGCGTCGGCGCACAACCTGGCCGATGTGGACGTCGACATCCCGCTCGGGGTGCTGTGCGTGGTGACGGGCGTGGCGGGGTCGGGGAAGAGCTCGCTGATCGGCGGCTCGGTGTCCCCGCGCGAGGACGTCGTGACCGTCGACCAGAGCGCGATCCGCGGCTCGCGGCGGTCGAACCCGGCGACGTACACGGGCCTGCTCGACCCGATCCGCAAGGCGTTCGCGAAGGCCAACGGCGTCAAGCCGGGGCTGTTCTCCGCCAACTCGGACGGGGCGTGCCCGGCGTGCAACGGCGCGGGCGTCATCTACACCGACCTGGGGCCGATGGGCGGCACCGCGACGACGTGCGAGGAGTGCGAGGGGCGGCGGTTCGAGGCGTCGGTGCTGGAGCTGACGTTCGGCGGGCGGAACATCAGCGAGGTGCTCGCGATGCCGGTCTCCGAGGCGTCCGCGTTCTTCGCGGACGGCGAAGGCAAGGTGCCGGCGGCGGCCAAGATCCTCGCGCGGCTGCAGGACGTTGGGCTCGGCTACGTCACGCTCGGCCAGCCGCTGACCACGCTGTCGGGCGGCGAGCGCCAGCGGCTGAAGCTCGCCGTGCACATGGGGGAGAAGGGGACCGTCTACGTGCTCGACGAGCCCACCTCCGGCCTCCACCTCGCCGACGTCGAGCAGCTCCTCGGCCTGCTCGACCGGCTGGTGGACAGCGGCAAGTCGGTGATCGTGATCGAGCACCATCAGGCGGTGATGGCCCACGCGGACTGGATCGTCGACCTCGGCCCGGGCGCCGGCCACGCCGGCGGCCGCATCGTCTTCGAGGGCGCGCCGGCCGACCTCGTCGCCGACCGCTCGACCCTCACCGGCCAGCACCTCGCCGCCTACGTCGGCGCGACCGACTGAGCCCGGCCGCCGGGCGGCGGTGTTCAGACGCTGACCGCCCGGTGGCGATCGGGCCGCGCAAGTGGGATGCTCGTGTCCGGTATCTCGGGTCACGAGGGAGAGGCACCATGGGTCTGTCGGACGAGCTGTCGTACGCCACGGCGACGGAGGTCGCGGCGCGCATCCGCGCGGGTGAGCTGTCGCCGGTGGAGGTGGTCGAGGCCACGATCGCGCGCATCCAGGAGCGCAACCCGTCGCTCAACGCCATCGTCTTCGAGGGGTTCGACGACGCGCGCGCGGCGGCCCGCGACGCCGAACGGGCGGTCCGCGAGGGCGCCGAGCTGGGGCCGCTCCACGGCGTCCCGACCGCGCTGAAGGACCTGTTCGACTTCAAGCCCGGCTGGCCGGCGACGTTCGGCGGCATCCGCGCGCTGAAGGACAACGTCATCGACGCGCACTGCGGCTTCTCCGAGCGGATCGAGCAGGGCGGCGCGGTGATCGTCGGCAAGACGAACAGCCCGGTGATGGGCTACCGCGGCGTGACGGACAACGCGCTGTTCGGCCCGTCGCGCAACCCGTTCGACCTGACGCGGAACACGGGCGGGTCGTCCGGCGGCAGCGCCGCCGCGGTCGCAGACGGGCTCCTCACCGTCGCCGAGGGCACGGACGGCGGCGGGTCGATCCGGATCCCGGCGGCGTGGTGCGGCGTCTTCGGCCTGCAGCCGTCGTTCGGCCGCGTGCCGAACCTCGCCCGGCCCAACGCGTTCGGCGGCACGAACCCGTTCCTCTACGAGGGCCCGCTCACCCGCACCGTGGCCGACGCCGCGCTCGCCATGACGGCGCTCGGCGGCTACCACCCGGCCGATCCGTTCAGCCTGCGCGACGAGCCCGACTACCTCGGCGCGCTGGACCGCGACATCAGCGGGATGCGGATCGCCTACAGCCCCGACCTCGACGTCTACCCCGTCGACCGCCGGATCGCCGAGACGGTCGAGCGCGCGGTCGCCGCGTTCGAGGAGGCGGGCGCGCACGTGGAGGAGGTCAAGCTCGGGATCACGCGCGACCAGCGCGAGCTCAGCGACCTGTGGTGCCGGCTGATCATGCCGCTCAGCCACGCCGGGTTCGCGGGGATGAAGGCGGCGGGGCTGGACATCGAGGGCGACCACGCCGACGACCTGCCGCCGCTCTTCCGCCGCTGGCTGGACGCGACGCGCGACATGACCGCGCTCGACGTGATCGCCGACCAGGTCATCCGCTCGGAGATCTTCGACGCCGTGCAGGGCGTCTTCGCGACGCACGACCTGCTCGTGTCGCCGACGCTGGCCGCGATGCCCGTCGAGAACGCCGACGACGGCGACACGATCGGGCCGACGGAGATCGAGGGCGTCGCGGTCGACCCGCTCATCGGCTGGTGCATGACGTACTTCACCAACTACACGGGTCATCCCGCCGCCTCGATCCCGGCCGGGTTCGCGGACGGCCTGCCCGTCGGGATGCAGATCATCGGCCCGCGCCTGCGCGACGGCGACGTTCTCGCGGCGAGTGCCGCCTTCGAAGCACTGCGCCCCTGGCAGGACGGCTACGCGCGCTGCCGCGAGCGCCCGCTGTGACGACGCCGTCCGCCGGATTCGCCGCGATGGAAGACCCGGGCCCGTTCGCCGAGCACGTCGGGCCGTTCTACGTCCGCGACGGCGGCGACGGGCGTTTCGCGCTCGGCCTGCACGCCGCGCCCGAGCACGCCAACAGCGCGGGCGCCGTGCACGGCGGGCTGCTGGCCACCCTCTGTGACCTCGCCATCGGCCACGCGTTGCGCGCACGCGCCGACGAGATCTCGGGCGCGGCGACGGTGTCGCTGACGACCGACTACCTCGCGCCCGCCACGCCGGGCGACTGGCTCGAGGCGCACGTCGAGATCGAGAAGCTCGGCGGTCGCCTGGCGTTCGCCGACTGCTCGGTCACCGCCGACGGACGCGAGGTGGTGCGGGCTCGCGCCGTGTTCAGCGTGCTCGACT
>DATMVO010000210.1:0-2289 GCA_035563115.1 Solirubrobacteraceae bacterium
GCCGGAGGCCACGACCGTCCCGGCGTCGTCGACGATCTCCACCCGTGCGACGATCCGCTCCGGCGCGCTGCCGGCGTCGGCGACCGTCCCGCTCACCGCCGGGCGCCCGCCGACACGGCCCTCGGGCGACGCGACGTCCACCGCCGGCGCCACCGTGTCGAGCCGGTCGTCCTGCAGCGCGCGGACGTCGTCGGCGCTCAGCGGCGCGGCGTACAGGCGCAGCCGGGCGACGCCGCCGGCGCTCGCGTCGAGCCAGTCGTCGCGGAAGAGGCGGACGGTGTCACCGACCGCCAGGCCGGTCGCGTCCGCGTAGGTGAGCACCGGCTCGCCCTCCACGGACGCGGTGAGCGTCCCCTCGACGGTGCGCGTGAGAACCACCTGGCGCCAGGCGTTGCGCTCGAAGACGGCGGCGGAGGAGGACGCGACGTCCACGCCGCCGCGGACCACGACGAGCTTGCCGTCGCGCACGTAGAGGCCGTCGTCGCTGCGGCCGGCGGAGAAGTCAAGGAGCCGGCGCTTGCCGCTCACCGTCGCCACCCGGACGAGCGCGACGAGCGCGTACGCCGGGCCGGTCGGCGTGTTGAGCTGGACGCCGCTGGAGGCGCGGACCTGACGGAAGCGGCGCCCGCCGTCCAGCGCCCAGCCGTTGCCGCCGCCGAGGTCACCCATCGTGGCGGATCCCAGCGACGCGGCGAAGGTGCCGTTGAGGTCGAACGCCGCCACCGGCGCGGGCGGGGCGGCGTGCGCGGAGGCCGGCGGGAGCGCCGCGGCGAGGCCGAGCGCGAAGAGGGTGGAGAGCAGGCGGCGGCGCACGCCCCATAGAACGGACGCGCGCTGCCCCGCTTGACGGTGCGACGGCGCCCGGTGTCAGGACCCGGACGTGCGCCGCCGGCGCGGCGCCGGCTCCCCCATCCCCAGCAGCCGGATGCCGAGGCTGGTCAGCGGCCCGGCGACCGCCGCGTTGGCCAGCAGCACGATCCCCTCCCGGCGCGCCGGGTCGATCGCCGCCATCGTCGCGCTCCCGCCCGTCCCGCCGTTGTGCCACAGCAGCGGGCCCCGCCGCTGCCAGCCCAGCGCGGGCTCCGCCGCCTCCATCTCCGCGGCGAGGAACCGCAGCTGGTCGTGCACCGTCGACCGCAACGCGCCCGCGGCGAGGAACTGCGGCATCGTCCACGGCGGCACCGGCTTCCCGCGCTGGTGGGGCTGGGCGAGCGGCGGCGCCGGGTCCAGGCCCGTGTCGTCCAGCCCGAGCGGCTCCAGCACCTCCCGTCGCAGCAGCTCCTCCCACGGCGCCCCGCCCCGCGCCGCCAGCGCGTGGCCCAGCAGCGCGGCTCCCAGGTTGGAGTACCGGCCGCGCCGCCACGGCCGCGAGCGCACGCCCGCCACGACCCGCTGCAGCGTCGGAAGGTCGAGGTCGCGGTACGGGTCGCGCTTGTCGCTCACCGCCCGCATCAGCCCGAAGGACAGCCGCGGCAGTCCGGCGCGGTGGGTGGCGAGCTGCTCGAGCGTGATCCCGCCAGGAACCTGCCACGGCGCGGGCAGGCAGTCGGCGAGCCGGTCGCCGCGCGCGACCACGCCGCGCGCCTCCAGCGCCAGGAGCAGGCGGCTGCCGTACACCTTCGTCAGCGACCCGAGCTCGTAGGCCCAGGCGGCATCGGCCTCGCCGTGGGCGGTGATCTCCGTCGCGCCGCCGCGGAGGCGGCCGGCGACGATCCCGGCGCCGCGGGTCCGGGCGGCCAGGCGGTCGAGGGCGTCGTCGTGCACGGGGAGGAGTGTCGCGGACGAGCGGCGAAGCCCACGTCCGATGCCCGAAGCCGCACGCACCCTCGTGAAGTCGCCCCCGGAGCTCTGGGCGGAGATCTCCGACCCGGACGCGCTGGCGCGCCATCTCGGCGCGTTCGGTGACATCCGCATCACCGGCCTCGAGCCAGAGAGCACCGTCGCCTGGGAGGGCACCCGCGCACGCGGCACGGTCGGTCTCGAGCCCGCAGGCTGGGGCACGAAGGTGACGGTGACGGCGGAGGAGGTCGAGGAGCAGCACGCCCCGGCCCCCTCCGGCGACGACCACCCTTCCGCTTCCCCCCGGACGACCGCTACTGCCGCGGAGCCCGACCCGGCTCCCCGGCCCGTCCATGCCGAACCAGCGACGGAGCCGCGCGGAGACGCCGGCTCGGACGTCGCGTCCCCCACCCGCTCCGCGCCGTCGCCCCCACGCGGCGGCGTCCGCGGCCTCTTCGCCCGCCTTCGCCGGCGGCGCGAGGAGGTCGCGGCGGAGCGGGAGCCGTCCCA
>DATMVO010000211.1:0-6018 GCA_035563115.1 Solirubrobacteraceae bacterium
GCCCCGCCCGGAGATCCCGCCGCAGCGCCGCGGGCGCGGGGCCGGACGCTTCAGCTGGGTGCTCGGCGTCGCGGCGCTGCTCATCGGCGTGACGATCCTGCTCAACGCGGTCGAGGGCGGCAGCGACGCGCGCCCGGGCGGCCCAGCGGCGGGCGGGACGCTCCCCGACTTCGCCACCCCCGCCGCCGACGCGAAGCTGGAGGGCGACGCGAACCTCGCGACGGAGGAGACGGCGGGGACGGACGCCGGCCCGCGCCCGGCGTGCGAGGTGCGGCGCCCCGACGTCGTCAACATCTGCGAGCTGCGCGAGCGCGGCCCGCTCGTGCTGGCGATCTTCCCCGCCGAGGCCAAGCGCTGCCGCGCCGTGCTGCGCCAGTTCGACCGCGCGAGCGCCGCCTACCGCGGCCGCGTGACGTTCGTGGCGGTCGGCAGCAGCGGCGATCGCAAGGACCTGCGCGGCCACGCCTTCCCGGTCGGGTGGGACCACGACGGCGCGATCGCCAAGGTCTACGGCCTGGCGGGGTGTCCGCAGATCACGTTCGCCCGCCGGGGCGGGACCGTCCTGGAGACGACGCACCGCGACCTGACCGACGCCGAGCTGCGCGCGCGCGTGGAGCGGCTGCTGCGGTGAGCGAGGAGCCGGACGAGGCGGAGGTCGCGCCCGCGGTCCGCACCGACTTCCCCGACCTGCGGCTGTGGACGCGCGCGGTGACGCTCGCCGGGCCGCCCGGCCGGCGCTCGCCCAAGGACGTCCGCGACCACCTCAAGGCGCTCGCCCAGCGGCTCCACGGCGCCCGCGCGATCCAGCAGCGCACCGAGCCGGTCGTCCGCGCGCACCGCGTCTTCTTCCGCCACGTCGGCCTCGACCCCGACGCGGACGAGAGCCGCACGCCGGCCGAGGAGCTGACGCTCACCCGGCTCAAGAAGGGCGGCCTCGCCTCGCACGGGCCGGTCGCGGACGCGCTCACCGTGGCGCTGGCCGAGACCGGGGTGGGGGTGTGGGCGCTGGACGCCGCGACGGTCCGTGGCCCGCTCGAGCTGCGCGAGGCGCGCGCCGGGGAGTCGATGGGCCGCGGCGAGCTCGTCTCGGACGCGGCGCCCCGCCGGCTCGTGATCGCGGACGCCGAGGGGCCGCTCGCGGTGCTCTTCCGTGACCCCGCCGCGCCGCACCTGCCCGGCCCCGCGACGGCCGCCGTGCTCCTCTACGCGGTGCAGGTGCCGCACGTGCCGCGCGTCCACGTGGAGGAGGCGCTGTGGCTTGCCGCGTCAACTCTCGACCCTCGTCTCGACGGGTGACCCGCAGTCCGCTACCTTGCGCAGGGATGGACGTGCTGGACGTCACGAGCCTGCCCGACACCGGCATCGGCGCCCCCGCGCCGGTCACGCTGCCGGAGGTCGACGAGGCCGCCGCGCGGCGCGCGCTGCGCGACCAGATCGCCCGGCTGGAGCGTCAGCTCGCCGAGGCGTTCGTCACCGCCTTCCCGCGCTGCCGGGTCGACGTGCGGGTCGCCCCGCGCGGCGCCGCCGGGCCGCGCCTGCTGGATCTCGGCGAGCTGGAGGAGCAGCGCGACGCGCTCCAGTCCCGGCTCCGCCACGTGCGCTCCGTGCTCGACGCGCGCGGCGCGGAGGTCCAGGCCAACAAGGTGCTGCTGGAGCGGATGCTCCTGCGCCCCGAGCGCTACAAGTTCGCCCGCCTGCACCGCGAGGACGTCGACGTCGACGGGTGCGGCGCGTACCAGGTCCGCCCCCGGCTCGGCATCATCGGGATGTGCATGGGCTGGTGGCAGGTCAAGCTCAGCTCGGGCTGTCCGTTAGCCTGCGCGGCGCATGGGTCGCCGCAGCCGCCAGCGTGACGCCGCCACCGGTGCGCCTCGCGCGCCCCGGTCGCAGCCCTCAGCGCCGCCACCTCCACCGTCCGCACCCCGTCTGCGCGCCACGCGCGACGAGCTGCCCAAGGCGCCGTGGCACCCGGTCCCGCTCGTCGAGCTGGCCGTCCTCGTCGGGCTGATCGCGCTCGTCGCGGGCTTCGTCAGCGACGGCGGGCGTCGCGAGCTGCTGGTCACCACCGGCGTCCTGCTCTGCACGCTCGCCGGCCTGGACCAGGTCGTCCGCGAGCACTTCGCCGGCTTCCGGTCGCACACCACCGTGCTGACCCTCGCGGCGTTCCTGCTGGTCGGCGCGCCGATCGGCTACTTCACCATCCGTCTCATCGGCATCATCGCCGGCGTCGCGGCGGCCGCGGTCGCCTTCGCCGTGCTGCGTGCCGCGTTCGCCCGCAGGGCAGGAGGACTCACGTGGAGGGCATGACCGGACCTGGCTCCCAGCCACCGGCCGCGAGCGCCGGAGGGCAGCGGCGGATGCGGCTCACCGGGCTGCATCACCTGACGGCCATCGTCCGCGACCTGAACCGGACGACCGCGTTCTACCGCGACCTGCTGGGGCTCCAGCTCGTCCGCGAGGAGCGCAGCGCCGACGACCCGGACGCCCGCCACAGCTGGTTCCTGCTCGGCGAGAGCGGGACGGGCGGCGCGGGGCAGCTGATCTCGTTCATGGAGTACCCGCACCTGCCGCACGGCCAGGTCGGGACCGGCTCGGTGCAGCACTTCGCGTTCATCGTCGAGTCGGCCGAGGAGCTGGCCGCGTGGCGCGACTACCTGCGCAGCCGCGGCGTCCAGGCGACGGACGTCTTCGAGCGCGGCGGGTTCAGCTCGATCTACATCCGCGACCCCGACGACCACACCGTCGAGATCGCGACCCGCGGGCCGGGGATCCGGTAAGTCCGATCCCCGGCCTGCGGGCCGTGCGGGCGAAGGTCCGCCCCCGGGCGTCTCCCTAGCGGGAGACGCCGCCCAGCAGCTCGGCCAGCGCGTTGCGCTGACGCTCGGTGAGCGAGCCCACCGTCTTGGTCTCCGAGACCGGGATCTGATCGAGCACCTTGCGGCAGCGCTGGTGCCCCCAGCGCCGCTGGCTCATGAGCAGATCCGACACCGCCATGCTGGACGCTTCCCAGGGGGCCTGCATGATGACCTCGCTCGCGCTGACCTCCCCGGTCGCCACGCGGCGCTTGAGCTCCGCGCGTGCGAGCCGCACCTCGTTCGCGCGGCTGAGCGCGCGTAGATGCTGTGGCCCAGGGGCGATCGTCGCTGTCGCGTTCACTGGATGTCCTCCCCCGCCGGTCGCTCAGGGACGACCGGCAGACTGCTCGTTGTGGGTGTGTGCCTGTGTGCTGCGTGATGCTTGGACTGCACGCTGCGCGGCGACCGGGTTCCCCCGGAGACCTGCCTGGTGTCACGTGCGAGATGCCCCGTCTCGCAGCTTTGTGACGCGGCCGGGTCTCCGTCCCGTTCGCCTCGCTGAGCGCGTCATGAACCTAAGCACGCGACTGGGTCCGGTCAACGGGTGGCAGACCCGGATCTTCCGCTGTGAGCGGCCTTTTCGTGAACGCGGCGTGAAGGCCCTTGACGTGCTATGACGACGGAAGCGGACCGTGCTCCGCCTCGAACGCGGCCTTCACAGACGCGAACGACTCCAAGGCCCGGTCGAGCGACTCGGAGTCATGCGTGGCCATCACGCTGGTGCGCAGCAGGGCGCCGCCCGGAGGCACCGCCGGGTGGATCGCGACGTTGGTGTAGACGCCCGCCTCGTAGAGCTGCTTCCACAGCAGGACGGCCTTCCAGTCGTCCTCCACCAGCACGGGGATGATCGGGGTGCCGATCTCGTGCTCGATGACCTTGAAGCCGAGCGCGCGGAGGCCGCTGCGCAGGTGGTCGGCGTTGCGCAGGACGCGGGCCATGAGCTCGCGGCCGTCGTCGGAGTCGACGACCTTGAGCGCCGCGGCGGCGGCGCCGAGCGCGGCCGGCACGTTGGAGGCGGTGAAGAGGAACGCGCGGCTCTGGACGCGCAGGAAGTCGATGACCTCGGCCGAGCCGGCGATGAAGCCGCCGCAGGAGGCCAGCGACTTGGAGAACGTGCCCATCCGCAGGTCGACGCGGTCCTCGACGCCGAGGAGCTCGCTGGCGCCCGCGCCGCGCGCGCCGAGCACGCCGGCGCCGTGGGCCTCGTCGACCATCAGGCGCGCGCCGTACTTCTCGGTGAGGTCGGCGATCTCCTTGAGCGGGGCGACGTCGCCCTCCATGGAGAAGACGCCGTCGACCACGACGAGGACGCCGCCGCCGTCGTTCTCCGCCGCCCGCTCGAGCTGCTTCTCGAGCTTGTCCAGGCGGCCGTGGCGAAACGGGCGGAGCTTGGCCTTGGAGAGCAGGCATCCGTCGAGGATCGAGGCGTGGTCGGCGCTGTCGGCGATGACCGTGTCGCCGGGGCCGAGGATCGTCCCGAGCGTCCCGACGTTCGCCTGGTGGCCGGTGGTGAAGACGATCGCGTCCTCGGTCCCCATCCACTTCGCGATCCCGGCCTCGAGCTCGAGGTGCAGCGGGGTGGTGCCGTTGAGCAGCCTGCTGCCCGTCAGCCCCGTCCCGTACTGCTCGAGCGCGTCGCGGGCACCCTGCTTGACGCGCGGGTCGTCCGTGAGGCCGAGGTAGTTGTTGGAGCCGAGCATGATGCGCTGGCGGCCCTCCACTTCCATGATCGGAAGCGCGGGCGATTCGATGAGCCGGAAGTACGGCAGGAGGTCGGCTTCGCGGGCGGCGCGCAGTTGCTCCTCGCGCTCGTGACCGCGGACCTTGGCGAAGACGTCGATCTGCGTGGGCATGAGCTAGGTTGGCCGACCGTGCCAGTTGACGTGACCGCGGTGGGCTCGCGAGCGGAGCTCAAGGAGTTCATCGAGCTGCCGTTCCGGCTGCACTCTACCTCCGAGCAGTGGGTTCCCCCGCTGCGTCTCGAGCGCCACGCCTACCTGTCGCGGCGGCTGAACCCCTTCTTCGGGCACGGCGACGCGCGGCTCTTCCTCGCGCGGCGCGACGGCCGGGTGGTCGGGCGGGTCTCCGCGCAGGTCGACCAGAACTTCAACGCCTACCACCGCTCGCGGACCGGGCACTTCGGCTTCCTCGAGTTCGAGGAGGACCGCGAGGTGCTCGACGCGCTGCTCGCCGCCGCTTCCGGCTGGCTGGTCGCGCGGGGCCTCACGTCGATGGTCGGGCCGTTCGACCTGACGATGAACGAGGAGGCGGGCGTCCTGATCGAGGGGTTCGAGCACACCCCCTCGATCCGCATGCCGTGGCAGCCGCCGTACTACGCGCGGATGCTGGAGGAGGCGGGGATGGAGCGGGCCGTCGACCTCCTCGCGTGGCACCTGGAGGTGTCGCGGCGCAAGGACATCATGCCGTTCATGTTCGAGCTCGACCGCCAGGCGCGCGAGGAGCACGGCATCCGGATCCGCAAGATGACCCGGCGCACGATGCGGCGCGACCTGGAGGCGTTCCAGGAGGTCTACAACGCGGCGTGGGCGCAGAACTGGGGCTTCGTCCCGTACTCCAAGGAGGACCTCGACGCGTACGCGTGGGACCTCCAGCTGACCTTCCACCCGGACTGGTTCATGGTCGCCGAGACGCCCGACGGCGAGGTCGCCGGCGTGGCGATGTCGCCGCTGGACATGAACCAGGTGCTCGCGCGGATGAAGGGCTCGCTCCTGCCTTTGGGGTGGTGGCACTTCCTGCGCCGCAACTCCTACGTGGACCGCGTGCGGGTCGGGTTCCTCGGCGTCCATCCCAAGCACCAGAACACGGGTGTGGCGGCGTCGCTCTACATCGAGCACTACGACATGGCGGAGAAGGGCCAGGTCTACCGGGGCGAGCTCGGGTGGATCCTGGAGGACAACCCGATCAACATGGGCATGGAGGCGCTGGGCGCCAACGTGACGCGCAAGATGCGCGTGTACCGGCGCGACCTCGTCGGGCAGTCCGTCTAGCATGGCCCCCATGGACTCCACGACGACTGAGACCACGACGGCGGAGGTCGTCGCGGCCGAGCCGCGCGTCATCGAGCCCGCCGCCGCCAAGCCCGCCGGCCAGGTCGTCACGCAGGCCGCCGCGGTCGCCGCCACCACCTTCGTCGCGGGCGCCG
>DATMVO010000212.1:0-3642 GCA_035563115.1 Solirubrobacteraceae bacterium
GAGCCGTACGGTGCGCCCCTCTTCGTGGTCGGTGAGGGCGCGCAGTACGGCTACGGGCTCTACGCCACCGATCTCGATCCGTTCACGACGCCGCGCGAGGAGCTCGTCGAGGCGTGCTTCGCGCACGCGCCGCCGGACCACCGTGCACTCGACGGTGTCTTGGTCCTGGAGCGCGACGTGACGGAGCGGGGGTTCGCGCAGATGACCGAGCACATCTGGCTCCTGCCGGCATCTCCGCTCGAGCCCGTCGACCTGTCGCGCCTGCTGCTCGGCGCCGGTGCCTGTGCCGATGGGCAGTGGAAGGTCAGGGAGTTGTGATGTCCGGACCGGTGCGTCAGACTGCGATGACTATGAGTCCCGAAGCCGCGACCGCGCCTGCGCTGGCCTGGCTGGACCGCCCGCCCCTGCGGGTGCGGCAGAACAAGAGGGGCCACGGGTACTGGTTCGGAGAGGATCTCGTCCCCGACTATCGGGACGATCCGCGGCTCGATCGGAACGAGCGCCTGCGGGTGGCCGTGTGGGCGGTGTGCCGGACCCCGCTGATGGCGACGTCGGAGCAGTTCGAGCTCGCGCGGACGCTCACGCGCAAGCCGCTGAAGTGGACGGACGGGTGGTGGAGCCGGGAGTGCCCGGAGATCTACGCGCTCGACCCGGTGGCGCGGGCCGTCGTCGGCGAGCCCGGGCGGCACCCGGCGCTCCGCGGCGTGGAGTACGCGCTCACGGCGGAGCAGCTCGGGACGCTCGTGGGCGTCCCGGTCACCACGCTGCGCAGGTGGGAGCACGAGGGCACGATCACCTCGCCCCACTTCCCCGACACGGACGACGAGTTCGGTGCGCCTGCGACCGCATGTGCTCTCGCGCGGGCGAGCCGTGAAGGGCTGTGGACGCCGCCCGACCGGCTGCTCGAGCCGTCGCCGTGGGGCCTCGCCGTCCCGCGCTGAGGTTCGCTTGAGGAGCCCCGCTAGGCTCCGCCTTCATGGCCAAGACCCTCGTGATCGCAGAGAAGCCCTCCGTCGGGCGGGATCTCACGCGCGTCCTTCCGGGACCGTTCGAGAAGCACGAGGGCTACCTCGAGGGCCCGGATCACGTGCTCACGTGGGCGGTCGGCCACCTCGTGCAGCTCGCCGAGCCCGAGCAGTACGACCCGAAGTTCAAGAAGTGGCGGATGGCCGATCTGCCGATCGTCCCGGACAAGTTCAAGCTCGTCGTCCGCGACGAGCGGTCCAAGAAGCAGATGGCGGTCGTCACCAAGCAGCTCAAGCGCGCGGACGTCGACGCGGTGGTCAACGCCTGCGACGCCGGCCGCGAGGGCGAGCTGATCTTCGCCTACCTCTTCGAGAAGGCGGGCGCGAAGAAGCCCGTCCAGCGCCTGTGGCTCTCGTCGATGACCGACGCCGCGATGCGCGACGCCTTCACGAAGCTGCGCCCCGCGAGCGAGCTCCAGCAGCTCGAGCAGGCCGCGCGCTCGCGCAGCGAGGCCGACTGGATCGTCGGCATGAACGCCACGCGCGCCGCCACGATCCGTCTGCGCTCCTCCTTCGACGGCGCCGTCTCGCTCGGCCGCGTCCAGACGCCGACGCTCGCGATCCTCGCCCGCCGCGAGGAGGAGATCCGCGCCTTCAAGCCCGAGCCGTACTGGCTCGTCGACGCCACGTTCGAGGCCGACGGCGCGCGCACGTACGAGGGCCGCTTCCACGCCGGCGCCCAGCCGCGCGTCACCACCGAGGCCGAGGCCGCCGCGATCGTCGCCGCCGTCCAGGGCCAGCGCGGCACGATCACCAAGCTCGACAAGACGAAGCGCAAGGAGAAGGCGCCGCTCCTGTACGACCTCACGTCGCTGCAGCGGGACGCCAACACGCGCTTCGGCTTCTCCGCCCGCCGCACCCTCGCGGCCGCCCAGCGGCTGTACGAGGAGCACAAGGCGCTCACGTACCCGCGTACGAGCTCGCGCTTCCTGAGCACCGACATGGTCGACGAGCTCAAGCCGATCGCCGAGCTGGTCGGCAAGAACCGCGAGTACGTCAAGGCCGCGAACTACGTCACCGGGCTCGACGTCCTCCCGCTCAGCCGGGTGATCAACGACGAGAAGGTCACCGACCACCACGCGATCATCCCGACCAAGTCCGAGCACAAGGTCGACAAGATGAACTCGGACGACCAGCGCGTCTACGACATGGTCGTGCGCCGCTATCTCGCCGCGTTCCACCCCGACGCCGAGTTCGAGAACACGCGCGTCGAGACGACCGTCGCCGAGCACGTCTTCCGCACCCGCGGCAAGGTCCTGCTCGTGCCGGGCTGGCGCGGCGTGTACGGCGAGCTGTCCGAGGGCGAGGCCGCCGACGCCGAGGACGAAGGGCGCGATCAGACGCTGCCCAAGCTCGAGAAGGACGAGGCGGTCGACACGAAGAAGGTCGAGTCGCTCGAGCGCGAGACCAAGCCGCCGCGGCGCTACTCCGACGCGTCGCTCCTGGGCGCCATGGAGACGGCCGGCAAGCTCGTCGACGACGACGAGCTGCGCGAGGCGATGAAGGACTCCGGCATCGGCACCCCGGCGACGCGCGCGGCGATCATCGAGCGCCTGATCGACGTCGGCTACGTCGAGCGCGAGGCGCGGGCGCTGGTCGTCACCGAGAAGGGCCTCAACGTCGTCAAGTTCCTCGGCGACCACCCGCTCACGTCCCCGTCGCTGACCGGCGACTGGGAGGCGCGGCTCGCGAAGATCGAGACCGGCGAGGACTCGCGGCGCAAGTTCATGTCCGACATCGCGGCGTTCGCGGGCGGCACGGTGCAGACGCTCGACGAGAAGCTCAAGGACGTCAAGATCCCGCGCGCGACGCTCGGTCCGTGCCCGGTCTGCGGCCGCACGATCAGCGAGAACCGCAAGGGCTACTCGTGCTGGTCGCGCGAGGACCCGGGCTGCGGCTTCGTGATCTGGAAGTCCAAGGCGGGCAAGCAGCTGCCGGTCGCGGTCGCCAAGGAGCTGATCGCGACGGGCCGCACCGAGAAGCCGGTCACCGGCTTCAAGGGCCGCTCGGGCAAGACGTTCCGCGCGCGGCTCGCGCTGCAGCAGGGCGAGGACGGCAAGTGGCGGGTCGAGTTCGACGAGGCGTGGGCCCGCGAGGGCGTCAAGCCGCCGGACGAGGAGACCGCCGCCGAGCAGCAGGCCGCGGTCCCCGAGGCCGAGCCCGCCGCCGCCGAGTCGGCCGCGGCGTAGCGCCGCGGCCGGGGCGCCGGCGTCGCGTCGGCGCCGCGGTCAGCCCTCGGGCGTGAGGACGATCTCGCCGGTGAGCGCGAGGACGAGCAGGACGATCCCGAACGCCAGGCCGATCCAGCCGAGGTTGACGCCCCACTGCGCCTGACCGCGGTTGCCGTACCGCTCGGGCGCGGCGTCGATCTCGCGCCGCGCCTGCGTGCCGAGGACGATCGCGATGACGCTGAAGACGATCGGGCAGACGACGAGGCCGACGATGCCGCACACGAGCGCGGCGACCGCGCGGCCGTGGCTCTCGCGCCAGTTCGTCTGCTGGTAGGTGGGCGCCGGCTGCCCGGCCCAGCCGCTCGCGGCGGGCGGACGCGGCGGAGGCGGCGCGTAGGACGGCTCGGGCTGCGGCGGAGGCGGGACGTAGCTGCTCTCGCTCGGCG
>DATMVO010000213.1:0-2830 GCA_035563115.1 Solirubrobacteraceae bacterium
GAACGTCCCGCCGCACACGGCGAACACCGCCAGCGGCCCCGGCCGCTTCGGCATCGCCTTCTTCGGCCGAGCCGCCTCAGTCATCGTCCCCACCGCGCCCACGCCCGCGACCCCGGCCGTGCCCGCCGTCATCGTCGCCACCGCTCTCGCCGTGGTCGTCGAAGCGGTCGTCGTCCCCACCCCGGCTGCGCCCCGACGAGTCGTCGTCGACGTCGTCGCCGCCGCTCCGGCCCGACGAGTCGTCGTCGAAGTCGTCGTCGCCGCCACGGGCACGCCCCGACGAGCCGTCGTCGGACGAGCTTCCGCCGCGCCCGCTCCCGGCCGTCCCCGGCGCATCGCCCGGGCCCTGGTCGGCGGTCCCGTCGTCGTCCCCGCTCCGGCTCGCGACTGCGGTCACCGGCGCCGGCGCACCGCCGCCGCTCGTCACGGTTCCGGCCACGTCCCCGCGCCCCTGGTCCGCCGTCCCGTCGTCGTCGCGCGATCCCACGCGGTCCTCCACCGTCCGCGTGCGCCGGACGACCTCCGTCCGCACCTCCGGCTCAGCGGCGGTCGTCGCTCCGGCCGCGGCAGCGGCGGACGGTTCGTCAGGCCGCGACGCGAGGGCGACGGCGGCGAGGAAGCCGAGCGCGAGGAGCGTCACGGCGGTGGCGATGTGAGTCCGGTTGAAGCTCATGCCGCCACGATCGCTCCGGCTGCGCAAACGCTCCGGCAATCTGCGGCAAAGCCTTGGCAAAGCCGGTGTCCCCTGGCACGAATCGCCGGGTAGATTCGCGCCTCAGATGCCCCAAGCGCCCCTCCGCATCCTGCTCGTCGAGGACGAACGCTCCATCGCCGAGCCGTTCGCGAAGATCCTCAGCCGCGAGGGCTTCGACCCCATCCTCGCCGCCACCGCCGCGGAGGCGCTCGACCGCGCCCGCGACTCCGACCCGGACATCGTCCTGCTCGACCTCGCCCTCCCCGACGGCGACGGCCGCGACGTCTGCCGCACCATCCGCTCGGAGTCCGACATCCCGGTGATCATGGTCACCGCGCGCGGGACGGAGACCGACCGCATCGTCGGCCTCGAGCTGGGCGCCGACGACTACGTGGTCAAGCCCTTCTCGGCCGCCGAGGTCATCGCGCGCATCCGCGCGGTCATGCGCCGCACCGGCCGCCGCGACGAGCCCGCCGCCCCGCCCGCCGCCGAGCCGCTCCACGTCGGCGATCTGCGGATCGACCTCGCCGGGCGGCGCGCCCATCTCGCCGGAACGGAGCTGGAGCTGAGCCGCAAGGAGTTCGACCTGCTCGCCGAGCTCGTCCGCCACGCCGGCCGGGTCGTCAAGCGCGAGGACCTGATGAGCCGCGTGTGGGACGAGAACTGGTTCGGCTCGACGAAGACGCTCGACGTCCACATGGGCTGGCTGCGCAAGAAGCTCGGCGACGACCCGAGCGCGCCGCGCTTCATCCACACCGTCCGCGGCGTCGGCTTCCGGTTCGCCGCGCCGGAGGAGCGTGCGCCGTAGCTCTCCGCACCCGTCTTCTCCTCGCGCTGGCGTACGTCCTCGTGCTGGCGGTCGTCGCGCTGGGCTTCCCGCTCGCGTCGACGCTCTCCAGCCGCGTCGACACGGAGGTCCGCTCCGAGGCGCGCGCGCAGGCGGACGTCGTCGCCGCGACCGCGTCGGAGCTGCTCGCCGACCGCCCGAACCTCCAGGGGCTGGCCGACCGCGCCGCGCGCACGGTCCGCGGGCGCGTGCTCGTCGTGGATCGCCGAGGGCTGCTCCTCGCCGACTCCGAGGGCGAGCCGCCTGGCCGCTCCTATCGCACCCGGCCAGAGGTCGCTGCGGCGCTCGCCGGCCGCGCCGAGCAGCTCGAGCGGCAGTCCGACACGCTCGGCGAGAACCTGCTCGCGACGGCGGTCCCGATCATCGAGGACGGCGCCCCCGCCGGTGCGGTCCGCGTGACGCAGTCGATGGACGCGGTCGACCGCGCCGTGCGGCGGCAGTGGCTCGGGCTCGCGGGGATCGGGCTGCTGGTCGTGGCGCTCGGGCTCGGCGTCGGCTGGGTGCTGGCGGGGCAGGTCGCACGGCCGGTCCGCCGGCTCGACGCGGCGGCGCGGCAGGTGGCGGAGGGCGACCTGACCGTGCGCGCGCGGGTCGAGGGCTCGGCCGAGCAGCAGTCGCTGGCGCGGACGTTCAACGACATGACCGAGCGGATCGGCCGGCTCCTCGACTCCCAGCGCGAGTTCGTCGCCGACGCCTCGCACCAGCTCCGGACGCCGCTCGCCGGCCTGCGGCTGCGGATCGAGGCGGCAGAGGCGGACACGCACGACCCGTCCGCGCTCGAGGAGCTGGAGGCGGCGCAGCGGGAGCTCGACCGGCTCGCGCAGATGGTCGGCGAGCTGCTCGAGCTGAGCCGGGCGGGCGAGCGGGAGCTGCCGGGCGAGCGGGTCGACCTCGGCGACGCGGTCGCGCGGGCGGGCGCCCGGTGGGAGCGAGCGGCGGTCGAGCGCGGGCAGCGTGTCGCGGTGCGCGGCGACGGCGTGACGTTCGCCGCGCGCGCCGACGTCGACCGGGTGCTCGACGCGCTGATCGAGAACGCCCTCCACTACTCGCCGGCGGGCGCGACGGTGAGCGTCGCCGCGCACGACGGCGGGATCGACGTAGCGGACGACGGGCCGGGTGTCGCGGCGGGCGAGGAGGAGATGGTGTTCGAGCGGTTCCACCGCGGCAGCGCCGGACGGCGCGGACCGACCGGCACCGGCCTCGGGCTGCCGATCGCGCGCGAGCTCGCGCGCCGCTGGGGCGGCGACGTCACGCTCGAGCGCCGCGCCGACGCGCCCGGAACGCTCGCG
>DATMVO010000214.1:0-2122 GCA_035563115.1 Solirubrobacteraceae bacterium
GTGCGAGCCGGCGCCCGGCGCGGACGAGGGCGCCGTCCGCGTCGCGTACGACTGCTTCTCGTCCGTGCGCGAGATCGTCGGCGCGGCCGACCAGGAGGGCGCGCGCGGCCAGCTCGCGATCCCCTTCCGCGCCGTCGTCGACTTCGCCGCCGGCCGCTATGCGTTCTGCAGGATGAACCCGATCCCGGGCGAGCAGGTCATCCCGGACCCGCGCAAGCAGATCCCGGTCGACCCCGCCTGCCGGATCCCGGCGCGCGGGCCGGCGCCGGCCGACGGCTAAGCGCCGCCGTCGACCCGGTCGCTCTTGTCCTGCAGCTCGTCGATCTTCTTCGACGCATCGGCCTTCGTGATGTCGTCCGGGACGTCCTCGCCCGCCTCGCGCGCGAGCGTCTCGAGGTAGCTCTTCTGCGGCCCGGTCGCCGGCTCGTCGCCGGTGACCCAGTCGGCCGGATCCTTCTCAGGCGTGCTCATGCCCCCGGCATCCCCGCCGCCCCGGCCGACGCAAACGTACGTTCGCCCCGCGCGTCAGGTGGCGGACGGCGGCCCGGAGGTGATGCCCTTGAGCGCCGCGATGTCCTGCGCCATCCCGTCGATCTCGGCGTCGAGCTCGTGCATGGCGGTCGGGTCGCCCTCGGCGATGGTCTCGGCGGCGGCCTTGGCCTCGTCGACGCGGCGTGCCAGCGCGTCGAGCCTCTCGATCAGCTCCATCGGGTCAGTCTGCCGCAGCGGCTGAGAGGATGCGCACAGCCCGCCGGACGATCCAGCCTTCTCCGACTCGCGCGGTAGGATTTGACGCGTGATCTTCACGACGAAGGCCGAGTATGGCGTGCGGCTCCTCGTCGAGCTCGGCAAGCAGGACGGAGGGGCGCCGATCTCCCTCAAGTCGATCGCCGAGGGCGAGGGCCTGCCGCTCGCGTACCTGGAGCGCATCGTGGCGCTGCTCAAGAAGGGCGGCTTCGTCGAGTCCACCCGCGGCGCCCACGGCGGCTACCGGCTCGCCATGGCGCCCGCCGAGATCCGCATGGACGCCGTGATCGCCGCCCTCGAGGGCGCGGTCGCACCGATGTCGTGCTTCGTCGACGACACGGTCGACGACCGCAGCCGCGTGCTGTGCTCGCACCACGACGCCGGTGAGCTGTGCGCCACCAAGCTGCTGTGGACCCGCGTGCAGGGGAGCGTCGTCAAGACCCTCCAGCAGACGACGCTCGCCGAGCTCGTCGCCTTCACGCAGCGCCAGCCGCAGCCCCAGCAGTCCGACCCGATGCTCGTCACCCACCACTGAGAACCAGAGACTTCATGCTCGAGATCAAGAACCTCCACGCCCAGGCGGGCGACAAGCAGATCCTCAAGGGCCTCGACCTCACCGTGCGCAAGGGTGAGGTCCACGCGCTGATGGGGCCGAACGGCTCCGGCAAGTCCACCCTCGCGAACGTGATCATGGGCCATCCGGGCCTCGAGGTCACCGAGGGCACCATCGTCTTCAACGGCGAGGACGTCACCGAGGCCGATCCGGACGAGCGCGCGCGCCTCGGCCTGTTCATGGCCTTCCAGTACCCGGTGTCGATCCCGGGCGTGACGATCACGAAGTACCTGCGGATGGTGCAGAACGCGCACCGCGAGGCCAAGGGCGAGGAGCCCATCTCGCTGAAGGACTTCCGCAAGACGACCGAGGCCGCGATGGAGCTGACGAACGTCCCCAAGGCGTTCTCGTCGCGCTACCTCAACGAGGGCTTCTCCGGCGGCGAGAAGAAGCGCCTGGAGATGCTCCAGCTCGCGCTGCAGAAGCCGGAGATCGCCGTCCTCGACGAGACCGACTCGGGCCTGGACATCGACGCGCTCAACGTCGTCGCCAACGGCGTCAACACGGTCAAGGACGAGAGCGGGATGGGCGTCCTCATCATCACCCACTACCAGCGCATCCTCCACGCCGTGAAGCCCGACCGCGTCTCGATCATCTTCGACGGGCGCGTCGCGCACGAGGGCGGCCCCGAGCTCGTCGAGCAGCTCGAGCGCGAGGGCTACGCGACGCTGCGCGAGCAGGTCGGCGCCACGGCGTGACCGCGCTCGCCCTCGAGTCCGCCGCCGCCGAGTTCCCGGTCCTCGAGCGCGAGGGCCTGGTCTA
>DATMVO010000215.1:0-9787 GCA_035563115.1 Solirubrobacteraceae bacterium
GACGGCAGCGGCGGCGGGCGCGGCGAGGAGGAGGGTCAGGGCGAGCCCGAGACCGAGGAGGCGCATGTCCCTGAGAACGCGCCGGGCGGACGAAGGTGGCGGGCAGGGGCGAGATCAGGCGAGCGGGAGCGTCACGCGCACCGTCGTCCCACCACCCGGCGGCGACGCCACGGAGAGCGTCCCCTCCAGCGCGTCGACCCGGTCGCGGAGGCCCATCAGCCCGGAGCCCGCGCCCGCGTCGGCGCCGCCGCGGCCGTCGTCGCGGACCTCCAGCACCAGCCGCCCCGCACCCTCGTCCAGCCGCGCCACCACGGCCACCCGCGACGCGCGCGCGTGCTTGACCACGTTCGTCAGCGCCTCGGCGACCACGAAGTAGGCGGTCGTCTCGACCCGCTCGGGCAGCCGCTCGTCCAGCACGTCCACCGAGACCGGCAGCGGCAGCCCCTCGACCAGCGACGCGACGCCGACGGCCAGCCCGCCCGACGCGAGCGACGCGGGGAGGATGCCGCGGACGAGGTCGCGCAGCTCGGTGATCGTCTGCTCGGCCTGCGTCAGCGACTCCTCCAGCCACTCCGCCACCGCCTCGGCGTCCCCGTCGCCCAACGCGTCCCGCGCGAGCTTCAGCGTGATGATCGTCTGCACGAGCCGCCGCTGCGCCCCGTCGTGCAGATCGCGCTGGATCCGCCGCCGCGTCTCGTCCGCCGTCGCGACCACCCGCGCGCGGGAGGCGAGCAGCTCGGACCGGCTCTCGGCGTGGGCGATCGCGGTCCCGGCGAGGTCGGCGAACTGCACGAGCCGCGTCTCGGTCGCGCGCGGCAGCGGCCCCTCGCCCGACGTCGCGCTCAGCATGCCCCAGACGCGGCCGGCGACGAGGATCGGCACGTGCACCGCGGCGCGGATGCCCAGCCCCGCGGCCTGCGCGGCGTCGACCTCCCGCGCGTAGTCGTCGATCCGCTCCGCCCGCCGCCCCGACCGCACCCGGTCGGCCACGCTGCCGGCCCGGTACTCGATCACGCGGGCCGCCGACGCCGGCCCGTTGTGCGTCGCGACGACGGCGAACGAGAGGCGGCCCGGCTCGAACTTGACGAGCGTCGACGCCTGGTCGCCGAGCAGCCCCGACGCCTCCTGCGTCACCGCGCCGAAGACCTCCTCCGGCGTCGCCGCGCGGGCGACGAGCTCGGCGACGCGGCGCAGCGCCGACTGCTCGTCCACCACCCGCTGCAGCGACTCGCGCGCCTGCGCGTTGGCCAGCGCGGCGGCGACCAGCTGGGCGAACTGGTCGAGGCGCACCTCGCTGTCGTGCGGCAGCTGCGTGCTCTGCGACGTGACGCCGAGGACGCCCCACACCTCGTCGGCGACGATGATCGGGACGCCGACGCTGGAGTGCACGTGGAACTGGTCGCGCGCCCACGCGCGGCCGGGCGGCTCGAGGTAGCTGTCGCGCCGCGCGGGCCGGCGGGTGCGGATGATCTGCGCGACGGTGCCCTGCTCCTGTGGGGAGATCTCGATCCGCGAGCCGACCGGCACCGGCCCCTCGTGGATCGCCACGCAGACCGCCGCGGTGCCGCCCGGCTCGACGTGCATGAGCGTCGTCGGGTGCCCGTCGATCAGCCGCGACGCCTCGCGCGCGACGGTCTCGAGCACCTCCTGCTGGCTCGTGTTGCGGGCAACGAGCTCGGCGACGCGGCGCAGCGAGCCCTGCTCCTCGGCGATCGCCCGCAGCTCCCCGCGCGCCATCGCGCCGGCGATCGCGGTGCCGGTCAGCTCGGCGAACTCGGCCAGGTGGCGCTCGGCGGTGGAGGAGAAGACGCCGCGGGTGGAGAGGGCGGTCATCGCGCCCCAGACGCGGCCCTCGATGACGATCGGCGCGCCCGCGGAGGCGACGTAGCCGAGCTCGGTCGCGAGCTGGGTCCAGCTGCCGCGGACGGCGGCGAGGTCGTCGATCCGGGCCGAGCGGCCCGTCGCCCGAACCTGCCCGACCGTGCCCTCCGCGGTGTCGTCGGCGCGCATGCCGGGCTTGAGCCGGTCGCCCGCGCCCCGCGTCGCCATGATCACCGCCGAGCCGTCGTCGTCGTAGCGGACGACGTTCGTCAGGTCGACGCCGAGCAGGCCCGCCGCCTCGGCGACCACCGCGTCGAGCACCTCCTCCAGCGACGCGTCGCGGGCAACGAGCTCGGCGACGCGGCGCAGCGCGGTCTGCTCGTCGATCAGCCGCTGGAGGTGCGCGCGGCGCTCGGCGTTGACGAGCGCGGTGGCGACGAGCGCGGTGAACGCGGCGATCCGCTCCTCGACGTCGTCCGGCGCGGCGCCGGGGCCGCGGAAGCCGGCGAAGACGAGGCCCCAGACGCCCGCGTCGACGGTGATGGGGACGGCGATCGCGGTCGTCATGCCCATCCGACGGGCGACCTGGAGGAACGGCACGGTGTCGGGGATGGGGTGGAAGCGCAGCGGCTGCGCGGTCGCGCGGAGGCGGTCCAGCTCGGGGGCGGGCGCGCGCCGCTCGCCCTCCGGGAACGAGACCTCGCCGCCGATCGCCGTGGCGATGAGGTCGAGCGTCCCGTCCGGGTGGAAGCGCCCGAGCGTCGCGGCGTCGGCCTCGACCATCCGCGCCAGCTCCGCGATCACCGCGCCGAAGACGTCGCGCTCCGGCGCGCCGTCGGCCACGAGCGTCGCGACCCGGCGCAGGGCCGCCTGATCCGGAGTCACGGGCACGGCCAACGAGTCTTAGCGCATGGGGCCGACGCGACGGTGACGCGCGTGGGCGCGGGGGCGCCAGGTCAGGGCATGACGTCGTAGGCGCCGGGCGCGCAGTGCGGCTCCTGCGTGCACCCGGTCAGCAGCACGACGACCGCGCCCTCCTCGAGCTCGCTGCCCGGGGCCGGACGCTGACCCGTGATCGGGTCCGCGACGGTCGAGACGTAGAAGGGGACGTCCGCGACACACCGGGAGGAGACGCCGCCGACCGGCGCGCGGTCGCCGAACCGCCAGCGCAGGCCGCGCTCCTTCAGCCGCTCGGTCGCGGTGCACTCGTCGATGCCGACGAGGTCGGGCACGTTCCCCTGGTCGATGCCCAGCGGCTCCCGGGCGGCGAGGAGGACGAGCGCGACGGCCGCGGTGGCAACGAGGATGGCCGCGCGGGGCCGGCGCCGGCGGGCGAGGCGGAGCGCGAGCGCCGAGACGGGGATCGCGAGGACGATGGCGGCGACGATGAGGAGGCTCATCCGGAGGAGGAGTGTCGCGGATCGGCGGCGCGGTGGATGTGCGGATCGCGTGCGGGCGTACCGTGGAGGCGATGCCCGTCAGCCATCGAGCCCACGTGGAGGCGCTGCTCGCCGAGGCCGCGCAGGCGCACGCGACCGTCGTCGCGCAGCTGCCGCCGGCGCTCGCCCTGTCCGTGCCGGTGGACGCGCAGGGCGTGACGGAGGCGATCGACCACCTCGCGGTCGCGGCGGGTCTGGACGCGGAGGCGCGGCGCCAGCTCATCCGGCCGCACGCGGTCAACCCGGCGGTGATGCACGCGCGGGTCTTCGGCCGCGCGCCGCTGAGCCGCGACACCGTGCTCGGCGCGTTCGTCGAGGGTGCGCGCGTGCGGGCCGACGCGCTGACCGCGCTCGCCGACGCCGTGGGCGGGGAGGGGCTGGGGACGGAGATCCGCGCGCTCCTCACCGGCAGCCCGCTCCCGATCGACACCGAGGCGCCTGAGGTCGTGGACGAGCTGCGCGCGGCGTACGCGGCGCACGAGCGCGCGGCGGTCCTCATCGCGGACCGGCTCGACACGCGCTGACGCCATCGCGCCGGCGCGGGGATACTGCGCGAGTGCGGACGACGCTCGACATCCTCCGGGAGCACACGGGAGTCGCCGACGGTCCCTCGGTGGTGGACGCCCTGCGACGTGCCGATCAGGCGTCTGTCGACGCCCTGGCCGAGCGCCTGCTCGCAGCGCCGCCCGCGCCCCGCCGCACGGTCGCGCCGAACGAGGTGTGGCCGCTGGTCAACGCCCGGGCCTCGCTGCTCTCCCGCGGAGCGCAGGGCTTCGTCGACGGGATCGGACCGGCAGGCCTGAGCGTGTCGGCGGCGATGAACCCCAGAGAGCTCGGCCGGGGGACGTTCTCGACCGGAGTCCTGCGCGCGCTGCTCTACAGCCACGGCCTCGTGATCGAAGATCCCGCGCTGCTCGCGGCCGAGCTGCACGTCGGAAGCCCGGCGCAGACCCGGAGCCTCTCGCGCCGGTTCATCGAGTCCGCCACCGTCTCGCTGTTCGAGGTCGGGGCCCTGATCGACAGCGGTGTGATCGAGACGTTCTTCGTCAGGACGGCTGATCGCGCAGACGATGGGGTGACCGCGTCGAGCATGGTCGAGGCGCTGGCGACCACGGACCGCGGAACGCTGTGGGACGCTTTCGAGGCGGGGTACGTCGATGGGCTCAGCCCGTCGCTGCGGCGGCTGTGGAAGGCGATCCGCGCAGGTGACCGGAGCCCGTCGCTCGACCTGGTCGAGGAAGCACTGACCGAGACCGACCGCGAAGTCGTGAAGATCTTCGTCGAGGTCGTCGCGTCGCTCCGGCCCGATGCGGTGATCGACAACACGGTGTCGATCGTCGCGTCGGCTGTGGCCGACCACCGGCGCCTCGGAGGTCGGCACGACATCCTCTGCGCGTCCGAGCTCTTCGCGCGACTGCTCTTCGTCGGCCGGCCCGATCCGGCAGCCGAGCTGCGCGTGCGGCAGCTGGCACGGACTCCGGTGCCGAACATCGCGGACCTCGACGTCCTGGACGTGGTCGAGATGCGACGGCAGAGCGAGGCCTTCGCGACGTGGCGGGCACGGCTCAGCATAGGGCTCGAGCGCGCGCACCGGCTGCGCGACGAGCTCGGCCCGGAGGTGGACCTGGCAGCGGCCGTCGACGAGGTGCTCGCCGACGCCCGCGACGAGCTGGACCGGGAAGCCAGACGCTCCGCCGTGCTGGGGCAGGGCGGCTGGGTGTCCTTCGTCGCCGGAGCGCTAGGAGGTGCGACCGCAGGAGCGGTGAGCGGGCTGGGCGCCGCGGTGACCGGCGCCGCGGGCGCTCTGCTGGGGGAAGGCGTCAAGCGCGCGCTCGAACGCGAGACGAGCGCGGACGCCGTGCGGCGCCACTACGTCGTGTTCAGGTCGATGCGCGCAGGCTGAGCGCCTAGACGGCCGCGACGGCGCGGAGGGTGGCGAGCGAGTCGCGGGTGAGGGCAGTGAGGTCGCGCTCCTCGCCCGGCGCGACCCAGCGCTCGAACGCGACGCGGAAGACGGCGAGACCGGTCTCGGCGGCGAGGGAGGCGGCGGGCTCGTCGACGCCGCGCTCGCGCAGGCCCTCGGCGAGGGCGGACGAGATGGAGGCGAGCTTGACCAGCTCGCGCTCCTGCAGCTCGGGGTGTGCGCCGACGACGCGCTGACGGCGGCGCGCGAACGGGCGGCGCTCCTCCGTGAAGAAGTCGGCCCCCGCGTCGAGCGCGGCGGCCACCGCGTCGAGCGGCGCGGCGTCCGGCGGCGCCGCCGCGAGCCCGGTCACGAAGACCTCGCGCAGCGCCGAGCCGGGGTCGCCGCCGAAGAGCACCTCGCGCTTGTCGGCGAAGTGGCGGAAGAACGTGCGCTTGGTGAGGCCCGCGCGGGTGGCGATGTCCTCGACCGTCGTCTGGTCGAAGCCGCGCTCCTCGAACAGGTCCAGCGCGGCCTGCTCGAGCCGGCCGCGCGCGTTGGGCTCCCAGCGGCTCACGGCCGCAGAGCATAGCCATGTCACTGAGTGACATGACCGTGGTACGGTGATGGCACCAGATGTCATCACCCTCTTGGAAGGACCCTCACATGCGCGTGTTCGTCACCGGCGCCACCGGCTGGATCGGCTCCGCCGTCGTCCCCGAGCTCCTCGCCGCCGGCCACGAGGTCGTCGGCCTCGCCCGCTCCGACGCCTCCGCCGCGGCCCTGGCCGAAGCCGGGGCGCGGGCCGTCCGCGGCTCCCTCGACGACGTCGACGCCCTCCGCGCCGCGGCCGCGGAGGCCGACGGCGTGATCCACCTCGCCTTCGACCACGCTGCCGCGTTCGCCGGCGACTTCGCGAGCGCCGCGGCCCGCGACCGCGCCGCGATCACGGCGCTGGGCGAGGCGCTGACCGGCACGGATCGCCCGCTCGTCATCGCGTCCGGCCTCGCCGGCCACCCGTCCGGCCGCCTCGTCACCGAGCAGGACGCCCCCGACTTCACCACCCACGCGGGCGAGCGGATGCTGGCCGAGCGCGCGGTGCTCGACCTCGCCGGCAGCGGCGTGCGGTCGGCCAGCGTGCGGCTCTCGCCGAGCGTCCACGGCGAAGGCGACACCGGTTTCGTCGCGCTGCTCGTCCAGATCGCGCGCGAGCGCGGCGTCTCCGGCTACCCCGGCGACGGCGCGAACACGTGGCCGGCGGTGCACCGCTCCGACGCGGCGCGGCTCTTCCGCCTCGCCCTCGAGGGCGCGCCGGCGGGCTCGGTGCTCCACGGCGCCGCGGAGGAGGGCGTCCCGCTGCGCGCGGTGGCCGAGGCGATCGGCGCCCAGCTCGACCTCCCGACCGCCTCGATCGCCCCGGAGGACGCGGCCGAGCACTTCGGCTGGTTCGCCGGGTTCGTCCAGATCGACGTCCGCGCGTCCAGCGCCCGCACGCGCGAGCTGCTCGGCTGGGAGCCCACCGGCCCCGGCCTGATCGAGGACATCACGGCCGGCCGCTACACGCCCGCGCCGGTGGGCTGAGCGTCTAGGCGGCGGGGCGGAGGTTGAGGTAGGTGACCTGGTTCTCGAGCACCTCGCTCGTCGCCACCTCGAACTTCGCCGGCGCGTCGCCCTGCGCGAAGAGCCACGGGCCGGTGCCGCGGGTGACGGGGTAGACCAGCAGGTGCAGCTCGTCGACGAGGCCGTCGGCGAGCAGCGCCCGCACGAGCTGCGCGCTGCCGCTCACGTACAGGTGACCATCGGTCGCGTCCTTGAGGCGCTGGATCGCCTCCGGGTCGTACGGCCCGACGACCTCGCTGTTGTTCCAGGTCGGGTCGGTGAGCGTGGAGGAGACGACGTGCTTGCGCGTCTCGTTGAAGAACGGCGCGCCCGGGTCGTCTTCGACCGTGCGCGTCGACCACGCCGGCTCGAACATCTCGTACGTGTTGCGGCCCAGCAGGATGCCCGTGCTCGCGCCCGTCACCGCTCCGAGGATCTCGCCCATCCGGTCGGTGAAGCCGAAGTCCATCGTCCACATCGGCGCGTCGATGACGCCGTCGAGGGTGATGAACTCGTGCACGTGGATCTGTCCCATGTCGTCAGTCTCCTGCATCTCGTGGTTGGTGTGCGGGCTCAGACGGGCCGGCCGCGCGGAACTCATCGGCGCGCGCCGCGAACGCGCTCGCACTGGCCGGTAGGGTCGCGGCCGTGATCGTCTCGTGAGCGAGCACGCGGACTTCGCCGAGCAGGTGGCGGCGGCGCGGCTGCAGGATCCGGCGCCGACGTTCGCGCGGCTGAGCGAGATGACGGGCGTGACGGTGGCGGATCTGGAGCACTACGCGCTGGTGAAGTTCGTCGCGGCGGGGAGCGAGGCGATCCTCGCGTGCGGGCCCGATCCGCTGGCCGAGCTGGTCGCCGCGCGGCGGGCGGGGGACTGGGAGAAGGTCGGCGGGCTGATCGACTGGATCGCGTCCGGCCGCTGAGCTCACGCCGGAACGGGCGTGGGCTCGGGCGGTGGCGCGTCCGGGCGGGGGCGGAGCGCCGCGACCGCGGTCAGCAGGAGCGCGCCGCCGACCACGACGCCGAGCGTGAGCGACTCCCCGAACGCCGCGGCGGCGATGAGCGCGGCGACGAACGGCTCGAGCAGCGAGAGGATCGTCAGGTGCGTGGACGGCAGGGTCCGCGCGGCGCTGAAGTAGAGCGCGTACGCGAGGCCGGAGACGATGAGCCCGAGGTGGAGGAGCGCGAGCCACCCGACGGCCGAGTCCGCCAGCCCCGGCCCGCCGGTCAGTAGCACGAACGGGAGCATCGCCAGCGCGCCGCCCGCGATCGCCGCCGCGTTGACGACCCGCACGTCGAGCCGCCGGCTCACCGGCCCGGCCCCGAGCGAGTACGTCGCGAACGTCATCGCCGAGACCACCGCCAGCAGCACGCCGCCCGCCGTCACGTGCCCCGGCGCGTCGGCCACGAGCAGCGCCAGCCCGGCGATCGCGCCGGCCACCGCCAGCAGGGTCCGCGCGTCCGGCCGGTCGCCGAAGAGGACGGTCTGGCCGAGCGCGGTCAGCACCGGCGCCAGCCCCGTCGCGATCAGCGTCGGCACCGCGATCCCCGCGCTCGCGACCGCGGCGAAGTACGAGAGCTGCGACATGCCGGTGACCGCGCCGACCGCCAGCCCGAGGAGGAGCCACTTCCGGGCGGGCCGCTCCACGCCGCGCGACGCCACGAGCGCGAGCAGCGTCAGCGGCACGACCGCGACGAGCAGCCGCCAGAACGACGTCTGGAGCGGATCGAGCGACGTGTGCTCGTCCACGAGCGCCGCCGCCGGCCCGATCGTCCCCCACAGCACGCCCGCGAGCGCCATGTCGCGGTAGCCGCGGCCCCGCGCGGGGGCGGTCAACGGGGCGGGAGGGGCGGCACGGCGCGGGTCACGCGCGCAGACGATAGGGGCGAGCGGCGGGCAGCTCGCTGACCGTTCGTGTCACAAAGACGCTCGCTCGCGCCACTTGTAGAGAGTGCCCCGACCTTCTGAGAGGAACCACGTGCGCAACCGGACCCGTCTCGATCTCCCGCTCCTGACCGCTGCCGCGGTGCTCGCGTGCGCCGCGCCGGCCGCGGCGCAGCAGGCCCCGGCGCCTGTGCCTGCGCCTTCGACCGTGACCGCGATCGGCACCGCCCAGGTGACGCCCGCGCCGGAGGATCGCAACGACAACGCCTCGATCCGGCGTGCCGTGGAAGCCGCCCGCACCGAGGCGGTCCCGGCGGCGCTCAAGGCCGCGCGGCGGCGCGCGGTCGACCTCGCCTTCGCGAGCGGGCTCAACGTCGGGCAGGCGCTCACGGTCGCCGAGACGCCGTCGCCCTACTTCGGCCCGTACCCGCAGGAGCAGGGGACGTTCGGCCCCGGCCGGTTCTGCGGGAACGTCCCGCGCTACCGCATCCAGCGCAGCGAGTCCGGGCGGATCGTGAGGCGCACGCGGATCGGCACCCGGCGCGTGTGCCGGATCCCGCGCGTGGTGGTGTCGGTCACGGTCACCTACGCCGCCGTCCTGCGGCCGTCCGTGACCCCGACCGCGCCGCCGCCGGCCGCCTAGCGCCCGCCCGGGCTACTCGGCCAGCGCGAGCCAGACGATCCCGATCGCGATCAGGCCGATGGGGAGCAGGCGGCCGAGCGTCGCCGGCTCCCCGAAGACGGCCATGCCCGCGAGCGCGGCGCCGACCGCGCCGGTGCCCGTCCACACCGCGTAGCCGGTGCCGACCGGCACGTGCCGCAGCGCGAGGGCGAGCAGCACCATGCTGATGACCATCGCCACCAGGAAGAGCACGGTCGGCCAGAGCCGGGTGAAGCCGTGCGACTCCTTCAGCGCGAGTGCCCAGGCGGTCTCGAACAGCCCGGCGATGAACAGCACGATCCACGTCACGACGACACGACCTCCGAACGAGTGGGGAACTGGCGTGCGCGTCGTCGTGCTTGACCGGGTACGGCGCGCGTCTCGTCCGGGCGTGTGCACGTCCCAGCGTAGCCGTCCGGTATCTCTGGCGGGGTGCTGAGGCGAACGGTGATGCTCGCGCTGGCGGCGCCGGCGCTCGC
>DATMVO010000216.1:0-4479 GCA_035563115.1 Solirubrobacteraceae bacterium
CCGGCCGCGCCCGCGCCCGCGCCCGCCAAGCCCGCCGCCAAGCCGGTCCTCAGCCCGGCCCAGGTGCAGACCGCGCTCGTCCAGGGTGCCGACGTCGGCCGCGCGAGCATCAAGAAGGGCGTCACGCTCACCCAGGCCTTCCCGTCCGCCGGCGACGCCGCGTTCGAGCTGCGCATCTCCACCGGCAAGGGCCGCGAGCGCGCGCTCTCCAAGACCATCCGCAAGGCGGTCCCGAAGAGCGGCCAGGTCGCGCTCACCGTCCCGCTCGCCGGGCAAGGCCGCAAGCTGCTCGCCGGCCGCAAGACCGTCAAGGCGTTCCTCGTCGTGCGGTTCCACGACGCCGCCGGCAACCGCGTGAAGGTGCGCGTGCCGGTCAGCCTCGGCTAGACGTCGGTGGAGAGCGCCGGTCGCGGCGCGGTCGACCAAGTGCGGGAGGTATCTTCCAGGGCGCCGAACCCGAGCTTGGAGACAGACCCGAAATGGCCGTCGCGACCAGCGCTTTCTACGAGAAGACCGATGAGCAGCAGGCGATCACCGAGATGGTCCGCCAGTTCACGGACGAGCAGATCATCCCGAACGCCGAGAAGTACGACCACGAGGACTCGTTCCCCGAGCCCATCGTGGAGCAGATGAAGGAGCTGGGCCTCTTCGGGATCACGATCCCGGAGGAGTACGGCGGCCTCGGGCTCGACCTGACGACCTACTCGATGGTCGTCGAGGAGCTCTCGCGCGGGTGGATCTCGATCTCCGGCGTCATCAACACCCACTTCATCGGGACGTACCTGCTGCTCAAGTACGGCACCGACGAGCAGAAGCAGAAGTACCTGCCGCAGATGGCGACCGGCGAGATCCGCGCCGCGTTCTCGCTCTCCGAGCCGGAGCTGGGCTCCGACGTCCAGGCGATCAAGACCGCCGCGACGAAGACCGGCGACGGCGACTACGAGATCAACGGGCAGAAGATGTGGGTGACGAACGGCCTTCGTTCCACGCTCGTCTTCACGCTCGTCAAGACCGATCCGAACGCCGAGAAGCGCCACAAGGGCATGACGTGCTTCATCTGCGAGAAGGAGCCGGGCGTCAGCGAGAACACCGGCAAGTACGCCGGGTTCACCGTCCCGCCGCAGCTCAAGAAGATGGGCTACAAGGGCGTCGAGTCCACCGAGCTCGTCTTCGACGGCTACCGCACGCCGGCCGACTCGATCCTCGGCGGCGAGGACGCGGGCCTCAACAAGGGCTTCGCGCAGATGATGGACGCGCTCGAGCTGGGCCGCGTCAACGTCGCCGCTCGCGGCGTCGGCCTCGCGCAGCGCGCGTTCGAGCTGGGCATCCGGTACGCGCAGGAGCGCAAGACGTTCGGCGTGCCGATCGCCGAGCACCAGGCGATCCAGTTCAAGCTCGCCGACATGGCCACGCAGATCGAGGCCGCCCGCATGCTCGTGCTCAAGGCGGCGCGGATGAAGGACGCCGGCGAGCGCTCCGACATCGAGGCGGGCCAGGCGAAGCTCTTCGCCTCCGAGACCGGCCGCTTCTGCGCCGAGGAGTCGCTCCGCATCCACGGCGGCTACGGCTACTCCAAGGAGTACGAGATCGAGCGCATCTACCGCGACGCGCCGCTCCTGCTCATCGGCGAGGGCACGTCCGAGATCCAGAAGATGGTCATCGGCAAGAAGCTCCTCCAGCGCTACAAGATCTGAGCCCTGCGCGGGTCTCGTCGCGCCTGACGGCACCGGACGACGGGACACCGGCCTGACGGCCTAACGCCCGTTCGTCCGGCACCGCCAGCCGCGACGATGACTCACGCAGGATGGTCTTTGGTCGGGGGTGGTTCTCGCCCTCCGGCCGATGTGCGCGGAGGGCGCGTCGTCGACGATGGCGGGGATGCAACGTCGCCTCGCCATCGTCGTGCTGGTCCTGCTCTGCGCGGTGTGCGCGGAGCTGCTCGCCGCGTACGACGACTCGACCGGGCGGCCGGGGGAGCTGGCCGTCGCGGTCGTCTTCTTCGCGCTGCTGTACGGGTGCCCGGCGCTGCTGCTGCGCGAGGTCGTGCGGCGGCGCGGGCTGGGGTGGGGCGCGATGGTGCTCCTCGCTTGCGCCGCCGGCTTGCTCCAGGCCGGCCTGGTCGACCAGTCGATGTTCGCGCGCTCGTACGGGGACGTGCGCGGGTGGGACGAGATGGTGGAGCCGACGTGGATCGGCCCGCTCGACCTCAGCCCGTATCCGGTGCAGTCGTTCGTCGCGGGGCACGTCGTCTTCAGCTTCTGCGCGCCGATCGCGGTGGCGGAGGCGCTCTTCCCGTCGCTCGCCCGCGCGCCGTGGCTGGGGCGGGGCGAGATCATGGTGGCCGTCGGGCTCTGGGCGCTCGTCGCGGCGGCGATCCTCGCCGAGCCGCCCGCGGGAAGCGATGGCGCGACGGTCGCGCAGCTCGCCGCGACGGTCGTGACGATCTTCGTGCTCGTGGGGCTCGCGTTCCGTCCCGCGCGTGGCGGCGGCGGCGCGCGCCGTCCGGGCCCGCGCGTGGCGTGGGCGTGCGCGGGCGGGTTCGTCGCGATGACCGCGCACGCGCTGATGCCCGGCACGTGGCTCGGCCTCGTCGCGGCGGTCGCCGTGCTGGCGTCTGGCGCGTGGCTCGTGACCCGCTGGGCGTGGGATCTGCGCGCCGTCGCCGCGCTCGCCGTCGGCGCGCTCCTCAGCCGCGCGGTCCTGGCGTTCACCTACTTCCCGCTCGTCGGCGAGGTGCCCGCCGGGCCGAAGTACGCGCACAACGTCGCGATGCTCGCGCTGGTCGCCGGGGCCGGTGGTCTTGCGGTGCGCCGCGCGGGCGAGGCCGCGCTAGGGTCCCGGGCATGTCGAGCAGTGACGCCAAGCCGCTGATCGAGGGCGCGGTCCGCCGGTTCCTCGACGAGGTCCCCGCCCTCAAGCCGATGAAGCTCGTCGTCAAGCTCGAGCTGCGTGGCCGCGGCGACGAGCAGCAGTTCCGGATCGAGCTGCCCGACGTGAAGGTCACCAAGGACGTCGCCGGCGACGCCAAGGTCACCGTCCACATGCAGCGCGCCTTCTTCAACGAGATGGCCAAGGACGCCAAGGTCGCGGACTGGCGCGAGGCCTTCATGTACGGCCAGGCCAAGGCCTCCGGCCCCACCCAGATCCTCCAGCTCATCGAGCGCGTCGTCGACAAGCAGGAAGAGCGCAACCGCCAGCGGCGGGCCAAGCAGCACTAGCCGGCGGCGAAGGCCCCGCTGCGCGGGGCCGGAACGTCTACGGCTGCGGGTCCGCCGGCGGACGGGGAACGATCTTCGTCGCTTCCACGACGGCGTCGATGTCCTTCGCCTTGAAGCGCACGGTGACGGGCTCTGTCTCGTCGCGCCGACCTATGCCGTCCGTCAGCTGATCCAGCTGGGAGCGGTACTCCGCGAGGTGCTCCCGCAGGCGTGCGTGGAAGGCCTCGTCCTTCTGCCGTGCCTCGATCGCCGCCTCGATGGCCTCGCGGATCACCACGGCGACCGGGACCCCCTCGATCCGGGCGATCATCTCGATCTGCGCCGCCTGCTCGTCGGGCAGGCGCAGGGTCATCGACTTAGGCACGGCGCTCCTCCGTCGCTCACCGCCGGGATGATACTCATCGGCCGCATTTGATGGCTACGCCGACTTCGAGTAGTCGGCGCAACACGGCCCGCGACATGTGCCACCGCGATACCGATACATATAGGTATCGTCTTCGGGGATGGAGGAGTTCCCACCCGGTGACGTGCTCGTGATCGCGGCGGCGGTGCTCGAGACGACGCCAGAGGAGCTCCTCTCCCGGACACGGATGGACGCGGTCGCAGCAGCTGTTCAGGCGCCGTTCGTGACGCTGAACGGCAAGATGCTCTTCCCGCATCCGGTCGAGCGGGCGGCCGTCCTGGCTGAGCGCATCGTGCTCAACCGGCCGTTCCCGGCCGGCAACGACCGGGTCGCGCTCATCTGCTTGACCATGACGCTCGAGAGCGCGTCATATCGGCTCACCGCTTCGGAGGACCAGACGGTGGAGATGTTCCGCCGGCTCGGGGGCCGAGGCGAGCGGCTCGCGGAGGAGGACTTCCGCGCGTGGGTGCGCGAGAACGTGGAGCGGCTGAACCCTTAGCCCGGGGCGCGCAGGCAGGAGCGGGCCAGGGCGATGAGGGTGCGGTCGGGGAGCTCGTTGCGGAGGGTGTTGGTGACCCAGGCGCGGGTGGAGCCCGAGCGCCAGGCGGCCATGCGCAGGCGGCCGGACTCGTAGAACAGGTCGACGTCGTGGCCGGCGAGGCGGATGCTCGTTGACGGCCGCGCGAGGACCGGCGGGGACTGCCACTCGGTGAACATGAAGAGGAGCGAGCGGCCGCTGCCGGCGCTCGCCCACATCGCGCCCGCGGCGGAGCCGTTGAGGGTGTAGGAGCGGGCGGGCTCGGTCGGGCCCCAGCGGTAGCCGGCGGGGAGGCCGGTCGGCGCGCACGCCTCGACGCG
>DATMVO010000217.1:0-6127 GCA_035563115.1 Solirubrobacteraceae bacterium
GGCCCCGAAGGCCGAGGACGACGCCGAGGCGTGCGACCCGGACGAGGAGGAGGCCCTCACCCTCCAGGGCGCCGAGGACGACGTCACCTGCACGCCGAAGCCCGCCGAGCGCGCCTCCGGCAAGAAGAAGAAGGCCAAGCGCGCGACGAAGCGCATCCCGCGCGAGACGGCCACCACCGACCGCACGCCCGAGCCCGCCCCCACGCGCAACAGCGAGGGCGTCCCGACCGTCGCCGACCCGACGACGTCGATCGCCATCCCCGGCCCCGCCACGGTCGGCGTCCCGAACTTCTTCATCGACAAGTTCCGGATCCCGCCGTTCCTCCTCTCGATCTACCAGGCCGCCGGCATGGAGTACGGGATCCGCTGGGAGGTCCTGGCCGCGATCAACGAGATCGAGACCGACTACGGCCGCAACCTCAACGTCTCCTCCGCCGGCGCCCTGGGGTGGATGCAGTTCATGCCCGCGACGTGGAAGTCGTACGGCGTCGACGCCAACGGCGACGGCAAGAAGGACCCGTACAACCCGGTCGACGCGATCTTCGCCGCCGCCAACTACCTGAAGGCCTCCGGCGGCCAGAAGGACCTGCGCCGCGCGATCTTCTCCTACAACCACGCCGACTGGTACGTCGACTCCGTCCTCATGCGCGCCCGGCTCGTCGGCGGCCTGCCGACCGACCTCGTCGGCTCGCTCACCGGCCTCACGCAGGGCCGCTTCCCGGTCGCCGCGAAGGCCCGCTACGCCGACGACCTCATCGCCCAGCAGGCGCGCAAGAAGAAGCTGAAGCCCGGCCAGAACGCCGCCGTCCCGGTCGAGTCGTCCTCCTCCCGCCGCGGGATCCTCATCTACGCCGCCGCCGGCTCCCCCGTCGTCGCCACGCACGACGGCGTGGTCGTCAAGCGCGGCACGGACGGGCGCCTGGGGCGCTACGTCCAGGTCCGCGACACCTCGGGCAACACGTACACGTACGCCCGCCTGAAGAAGCTCGAGGCGAGCTACCCCGTCCCGAAGCGCGGCGCGAAGCCCGCGGCGAAGGCGGACGCCAAGACGAGCACGAGCACCGCCACGACGGCCGTCGAGCCCAAGCCCGGCGAGGCCCGCGAGGCCGCCGTCGTCAAGGAGCGCCTCTTCGCCCACCCCGCCCGCCCGCAGGCGCGCAAGGCCGGCGGCGCCAAGCAGGTCGGCACCCCCGCCCCCACGGGCCGCGAGGAGTACATCGACGACCTCCTCAGCCTCAAGCCGTCGCAGGTCCGCTGGGAGGCGCTCAAGCCGGGCGCCCGCGTCCAGGCCGGCACGATCCTCGGCCGCGTCGGCAAGACGAGCTCGACCCGCGCGCCGCACACCCTCTTCGAGATCCGCCCCGCCGGCGCCGGCGCCCCGCGGATCGACCCCAAGCCGATCCTCGACGGCTGGAAGCTCCTGGAGTCGACCGCCGTCTACCGCGCGAAGGCCAAGAACCCGTTCTTCGGCGCCGACGCCAAGCAGCCGACGATCGGCCAGATCCTGCTGATGAGCAAGGAGGCGCTGGAGCAGCGCGTCCTCAAGAACCCGCGCATCTCGATCTACGGCGTCGGCCGCCAGCAGATCCGCACCGGGATCATCGACCGCCGCGCCCTCGCCACGCTCGAGTTCCTCGCCGCCAACGGCCTCAAGCCGACGGTCTCCAGCCTGTTCCGCGAGGGCTCGATCACCGTCTCGGGCAACGTCTCCGAGCACGCGACCGGCACCGCGATCGACATCGCCGCCGTCAACGGCATCCCGGTGATGGGCCACCAGGGCAAGGGCTCGATCACCGACCTCACGATCCGCCGGCTCCTCACGCTCCAGGGCGCGATGAAGCCGCACCAGATCATCAGCCTCATGGACTACGAGGCGGCCGACAACACGATCGCGATGGGCGACCACGCCGACCACATCCACGTCGGCTTCCGCCCCGTCGCGGTGTCGAGCCAGAAGGGCAGCGTGCTGAACGCCACCCTCAAGCCCGGTCAGTGGTTCCGCGTGATCGACCGCCTCCGCGAGATCGAGAACCCGGTCGTCCGCACGACCCCGTCGAAGGCCGCCATCAAGGTGACGTCGGTGAAGCCGACTGCTCGCGCTCGCGCTCGCGCAGCTCGACGCGGCGGATCTTCCCGGTGAGCGTCTTCGGCAGGTCGTCGACGAACTCGATCTTCCGCGGGTAGGCGTACGCGCTCAGGCGCCCGCGGACGAACCGCTTGATGTCGTCGGCGGTCTCGTCCGACGCCTCGTGCCCCTCGGCGAGCACGACGAACGCCTTGACGACGTTCCCCTTCGCCTCGTCCGGCGACGCCACCGCCGCCGCCTCGCGCACCGCCGGGTGCTCCAGGCAGGCGGACTCCACCTCGAACGGCCCGATCCGGTAGCCCGCGGCGATGATGACGTCGTCGGCGCGGCCCGCGTACCAGATGTACCCGTCCTCGTCCTGCACCGCGGCGTCCTTGGTGTGGAACCAGTCGCCGCCGAAGGTCTCCTGCGAGGCCTCCTCGTTGCGCCAGTAGCCGAGCGGCCAGTGCGGGTTCGAGCGCGCGCGCAGGCAGATCTCGCCGCGCTCGCCCTGCTCGACCTCGCGCTCGTCCTCGTCGAGGATCCGCACGTCCCAGCCCGGCATCGCGCGGCCCATCGAGCCCTCGCGGACGTCCATCCACGGGAAGTTCGCGACGAGCGGATACGACTCGGTCAGCCCGTAGTAGTCGAGCACGGTCAGCCCGTACTGCTCGCGGAACCAGCGGATCGCCTCGGGGTTCAAGGGCTCGCCCGCGCTGCACACGCGGCGGAACCGCTGCGGATACCGCGTGCCGGCGTCGCCGATGGTCATCATCGCCCGCATCGCGGTCGGGGTCGTGAAGACGTTCGTGACCTCGTGCTTGGACAGGAACTCGAGCTGCTGGTGCGGGTCGAAGCCGCCCTTGCGCTGGAAGACGCACTGCACCGCGCCCAGGCGCCACGGCCCGAGCAGCGGCGCGATCCCCGCGGCCCACGCCCACTCGCCCATGCCGTGGAAGCGCTCGCCCTCCTCCACCTCGTGGCAGTAGGTGAACTCCTCGTGGGCGAGGAGGTACCGGTGGGCGTGGACGATGCCCTTGGCCAGCCCGGTGGTGCCGGAGGTGTAGTAGAGCTGGGCCGGGTCGTCGGCGGACGTGTCGCACGCGAGGTGGTCGGTCGGCGCGCCGGCGAGCAGGCCATCGCCCTCGTCGAGGATCAGCAGCGGAACGCCGACGTCGGCGAACCGCGGCGCGTTCGCGGCGTCCGTGACGAGCACGCGCGGCTCGCTGTCGGTCAGCCGGTGGCGGATCCCGTCGTCGCCGTAGAGGACGGACATGGAGAGCAGGAGCGCCCCCAGCTTCCACGTGCCGAAGAAGATCGCCGCCGTCTCGGGCGTCGGCGGGAGCACCACCGCGACGCGGTCGCCGCGCTCGACCCCGGCGTCGCGCAGCACGTGCGCGGCCTGGTTGGCGAGGTCCTGCAGCTCGCCCCAGCGCACCTCGCGCACCGCGCCGTCGTACCGCTCGTGGACCATCGCGAGCTTGTCGCGCGGGTGCTTGTCGCAGACGTCCTGCGCGATGTTGTAGCGCTCAGGCACGTCCCAGGCGTGCGCCTCGCGCAGCTCCTCGTATCGACCCATGCGCGCCATGCTCCGCCTGTGCGCGCGGTCACGCAAGGGCAGCAGGTAAGTTGCGCGACACCATGCAACGCCTGTCCCCTCTGTTGCGCCTCGCCGCGGCCGTCGCCGCGCTCGCCGCCGCCACCCTCGCCGCGGCCTTCGCCGCGCCCGCCGCCCAGGCCGCCACGCCCACCAAGTGGGTCTGCAAGCCCGGCGCCACGCCGAATCCGTGCGCGCCGACGCTCGACACCACGGTCGTCCGCGCCGACGGCGGGATGGGCGTCACCACCCCGCCGAAGCTCACCCAGGACGTCGACTGCTTCTACGTCTACCCGACGGTCTCAGGGCAGCAGACGACGAACGCGAACCTCAACGTCGACCCGGAGGTCCGCGCGATCGCCGAGTACCAGGCGTCGCGCTACTCGCAGACCTGCCGCGTCTACGCGCCGGTCTACCGCCAGCTCACGCTCAAGGCGATCGCCACCCCGCGCGACGGCGCCGCGGCGAACCTCGGCTACAAGGACGTGCAGGACGCCTGGCGCGAGTACCTGCGCAAGTTCAACAAGGGCCGCGGCGTGATCCTCATCGGCCACTCGCAGGGCACGTACATGCTGCGCGAGCTGGTCAAGCGCGAGATCGACCGCAAGCCGGCCGTCCGCAAGCGGCTCGTCGCCGCGCACCTGCTCGGCGGCAACGTGACGGTCAAGAAGGGCTCCGACCGCGGCGGCGACTTCAAGAGCGTCCCCGCCTGCCGCCGCGCCGCCCAGACCGGCTGCGTCGTCGCCTACTCGATGTTCGACACCCCGCCGCCGGCGGACGCGCGTTTCGGCCGCACCACCGAGAAGGGGCTCGAGGTGCTGTGCACCAACCCGGCCTCGCTCGGCGGCGGCAACGGCGCGCTCGACACGATCTCGCGCACCGAGCAGTTCCCCGGCACGCTCGGCCTCGCGGTCAACGCCGCGACGACGCTCCCGAAGGTCGGCACGACGTGGGTCGCGTTCCCCGGCCGCTCCACCGGCCGCTGCGTCGACCAGGGCGGCGCCCAGTGGCTCCAGGTCGACCCGGCCGGCGGCCCCGCGGACACGCGGCCGCTGTTCAAAGCCAACCTCGGCGCCGGGTGGGGCCTCCACCTCGGCGACGTCAACATCGCGCTGGGGAACCTGGTGAACCTGGCGGCCTCCGAGGCCCGCGCGTACACGCGCCTGCGCGCGGGGTAGCCGACAAGCCCGGCTACCATGTGGCGGAGCAGGCGAGCGCAGCCGTGAGGAGGCGCGGGCAGGCAGCACGCGGTCACTTCGTTCGGAGCTCCATGCTCACCTGCTCTCGCCACTCCGCCGCACCCCCAGCACCCCATGACGCCGCCCGACGACTCCAGCCTGAGCCCGGCCGAGGACCTCATCTCGGCGGCGGAGGGGAGCCCGGCGGAGCAGCCGGGCGGCTCGCTGCGCACGGCGCTGGCGAACGCGATGGTCGGCCTGAAGAAGGGCTACTACGGGCGTGGGCCGACGGCGGCGAAGGCGTGGATCCTCGACGACTACGTCTTCGTGGCGCTGGAGGGCGGCCTGACGAAGAACGAGGACACGCTGCTCGACGCGGGCAAGCACGACCTCGTCCGCAGCTACCGGCTGGCCTTCCAGGAGACCATGACGGAGAAGACGTGCGGCGCGGTCGAGGAGCTGACCGGGCGCAAGGTGCTGAGCTACCACAGCCAGATCATCTTCCGGCCCACGCGCAGCTTCGAGATCTTCCTGCTGGAGCCCGAGGGCTCGTAGACCACCCTGACGCCGCCGCGGGCGGTGCCGGAGGGGCGGCATGACCGCCGCCCCCGCCCGGCTCCTCGAGCTCGACGCCGAGCTGGCCGAGCAGGTCCCCGAGGAGGACCGCGCGCAGGCGATCCGCGCGCTGCGCGTCCCGGTGCTGCGGTTCCGCCGCGGCCCGCTCCACCTCGTCGAGGAAGAGCTGCCCGAGGCGACCTGGGCGCTCGTCGTGCTCTCCGGCACCGTGCTCGACGAGTCGCGGCTCGCCGACCGGGAGCTGGCCGAGCTCGTGCTCCCCGGCGAGGTGCTGCTGCCGTGGGCGCCGTCGCCGGCCGGGCTGGCGTCCGAGCGCTCGCTGCACGCGCTCGGCGACGTGCAGCTGGCGGTGCTCGACCGGCAGTTCCTGCGCGCCTGCGCGGCATGGCCGCAGCTCATGGTGACGATCTCGCGGCGGCTCAACGACCAAGAGCACCGCGTCGCCACGCGCGGGCTGATCTGCCAGCTGCCGCGCGTGGACCAGCGCGTGCTCGGCGTGCTGTGGCACCTGGCCGAGCGGATCGGGCGCGTCTCCCCCGACGGCGTCATCGTCCCACTCGACACGACCCACGCGGAGCTGGGCCGGCTGATCGGCGCGCAGCGGCCGACGGTGTCGCTGGCGGTCAAGCAGCTCGCGGCCGACGGCCGGCTTCAGCGGCGCAGCGAGGGCGGCTGGCTGCTGGCGGGCGAGCCGTTCGACGCCGCCAGCTC
>DATMVO010000218.1:0-9022 GCA_035563115.1 Solirubrobacteraceae bacterium
GCCCGCTCGAGCCGCGCGCACAGCCGCGCCGCCTCGTCGTCCGAGCCGCACCGCAGCAGCACCGCGAACTCGTCGCCGCCCCAGCGGAAGACCTCGTCGCCCGCGCGGGCGTGGTCGGCGAGCGTCGCCGCCACGTCGGCCAGGCACCGGTCGCCGGCGAGGTGGCCGAACTCGTCGTTGACGTCCTTGAAGCCGTCCAGGTCGCCGATCGCCAGCGCGAGCGCGCCCTGGCCGACGCACGCGTCGGCCGCCTCGTCGAACGCGCGCCGGTTGGCGAGCTGCGTCAAAGCGTCGCTGCGCGCCAGCCCGGACTCGCGGACCCGCTGCGCGCGCACCCGCTCCATGATCGCGATGCAGAACGCCGCCACCACGACCCAGGTCGCGAGTTGCACGACGGTCTCCTGGAGCGCCGCCGCGCTCGGGTCGTAGACGCTCGGCAGCAGCGCCGCCGCGAGCACGTAGACGACGAACGGGATCGCGCGCCGCGGCGGGTGGCCGGCGCTCCCCATCAGGATCGCCAGCAGCAGGAGCTGGTCGAGCGGCGAGGCCCAACCGCCGCTCAGCCACTGGAGCAGCGCGGTCTTGGCGACGGCGAGCGTCCCGGCGGCGAGCAGCGCGTCGTGGCCGGCGCGCTCGGGCCACACGCGCATCGCGATCAGCCCGGCGAGCGAGACGAGCTCGACCCCGGCCGCGACGGCCCAGCCGGCCTGGCCGATCTCGGCGGTCGGCGGCGCGACGAGCAGGCAGGCGACGGTGAGCGCGATGCCGAGCGCCCAGCCGGCGGCGGTGAGCCGGCGGAGGTTGTGCAGGTCGTAGCCGGCGAGGCGGCCCGGGTCGGTCATGCTCCGCCCTCCTTCGGCAGCCCGATCAGCCGCCTTGAGCGGTTTGGACGCTCCGTCAGGCGATCGGGATGTCCTGGACGTCGTCCGGGCCGTTCCCGGCGCCTTCGGACTCGCCCATCCGCCCGATCCACCAGTCGAGCGCGACGCGCACGAACTCGAGGATCGCGCGCACCACGTCGGCCAGCTGCGCGCGCAGCTCGGGCGGGAGCAGGTCACGCAGGGAGCCGATCATCGCCACGAGCGCGTCGAGCTCCTCGCCCGCCTTGTCCGCCGAGCGCGGCACGTCCCAGCCCATCGGCGGCGGCCGGTCGGAGGCCGCGTCCTCGGCGAGCTTCTGCGCGGCCTCCTGGGTCGCGCGCAGGCGGTCGCGCAGCGCGTCGAGCGCCTCGGGCGTCGTGCGTGGCGGTCGCTCGTCAGGCATGGAACTCGATCACCAGGGCATCGTCGTCGAAGGTGGCACCGGACGGTCGGTACCCAGCCAGCGCAGGCGGAAGCAGCATCGTCCGCTTGTGGGGGCCGACGCGCACCACCAGCTCGTCGCCGATCCGCTTGAGCTGGAGCGCGTCCTTGCGCGCGAACGGCAGGCTCAGCCGCAGCGTCGCCCCGTCCGGCCGCACGTCCAGATCCTGCGTGAAGGTCGCGTGGAGGACGTCGCGCACGGCCCGCCCTTCGAAGAGCGCGTCGCCCAGCCGGTCGAGCATCGCGTCGCCGCGGACCTCCTGGTCGAAGTACGGCGCGTGGAGCACCGGCACGGGCGCGAAGGCCGCGTCGACCTCGCCGATCGCCTCCTGCTGCGTCGCGCGCCAGCCCGCGAAGTACGGCCCGACGTCCTCCGGGAAGACCCGGTTGACCACCACGGCGTCGGTGAGGAAGCCGTAGAGGTTGAGGTAGGTGAACGTGCGGCGCGCCTCGTCGACGACCATCCGGTCGGGGTTCATCACGAGGCGGACGGTGACGTGCTCGCGGTCCCGGAGGATCTCGTGCATCTCGACCATGTTCGCGACCAGCCGCCGCACCTCGTCGAGCACCCGCTCGCCGGGCAGCTCGAGGTCGAGCACGGCGCGCGCGATCGGGCGCGCCGCGTCGAGGAGCCGGCCCTGCTGGGGGAAGACCTTGTCGAGCCACCACCGCGCGACGTCGGGGAACGCCAGGAGGCGGAGCGTCTCGCCGGTCGGCGCACAGTCGACCACCACGACGTCGAACGCGCCGGACTCGTACCGCTCCTTGATCGCCAGCAGCGCGAACAGCTCGTCCGCGCCGGGCGGGACGGTCAGCTCGTCGGCGGTGATCCGGTCGACGCCGCGCTCGACCATCATCGACCCGGCCCACGCCTGCACCTGCGACCAGTTGGCCTCCAGCTCGGCCTGCGCGGTGACCTGATGCGCCCAGAGGCCCGGCTCGACCTCGACGGGGTCGGCGCCCAGCTCGCGTTCGAGCACGTCGCCGAGCGAGTGGGCGGGGTCGGTCGAGACGACCAGCGTCCGCGCGCCCTGGGCGGCGCACCGCCGGGCCGTCGCCGCGGCGACGGACGTCTTGCCCACACCGCCCTTGCCGGTGTAGAGGATGGTGCGGCAAGGCATCGGACGGGCGAGTGTACGCTGAGCCCGCATGACCAGGTGGCTGTCCCTGATGCTGCTCGTCATCGCCTGCGCGCTGGGCCTCACGGCCTGCGGCGGCGACGACTCGAGCTCCGGCTCCGACGATCCCGCGGCGGTGCTGAAGGAGACCTTCGGCGCCGGCAAGGTGATCAAGAGCGGCGAGCTGGGCGTGTCGCTGCGGCTGAACACGAAGGGCCTGGCCAACGTCAGCGGGCCGCTCGCGCTCAAGCTGACCGGCCCGTTCCAGTCGCGCGGCGGCACCGAGCTGCCGAAGTTCGACTTCACCGCGCAGCTCGACCTCAGCGGCCAGTCGCTGCGCGTCGGCGCGGTCTCCACCGACGACAAGGGCTTCATCACGGTCGCCGACCAGGCGTACGAGATGTCGGCCGACCTCTACAAGCAGTTCCGCGACGGCTACGCCGAGCAGGCCAAGTGCAGCGACGACAAGGACTCCGGCGTCTCGCTCGCCACGCTCGGCATCGACCCGAGCAAGTGGCTGAGCGACGCGAAGTCGGCCGGCGAGGAGGAGGTCGGCGGCGCGGAGACGACGCACGTCACCGCCGGGATCGCCGTCCCCGCCTTCCTGGAGGACGTCAACCGCATCCTCGGCCGCACGGACACGAGCGCGACGCAGGACCCGTGCGCGGACGACGCGGCGTCCTCCGAGCAGGGCGATGCGGCGGAGAACAGCGGCTCGCGCCAGCTCTCCGAATCGGACCGCAAGGCGATCGCCGAGGGCGTCAAGAGCGCGAAGGTCGACGTGTGGACGGGCAAGGACGACCGCACGCTGCGCCGCCTGAACATCAAGGTCGCGTTCGACGTCCCGGAGGACCAGCGCAAGGGCCTCAACGGCCTGAGCAGCGGCGACATCACGTTCGACCTGACGTTCGCCAAGCTCAACGAGGACCAGACGATCGCGGCGCCGAAGAACGCCAAGCCGCTCACCGACCTGCAGGGCGCGCTCGGCGGGATCACGGGCGGCGGCGGGGCGTCCGGCTCGGGCTCCGGCACCGCCACGACGCCCACCACGCCCGCAACGCCCCCGGCGTCGGGCGACACCGGCGCGAGCGGCGGCTCGGCCTACGACCAGTGCGTCCAGGCCGCCGGCACCGACATCGGCAAGCTCCAGGAATGCGCACAGCTCATCGGCCAGTAGGACACGTCGCGCTGGGGACGTGGGGCGGCGGCCGCTTCATGCACTTCGGCCAGCGGCTCGACGACGAGCGGCTGACCGCGCTGCTCCGCCCCGGCGCCGACATCGACACGATCCTCACCGCCGACGTCTACGGCGCCGGTGAGGCGGACGGCGTGGTCAAGGCCGCAATCGCCGGCCTGGACCGCGACACGTACACGCTGATCGGCGCCGTCGGCCACGACTTCTACGAGGGCGAGCGCGAGGGGGCGAAGGGCTTCCCGCGCTTCACCGACCCGCGCCTGCGTGGGCCGGACCAGTACGCGTCCTACCTGCGTGAGGCCACGGAGAAGTCGCTCGAGCGCAGCGGGGTGGGCCACTTCGACGTCCTGCTCCTCCACAACCCCGACCGCGCGGGCTACACGTCCGAGGCGGTCTGGGACGGGATGAGCGCGCTCGTCGACGCCGGCCTGACGAAGAGCATCGGCGTCGCGCCCGGCCCGGCGAACGGCTTCACGCTCGACGTCATCGACTGCTTCGAGCGGTTCGGCGACCGGATCGACTGGGCGATGCTCATCCTCAGCCCGATGGAGCCCTGGCCGGGCGAGCTGGCGCTGGCGGCGGCCGAGCGGCACGGGATCGACGTGATCGCCCGCGTCGTCGACTACGGCGGCCTCTTCTGGGACGACGTCGAGCCCGGCCACCGGTTCGCCGAGCGCGACCACCGGCTCTTCCGGCCCAAGGGCTGGGTCGAGGCGGGGCGCGAGAAGCTCGCCCGGATGCGGCCGGTCGGCGAGCGCCACGGCCTCACGCCGCTCCAGCTCTCGTGCGCGTGGGACCTCGCGCACGGTCCGGTCACGTGCGTGGTGCCGACGCTCATCCAGGAGCCCGACGGGCGCCCGGTGGAGCAGAAGCGGGCCGAGCTGGCGGCGGTGCCGAAGGTCTCGCCGCTCACCGCCGACGAGGTGGCGGAGCTGCGCGCGATCGGCGACAACCACGGCTCGATGCTGCTCAAGGGCGCGACGCCCGACCACGAGGGCCCGGCGCTGCCGGACCGCTGGGACGTCGACGACCATCTGCGCGAGCTCGCCTCCCGCTGGGCGATCGACCCCGCGCGGGACCTGACGAAGACCGCGTAGGCGCTCAGCCCGTCGCGCCGGTGGGTAGGTTGGCCGCCGTGCGCGACGTCAAGAGCTTCCTCCTGAGCGGGTCCGGGTGGCCGTACCTGCTCGTCCCCTTCATCCCGATCGCCATCGCGCTCGAGGTGGCCGGCGCCTCGGCGGAGATCATCTTCTTCGCGGCCGCCGCGGGCGTCATCCCGACCGCCGCCCTGATGGGCCGCTCCACCGAGGAGCTCGCCCACCGCACCGGCCCGGGCATCGGCGGCCTGCTCAACGTCACCTTCGGCAACTTCCCCGAGCTCGTGATCGCCTTCTTCGCGCTGCGCGAGGGGCTGCAGGAGGTCGTCAAGGCCTCGCTGATCGGCTCGATCCTCGGCAACATCCTGCTCGTGATGGGCGCCGCGATGCTGATCGGCGGCGCCAAGCGCGAGAAGCAGACGTTCAACCACACCGCCGCCAACGCGCAGGTCCTGATGCTCCTGCTGGCCGGCGCCGCGCTCGTCCTCCCGGCCGTCTTCCAGCTCATCCACGGCGGCTCGCTGCCGCGCGTGGGGCAGGAGGAGGTGAACTTCGGCTCGGACCTGGAGACGATGTCCGCGATCGTCGCGGTGATCCTCCTCGGCACCTACGTCGGCGGCCTCTTCTTCAGCCTCCGGACGCACCGCTCGCTCTTCAACCCGCACGAGGAGGGCGAGGAGGGCGAGGAGGCGTGGTCGGTCAAGCGCTCGGTGCTGTCGCTCGCCGGGGCCGGCGTCGCCGTCGGCGTCATGTCCGAGATCCTCGTCGGCTCGATCACCGAGGCGTCCGAGGGGATCGGCATCAGCCCGTTCTTCGTCGGCCTGATCGTCGTCGCGATCGTCGGCAACGCCGCCGAGCACTGGGTCGCGATCTACTTCGCGACGAAGGACAAGATGGACCTCAGCGTCAACATCGCGATCGGCTCCAGCGCCCAGATCGCGCTCTTCGTCGCCCCGGTCCTCGTCCTGCTCTCGTTCGTCGTGGGCGAGCACCCGATGGCGCTCGTCTTCAACGGCTACGAGCTGGTGGCGATGCTGCTGGCGATCCTCGTCGCGAACTTCGTCGTCAACGAGGGCGAGTCGACGTGGTTCGAGGGCCTCCAGATGCTGGCCCTGTACGCCTTGATGGGCGTGGTCTTCTTCTACGCATGAACGCCGCGGAGCACTGGATCGGGCTGATCGTCGCCCTGCTGGTCTTCCTCTGGGTCGACCTGCACTTCTTCGCGCGCGGGCGTGAGCCCAGCTTCCGTGAGGGCGTCGTCTGGTCGCTGGGCTGGCTCGTGCTCAGCCTCCTGGCCGGCCTGCTCTTGCTCGCCACCGACGGCTCCGAGCGCGCCGTCGAGTACACGACGGTCTACCTGATCGAGCGCTCGCTCTCGCTCGACAACCTCTTCGTCTTCATCCTGCTCTTCGCGTACTTCTCGGTGCCGGTCGAGCTGCGGGCGCGGCTGCTCTTCTTCGGCATCGTCTTCGCGCTGATCCTGCGCGGCCTGGCGATCACCGGCGGGATCGCGCTGATCGAGCAGTTCCACTTCACGATCTACATCCTCGGGATCCTGCTGATCGTGCTCGCCTACCGGATCCTGCAGGGCGTCGAGGAGGGCGCGGACCCGGACAAGAACTTCGTCGTCAAGGTGGTCCGCAAGGTCTTCCCGGTCACCGACGGCTACTTCGGCAACGCGTGGTTCCACCGGATCGACCACAAGCTCCACGCGACGCCGCTCTTCGTCTGCCTGGCGGCGATCGTGGCGGCGGACATCGCGTTCGCGATCGACTCGATCCCCGCCGCGCTCGCGATCTCCGACGACACGTTCGTCGTCTGGATGGGCAACGTCTTCGCGCTGCTCGGCCTGCGCGCGCTCTTCGTCCTCGTGGAAGGGCTGATCAAGCGGTTCCGCTACCTGGACCAGACGATCGCGATCGTGCTGGCCCTGGTCGGCGTCAAGCTCCTGATCGAGGACCTGGTGCACATCGGGCCGGTCGGCTCCCTGGCGATCGTGCTCGGCGCGTTCGCCGTCGGCATCGCCGCCTCGGAGATCGCCGACCGGCGCGAGGCTCACTCCAGCTCTTCGACGGCCTCCGGCTCGGGGTCCACCTCGTCGTAGTCCTCGTTCGGCGTCGCGGTGGACGGGCGCTGCGTGACCTGGAAGGACTCGAGCAGCTGGTCGCGGCGCGCCTCGTCGACCGGCGCCTCGTCGGCGATGAGCACCCAGTCCGCGCCCTCGAACTCCTCGAGGTCGAAGATCTCCGTGTCGACGTCGACGGTGTCGTCGACGATCATCACCACGTCGGTCTGCGGGTTGTAGTAGGTGCCGGGGCGGTTCGCGAGCTCGTCGAGCTCGAACGTTCGGGGATCAGCCATGCGCGGCGTTCTACCCCATCGCGTCGTCGAGTTGCCGCCTTACCTCCGCTTCGACGTCCAGCGGCGGCTGCCCGCGGCGCACGCGACGGGCGTTTCGGGCGGTCACGAGGTCGCGCACCTCGGCCTCCAGCGCAGGGTCGACGGAGGGCTTCGTGAGCCGTGCCATCTCCGCCTCGACGTCCCGCGGAGCCTCTCCGCGCGCCATCCGGCGGACGTTCGCGGCCTCGACCATCTGCCGCACCTCCTCGTCGCGGACGACGGTCGAGGTGGCGTCGCTGGCGCGCCGCTTGGGGTCGTCCTCGAAGAGCCCGCCGCGGCCGATGTGGTCGTAGCGCTCCCCGCGCAGGCTGGCGATCGCGACCACCGCGGCGATCACCACGACCGCGAAGAGCACGTATCCGAAGGCCGCCTCCACCCCTGGAGTCTCGCGCATCCGCGGAGCGGCGTCCTGGCCGGATGATGGGGCGACGCGGACCGGGCGGCACGGTACTCTGAGCGCATTGTTGACTCGCGAGTCAACGAAGGCTTTCACAAGCTTCCCCAAGGAGCCCCAGCACCACATGGTCGACTTCACGCTCACCGACGAGCAGAAGAACCTCCGCGATCTGGCCCACGACTTCGCGGTGAACGAGATCCGTCCGAAGGCGTGGGAGTACGACAAGGACGGCACCTGGCCGATCGACGTCCTCGAGAAGGCGTTCGAGGTCGGTCTGATGAACACGCACGCGCCGGAGGAGTACGGCGGAGCGGGCCTCTCGCACCTCGATGGAGCCATCATCGAGGAGGAGCTCTCCTGGGGCTGCTCGGGCATCACCACCTCGCTCGGCGCGAACGGCCTGGCCTCGGCCCCGATCGCGATCGCCGGCTCCGAGGAGGTCAAGAAGGAGTACTTCACCTCGCTGACCGAGTCGCTGAAGTTCGCCTCGTTCTGCCTCACCGAGCCGGGCGCCGGCTCGGACGTGTCGTCGATGCGCACGAAGGCCGTCAAGCGCGGCGACGAGTACGTCATCAACGGCTCGAAGTGCTTCATCACCAACGGCACCTACGCCGACTGGTACACGGTCTACGCCAAGACCGACATGGACGCCGGCCACCGCGGCATCTCCGCCTTCCTGGTCCCTCGTGACGAGACCGTCACGATCGACAAGAAGGAGGACAAGATGGGTCAGCGGGCGTCGAACACGGCGACCGTGACCTTCAACGACACCGTGATCCCGGCCAAGTACCTCCTCGGCCAGGAGAACAAGGGCTTCAAGGTCGCGATGCAGACCCTGGACTACACCCGTCCGGGCGTCGCCGCCATGGCGACCGGCATCGGCCGCGCCGCGTTCGAGTTCGCCTGCGACTACTCGAAGGAGCGCGTCCAGTTCGGCGTGCCGATCGCGATGCACCAGGCGATCCAGTTCATGCTCGCCGACATGGCGACCAAGGTCCACGCCTCGCGGCTGATGACCTACAACGCCGCCGTCCTGCTCGACCAGGGCAAGCGCAACACCCTCGAGTCCTCGCACGCCAAGCGCTTCGCGTCGGACTCCGCGATGGAGATCGCCACGGACGCCGTCCAGGTGTACGGCGGCTACGGCTTCATCAAGGAGTACCCGGTCGAGAAGCTGATGCGCGACGCGAAAATCATGCAGCTCTACGAGGGCACGTCGCAGATCCAGCGCCTCGTCATCGCCCGCGAGACGCTGCTCCCGCGCCGCGCCGAGGAGCCCGCGAAGGCCACGGCCTAAGCACCCTCCGCAGCACCGCCGGACCTCGAGGGGCCGCTCATGCCGAGCGGCCCTTCGTCGTTCGTGCGTCCACTCGCCGCGCAGGAGGTCTCGCGCGGTGCGGCGAGCGCCGATGCGCCCGCCATGCGACGAGCGACGATCGTGGTGGCGTGCGGGGTGCTCCTCGCGCTGGCCGGGGTGCCCGGCGGCGGCGAGGCGCGGGCGGCGGGGCTGCCGC
>DATMVO010000219.1:0-3202 GCA_035563115.1 Solirubrobacteraceae bacterium
CAGAACGCCTGGCCCTCGAACGACCACGGCAGCACCACGGAGGCGGCCAGCACCGCGCACCCCGTGTCCGCGACACGCCGGTCGCCCCCTGATCGAGACCCGGCCGGCAGCCGCCAGGCGACCGCGAACGCGAAGCCGAGCGCGGCGAGGACCGGCAGCAGCGCGGGCGCCGGCACCACCGAGAGCCCGTCGCCGGGATCGACGGCGAGCGCCCCGAGGAGGACGAGGCCGGCGGCCAGGACCGGCACGAGCACGACGGCGACCGGCGGCCGGGCCCGGGCTCCGGCGGCGGCGAGCGCGACCCCCGCGGCCACGAGCAGCCAGCCGAGCCACCCGAGCTGGTCCCAGCCCGTGAGCAGGTAGCTCCCCTCGCCGAACGGCACGGCGATGCCGCTCTCGCCCGTGCCCGTGTAGCCCATCCACGGGATCAGGCCGACCGCGAGGCCGGCCGCCGCGAACGCCGGTGCGGCGGAAGGCGGCGTGCCGGCCGGCGTGCGCGCGACGCGCACGCAGGACCACAGCCCCAGCAGGACGGCGACGACGAGGACGGCCTTCGCGGCGGACGGGTGGGCGAGCATCAGCGTCTCGCGCTCCTCCCCGACCGCAAAGAGGCCCGCGTACGCGGGCGAGGCCCGGTCCTCGTCGGCCGGGACGATCGGCGCGATCGTCAGCGCGGCGACCAGCAGCGCGCCCGTGCCGAGCGCCAGGGTGACAAAGGAACCGTCGGATGGTCTTGCGGCAGGTACCTTCACGTACACCGGGAGCATGTCCGAAACGGCCGCGTCCTACTTCACCGACGACTCGATGCTGCGGCGCGTCCACCGTGAGTGGGCGGTCGCGTTCTCCGGCCCGCGCGCGCTGCTGCTGCAGGCCACCCACCCGGTCGCGTTCGCCGGGTTCTTCGCCCACACCGGCGCGCTGGACGCGCCGTACGAGCGGCTGAGCCGCACCGCGAAGGTGATGGACGAGATCGCGTTCGGCTCGCGCGAGAAGGCGGACAAGCTGACCCGCCGCGTCCGGATCATGCACTCGCGCGTGCAGGGCGAGCTGTCCGAGCCGTCCGGCCGCTTCCCCGCCGGCACGCCGTACCGCGCCGACGACCCGGTCCTCCTCCTCTGGATCCTCGCCACGCTCGTCGACAGCGCGCTGCTCGTCTACCAGACCTACGTCCGCAGGCTCACCCGCGACGAGCGCGACGCGTACTGGCAGGACTACAAGGTCATCGGCCGCCACTTCGGGCTCACCGACGCGGACATGCCGGACACGATCGAGGACTTCGAGGCGTACTTCACCGGGATGCTCGAGAGCGGCGACCTGCACGTCTCCGACGAGGCGCGCGAGCTGGCCAAGCAGATCGTGATGAACCCGCCGGTCCCGCTCGTCGCCCGCCCGCTGCTCGAGGTCGTCAACTTCATCACGGTCGGCCTGCTCCCCAGGCACGTCCGCGAGATGTACGACCTCGGCTGGGACCCCGCCCGCGCCGTCGCCCTCCAGGCCGGCGCGCAGTACACGAAGCGGCTCCTCCTGCCCTTCGTGCCCGGCCGCCTGCGCCAGGTGCCTCAGGCGCGCTCGGCCGTGGCCTGAGCCTCGGCGTCCGCGACGCCGCTCGGCGGGTGGCGGCGCTCGTTCCAGCCGAGGGCGAGGCCGAGCAGCGCGACGCCGATCCCGATGATCGCGACCCACTGGCCGCCCGCGCGGTCGCGGGCGATGCGCGCCTCGCCGACGCCTTCGCCGAACGAGCCCTCGACGAACGTGACCGTGTCGCCGGTGAAGCCGTCCGCGAGGACGATGCCGAGCGCGGTGGCGCAGAGCAGGGCCGCGACGGCGAGGACCGGCCACGGGACGCGGTGGACGACCGCGTCGTAGATCGCCAGGCCGATCAGGCTCGCGCCGAGGAGGAAGAGGGAGACGTCGCCGCCGTCCCAGAACTCCCAGCCCGTCTGGGCGAGCTCGGCGGTGATGCGCGCGACATCGCTGCGGGACGGCTCCTCGAAGCCGCTGTACTCCAGCGTGCCGGCCACGTCGAACCACGTGGCGAAGAGCGACGCGCAGAGGAGCACGCCGCCGATGGCGAGGGGAATCGGGACGAGCAGCATGCCCGTCCCGATTCAACCAGGCGGTGCGGCGTAGCGGCTACGCGGCGCCGTGCGCGGGGCGGCCGTGCGTGCGGGCCGTCTCGCGGTGGCGCTGGGTCATGAGGCCGGCGGCGACGAGGCCGAGGCCGACGACGAGATGCGGCAGCCACGCGTTGGTGCCCTCGTCGGCGAAGCCGAAGAGCCACGGCGACGCGGCGAGCACGACGCCCGCGACGACGTCGACCATGAGGTGCATCGGCAGAGGAAGGATGTCCGCGACGCTGAGCTCCCAGTCGGTGATGAGGCTCTGCAGGATCGCGAGGACGCCGACGATGATCGGCAGGGCGACAGCCGCACCACCCTCGTCGCTGAACCCGAAGATCCACGGCGACGCGATGAGCACGAGGCCCGCGGGGTAGTCGAGCATGGCGTGCATGCGTGAGGTGATGGGCTTCTTCATGCCACGAGGCCTCCCCACGCGCCACCTCCCGTGCACGGCCGCGAGCTCGTGACGTTGTGAACGAACGACCGGCGAGCGCGCCGTTCAGCGGCGCAGCGCGCGCCGCGCCGTCCGCGCGACCGGCACCGGATGCTCCCGCCACGCCCGCGAGCGATCCCGGTCGCGACCGCTGCGCAGCCACGCCATCGCCTCGCCGGCGCGCAGGAGCGACGCGTCGTACGGGTGCCACCACGGCTCGCGCCCGCCCGGCGGATCCCACGTGATGACCTTGTCGGTCACGCACGTCAGCAGCGCCGCCTCGCCGCGCACCCGGCCCAGGCCCGAGCCCTTCACGCCGCCCCACGGCAGCTGCGGCGCGATCGGCGCGACCTGGTGGTCGTTGATCCACACCATCCCCGCGTGCAGCGCCTTGGCGATCCGCGCGCCGCGCGCCCGGTCCGCCGTCCATACCGACGCGCCGAGGCCCAGCTCGGCCGCGTTGGCGCCCGCGATCGCCTCCTCCAGCGTGTCGACGGCGCGCACGCAGAGCACCGGCCCGGGCACCTCCTCGCGCAGCACCGGCGCGTCGTCCGGCACGTCGGTGAGCACGACCGGCTCGACGTACGCGCCGCTCCCACCGCCCCCGCACTCGAGCGTCGCGCCGCGCGCCACCGCGTCCTGCACGAGC
>DATMVO010000220.1:0-9750 GCA_035563115.1 Solirubrobacteraceae bacterium
GGGCCCGAGGGCGAGCGCGGCGGCCGCTGCGGCGAGCGGAACGAGGGTTCTCCGGAGCTTCATGCCCCTGGAACGTCCCGCCGCCGCCCAGGTTGCGCCGCGCTAGCCCGCGACCTTCTCGAGGACCTCGGCCGGCGCGTCGAAGTTCGCGTTGACCGTGTCCACGTCGTCGTTGTCCTCGAGCGCGTCGATGAGCTTGAGGAGCTTGGTCGCGCCCTCCTCGTCGAGCGTGACCGTGGTCTTGGGCTGCCAGCGGACCTCGAACGACTCGATCTCGATCCCCGCCTCGTCGAGCGCGGCGCGGACGTCGGTGAGGTCGGACGGCTCGGTGAGGATCTCGAAGAACTCCTCGTCGGACGCGATGTCCTCCGCCCCGGCCTCGATGGCGGGCATGAGGTCGTCCTCGGTGTACTTCTCGCCGTTGACGACGGCGACGCCCTTCTTGTCGAAGAGGTAGGCGACGGAGCCCGGCTCGCCGAGCGAGCCGCCGTGCTTGGACAGCAGGTGCCGGATGTCGGCGCTGGACCGGTTGCGGTTGTCGGTCATCGCCTCGATGAGCATCGCGACGCCGCCGGGGCCGTAGCCCTCGTACAGCACGGTCTCGAAGTTCTCCGCGTCGGCGCCGGCGCCGGTGCCCTTGTCGATCGCCCGCTGGACGTTGTCCTTGGGCATCGAGGCGTCCTTGGCCTTCTGCACCGCGAGCGCGAGGGACGGGTTGCCCTTGACGTCGCCGCCGCCCTCCTTCGCCGCCACCGTGATCCCGCGGGCGAGCTTCGTCCAGAGCTTGCCGCGACGCGAGTCGACGATCGCCTTCTTGTGCTTGATCCCTGCCCATTTGGAGTGACCGGCCATGACGGTTCAGTCTAGATGCTCATCCGGCCGCGTCCCAGGTGCGCCGCAGCCCGGTTTGCAGGGAGGTCGTGGGCGTCCATCCGACGGCGGACGCGATCTTCGCCACGTCGAGCGCGCGGCGACCGTCCTCCCCCGCCGGCGCGCCGCCGAGGATCTCCGGCTCGAGGTCGCTGCCGGCGATGCTGAGGACCGCGTCGACCACCTCGCGCACGGACGTCGCTCGCCCCGTGCCGACGTTGTAGGCCTCGCCGGGCGTGCCGCCGTCGGCGAGGGCGAGGAGCGCGTGCGCGGCGTCGTCGACGAAGAGCATGTCGCGCGCCGCGCTGCCGTCGCCGCGGATGGTGGGCGTGCGGCCCGCCCTGACCGCGGCGATCGTGCCCGGGACGAGCCGGGTCGTCTGCGCGTCGCCGGGGCCGTAGAGGTTGGCGAGCCGCGCGACGACGACGCCGGGGAGCTGGCGGGCGAGGAGGTCGGCCGCGGCCTTCGACGCCGCGTACGGGCCGTCGGGGTCGAGCGGGGCGTCCTCCCGCGTGGGCACGGGCGCGCGCGGGCCGTAGACCTGGTCGGACGAGGCGAAGACCGCGCGGGGCGCGCCGGCCAGCGTCCGCCACGTGAGCGCGACGTTCGACTCGAACGTCCCGATCGGGTCCTCGCGCGCGGCCGGGACGGTGGTCTGCGCGGCGAGGTGGAAGACGACGTCGACCGCGGGCGGCACCTCCGCGCCGCGCGGGAGCGGGACGACGTCGTCGCCGCGCTCGATCAGGAGCTTCGTCAGCGCCCGGCCCAGCAGCCCGGTCGCGCCGCTCACCGCCGCGCGCACCTCAGCCCCACACCTTCCACGGCGCGCGGCCCTGCTCCCACAGGTCGTTGAGGAGCACCGCGTCCTTGTAGGTGTCCATGCAGTCCCAGAAGCCGGTGTGGCGGAACGCGCGGAGCTGGCGGTCCTGCGCGAGGCCCTCCAGCGGCTCGCGCTCCAGGGTCGACGAGTCGGTCAGGTAGTCGAGCGCGCCCGGCTCGAAGGCGAAGAAGCCGCCGTTGATCCAGTGCTCGGAGCGCGGCTTCTCGTCGAACCCGACGATCTCGTCGCTGCCGTTGATGTTCGCGACGCCGAACTGGAGGTGCGGGCGGACGACGGTCATCGACGCGAGCCGCCCGTGCCTGGCGTGGAAGGTCCGGAGCCGCGCCAGGTCGACGTCCGCGACGCCGTCCGCGTAGGTGGCGAGGAACGTGCCCTCGGCCAGCCCGAGCCCCGGCGCCCGTCCGAGCTTCGCGATCCGCCCGCCGGTCGGCGTGTCGAGCCCGGTGTCGACGCACGCGACGGTCACGCCCTCCGGCCACGTCTCGCGCTCCACGAAGTCCTGGATCAGCTCCGCCTTGTAGCCCGTGGCGAGCAGGAACCGCCGTAGGCCCTGCGAGGCGTAGATCTGGATCACGTGCCAGAGGATCGGCCGGCCGCCGACCTCGACGAGCGGCTTGGGCAGATCGGGCACGTCGGCCTGCAGGCGGGTGCCGCGGCCGCCGCACAGGATCACCACCGGGGGCGTCATCGGCCGGGCAGTATGTCCGGTCACCGATGCTCACCGTCGTCATCCCGGTCCTCGGCCCGGCGCCCGCGCTCCCCGCCGCGCTGCGCCGCCTCGCCCCCGCGCGCGAGGTCCTCGTCTGCCTCGACGCCCACGCGCCGCCGCCGGACGTGCTCATGCTCGACGCGCCGGGCTCCGTCGCGGTCGTCCGCGCCGACGATCCCGGGCACGCCGCCGCGCGCAACGCCGGGATCCGCATGGCGTCCCAGCCGGTCACGCTCCTCCTCGATCCCGCGCTCGTCCCCGAGCGCGACGTGCTCGAGCGCCACGCCCAGTTCCACGCCGCCCGCCCGGAGGACGACCAGGCGCTGCTCGGCCGCGTCCTCGTCCCCGACCCGCGCTCCCGCCTGCGCCGGCGCCTCCTCCCCACCGACGTCCTCACCGGCGACCACGCCGACGCCGAGGCGTTCTCCTCGGCTCACGTCAGCCTCAAGACCGCGCTCCTGCAGCGGGTCGACGGGTTCGACGAGGCCCTCTCCGACCCCACCGATCTGGACCGCGAGCTGGCGCACCGGCTGGCCGACGACCACGGGCTGGAGCTGTGGTTCGACCCGCACACGACGGTCCGGCGGCGGTTCTGAGGCGCGCGACGTCTAGAGTTGCCGCCCGTGCAGACGCTCGATCCCTCGATCTTCAAGGCCTACGACGTCCGCGGCGTCTACGGCGACCAGATCGACGACGAGGTCGCCTTCAACATCGGGCGCGCGTTCGTCCGCGTGCTGGCCGACCTCAACCACAAGCCGGCCGCGAGCCTGAACGTCGGCCTCGGCCGCGACATGCGCCTCACGGCGCCGGAGCTCGCCGCGATGTACCGCGAGGGCATGGTCGCCGAGGGCGCCCACGTCATCGACGCCGGCCAATGCGGCACCGAGATGCTCTACTTCCTCGTCGGCTCGCGCGGGCTCGACGGCGGCCTCATGTGCACCGCCTCGCACAACCCGAAGCAGTACACGGGCGCGAAGCTGGTTCGCAAGGGCGCCATCGCGCTGAGCGGCGACGAAGGCATCCAGGACATCCGCAAGCTCGTCGAGGTGGGGCTGCCGGACGTCGACCCGGACACGAAGGGCACGTCCGAGGAGGTCGACCTCTTCGACGAGTTCCACGCCGCCGCGATCAAGTTCATCGACCCGGCGAACGTCAAGCCGCTGAAGGTCGTCGTGGACGGCGGGAACGGCATGGCCGGTCCGATGGTGGGGCCGCTCCTCTCCTCGCTCGGCCTCGATCTGGTCGAGACGTACTGGACGCCGGACGGGAACTTCCCCGACCACGAGCCGAACCCGCTCCTCCCCGAGAACCGCGAGTTCATCATCGAGAAGGTGCGCGAGACCGGCGCCGACCTTGGCATCGCGTGGGACGGCGACGCGGACCGCTGCTTCTTCATCGACGACACCGGCGAGTTCGTCGACGGCGACTTCCTCACCGCGATCCTGGCCGAGCACCTGCTGGCCAAGGACAACGCTGGCGCCTCGATCCTCTACGACGTCCGCGCGTCGCGGGCGGTGCCGGACACGGTCGAGCGGGTCGGCGGCAAGGCGTTCGTCAACCGCGTCGGCCACGCGTTCTTCAAGACGCGGATGCGCGACGAGGGCGCGATCTTCGGCGGCGAGGTGAGCGGCCACTACTACTTCCACGACTTCTACAACGCGGACGCGGGGACGATCCCGGCGCTCCTCGTGCTGGAGAAGCTGTCGGTCGAGGGGCGGTCGCTGTCGTCGCTCGTGGGCGACTTCCGGTCCAAGTACTTCATCAGCGGCGAGATCAACTCGACGGTCGACGACGCGGACGCGAAGATGGCCGAGATCGAGACGAAGTACGGGTCGCTGGAGGGCGCGTCGGTGACGAAGCTCGACGGCATCTCGATCGACTTCGACGACTGGCACTTCAACGTGCGCAAGTCGAACACGGAGCCGCTGCTGCGCCTGAACCTCGAGTCGCTCGTCTCCCGGGAGGACATGGAGACGCGGCGCGACGAGGTGCTCGGGCTCATCCGCTCGTGACCGTGTGATCCACAAGCTCGCGCTTCCGACGCCGTTCCAGGTCGGGCGGGTCAACCTCTACCTGATCGAGGACGACCCGCTCACCCTGGTCGACACCGGTCCCAACAGCGGCCGGGCGCTCGACGAGCTCGAGCAGGGCCTGGCCGCGCTGGGTTTTCGTGTCGAGGACCTGGGCCTGATCGTGCTGACGCACCAGCACATCGACCACATCGGCCTGGCGTCGATCCTGGCGCGGCGGTCGGGGGCCGAGGTCGCGGCGCTGGACGCGCTGGCGCCGTGGCTGGCGGACTACTCCAAGCGCATGGAGGCGGACGACCGGTTCGCGGAGGAGCTGATGCTGCGGCACGGGGTGCCATCGGACGTCGGCTTCGCGTTGCGGGCGGTCTCGTCCGCCTTCCGCGGGTGGGGCTCCGCGGTCACCGTCACTCGCCCGCTCGCTCCCGGGAGCACGCTGAAGCTCCGCGACCGCGAGTTCCAGGTCCTTCACCGCCCGGGCCACTCGCCGTCGGACACGGTCCTCTTCGACGAGGAGCGGCGCGAGATGCTCGGCGGGGACCACGTCATCGGCCACATCTCGTCCAACCCGCTGATCACGCGGCCGCTGGACGGCGACGACGGTTCGGATGCGCGGCCGTCCGCGCTCCTCACCTACCTCGACTCGCTCCGCGCGACGCAGGCGATGGACATCGACGTCATCCACGCCGGCCACGGCGAGCCCGTCCACGACCACGCCGAGCTCATCGACTCCCGCTTCCGCGCCCACGAGCGCCGCGCGGCGAAGATCCACAAGCTCCTCGCCGACGGCCCCCTCACCGCCCACGAGATCGCCCAGCGCCTCTGGGGCAACGTCGCCCTCACCCAGGCCTACCTCACCCTCTCCGAGGTCCTCGGCCACCTCGACCTCCTCGCCACCCGCGACCAGGTCACCGCCGACGCCCCGGACGACACCGGCGTCGTCCGCTACCGCACCGCCTGACCGCTTATCCGTCGGCGGGCCCGCGGTGCGGAACCAACGTTCCGGGTCACCCGATTCCGGTTGCGGGGAGGACGCGGCCTCATGTCTCTCAGCCTCGCTCTCCCGATCGGCGCCACCGCGCCCATCGAGGACCTCACGATGTACAACACGATCATGGCGGTCGCGACAGGCGTCGCGCTGCTGCTGATCGTCCAGTTCGGGACGCGCCTGCACCGGCGTGAGGAGGTCGCCTACGAGGGCTGGGCCGTCGCGTTCGGTGTCCTAGGGACCATCCTCACCCTCACGGGCCTGCACATGTCGCTCACCTGGCCGCTTCCGAAGGTCGCCGACAACTGCTGCACGCACGACAACATCGTCTTCGGGGAGCCGTCGCTGGCGTTCGGCCTCATGCTGCTCGGCGCGACGGTGATCCTGTGGCGGCGCGCGAACACCACGCCCGCCCAGGAGCACGAGGGCGAGATGACCGAGTACTTCGCACGCCTCGCGCAGCCCATCTCGTGGTTCGCCGCCGCGATGGGCTGCGCGCTGTTCGCGATCGCCGTCGCCGGCGTCAAGTACAAGCTCTTCGCCGCCCCGCCGCAGGAGCCGATCAGCGGCGAGTTCGCGGACAAGCCGCTGCTCGAGGCGAGCTTCATCTCCGCGCTCTGGGCGGTCATCGGCCTCGGCGCGGTGCTCCTGCCCTTCGCCCTGCGCACGCTGCGGGCGAGGCTCATCACGATCATCCGCGTCTGCTGGACGGCCGGGGGTGCCGTGATGCTCGCGTTCGGGATCCTCAACTACTTCACCCACATCGGGCTGCTCGTCAACTCGAACGCGGGCTAGCGGCCGGGCGCGATCAGCTCACCACAGGATCGGGCCGTCGTCGTCGAAGTAACCGCCGGTCGGGCCGTCGTCGGGGAGGGTGGCGAGCTTGATGGCGATGGCGGCGCCCTGCTCGGGGGTGCGGGTGCCGCGGAAGTTGTTGAGGTCGGTGGCGACGAAGCCCGGGCAGGCGGCGTTGACGAGGACGTTGGTGTCCTCGAGCTCCTTCGCGTACTGGACGGTGACCGCGTTGAGGTAGGTCTTCGACGGCGAGTACGGGAGCGAGAGCGGGCCGGTCATGGCCTCCGGGTCGGTCTGGCGCGCGAGCGAGCCGACGGTGGACGACATGTTCACGATCCGCGGCGACGGCGAGCGGCGCAGGAGCGGGAGGAACGCGTTCGTGGTGCGGATGACGCCGAAGACGTTGACATCCACCGCTTCGCGCACGACGTTCAGGTCCACCGTCGTCGGCGTCTGCGACCCGTTGCCGGTGATCCCCGCGTTGTTGACGAGCGCGTCGAGGCGGCCGACCTCGCGCTCGACGGTCTCGGCCGCGGCGGCGACGCTCGCGTCGTCGGTGACGTCGAGCGGCACGCCGAACGCGTCGATCCCGTCCGCGCGCAGCTCCTCCACGGCGGCGTCGCGGCGCGCGTCGTCGCGGGCGCCGACGCCGACCTTCCACCCCTGCCGCCCGAGCCCGCGGGCGATCTCGAGGCCGATGCCCTTGTTCGCGCCGGTCACCAGCGCGGTCCTCTGGTCGCTCATGTGCTTCCTCATCTGCTGATAGCGTCCGAGCGGACAACCTGTCCGCTTCCGATGTGGACAGCCTATCCACTTCTGCTCAGATGACCACCCCTTCCACCCCGAAGCGCCGTGCCGACGCCGCCCGCAACCGCGACGCGATCCTCGCCGCGGCCCGCGCCGCGTTCGCCGAGGCTGGCGGCGACGGAGAGGTCTCCATGGCCGAGATCTCGCGCCGCGCGGGCGTCGGGATGGCGACGCTCTACCGCAACTTCCCGGGCCGCCGCGAGCTGCTGGAGGCGCTCTACGTGGAGGAGGTCGACGCGGTCTGCGCGGCGGCGGAGCACGCCGAGGGCGACACGCCCGGCGCGGCGCTCGACGCGTGGCTGCGGCGGTTCGTCCAGTTCTTCGCGAGCAAGCACGAGATCGCGGTGGAGCTGCTCGCGCAGCCTGACCGCGACGACGCCGTCTTCCACGGCAGCCGCGCTCGCGTCCTCGCCGCCGGCCGCCCGCTCCTCGACGCCGCCCAGGCCGGCGGCGAGGTCCGCGACGACCTCACGCTCGAGCAGATCCTCGACATGGTCATCGCCGTCAGCCGGATCCGCGGCGAGCCCGCTTACACCGAGCCGATCGTCCAGGCCGCGCTCGACGGCATCCGCCGCCCGGCGGCGTAGGCGCCAGGCTCAGCCGCCGTACTCCTCGTCCGTCACGTGCCGGCCCCACGTGACCGGGGAGCCGGAGTCGTCGTTCTGCTGCATCGCGACGTGGGCCATGAAGCGGCCGGGCGCGGCGCCGTGCCAGTGGTTCTCGCCGGGCTCGAAGAAGACGCGGTCGCCGGCGCGGATGGTCTCGATCGAGCCGCCCTCGCGCTGGCAGAGACCGACGCCCTCGGTGACGAAGATCGTCTGTCCGTGCGGGTGCGTGTGCCACGCGGTGCGGGCGCCGGGCGTGAAGTGGACGAGCGCGGCGGCGAAGGTCGACGTCGCCTCGGGCGCCGCGACGGCGTCGATGTAGACGTCGCCGGTGAACCAGTCCGCCGGGCCCTTGGCCGTGTCGATGGTCGTGCGGGTGATCTGCATGTGCGGTGCTCCTGTCGGTGGAACGGGTCAGGCGGTCTGGCCGCCGTCGATGACCATCGCGTGGCCGACCGTGAACGCCGCCTCGTCCGAGCAGAGCCAGAGCACGGCGGCGGCGATCTCCTCCGGCCGGCCCATCCGGCCGACCGGCTCCTGCGCGACGACGCGGGCGCGCCCCTCGTCGGTGTCCCCCGTGAAGCGGCGCATCATCTCCGTGTCGATGATCCCCGGGCAGATCGCGTTGATGCGGATGCCGTCGGCGGCGTAGTCGAGCGCGGCGGACTTCGTGAGGCCGATGAGCCCATGCTTCGTGGCGGCGTACGCGGCCTGGCCGGCGAAGCCCTTGACGCCCGCGCCGGAGGACGTGGTGACGATCGCGCCGCCCTCGCCGTGCCGCTGCAGCTCCTCGATCTCAGCCTTCATCGCCACGAACGCGCCGCGCAGGTTGACCGCGACGAGCCGGTCCCACTCGTCGTCGCCGATCTCGGCGAGCGGCTTGACCGCCTGCTCGATGCCCGCGTTGTTGAACGCGACGTCGAGCCGGCCGAACCGCTCGATCCCGGCCCGCAGCGCCGCCGTCACGTCCGCGCTGCGCGTGACGTCGCACGCCACCGCCAGCGCCGCGCCGCCCGGCGCTTCCTCGATCAGCCGCGCGGTCTCGGCGGCGGCGTTGAGGTCGACGTCCGTGACGATCACGTTCGCCCCCTCGCGCCCGAACGCCAGCGCCGTCGCGCGGCCGATCCCGCCCGCCGTGCCCCCGCCGGTGACGAACGCCACCTTCCCGTCGAACCGGTTCCGCCCGCTCTCGTTGCTCATGGCCTCCACGGAAGCACCGGTGCGGGGCCGGTGAGGGGCGCTGCGAGCACCCCTCGGCCTGGGTTTAGCTGCCGTCGAGCGCGGCGACGACGGCGCGGGTGGCGCGGGCGATGAGCGCGTCGTCGTGCTCGTCGCCGGCGCCGGGGCGGCGGGACATGATCGCGAGGACGATCGGCGGACGGTCGTCGGGCGGCCAGAGGACGGCGATGTCGTTGCGGGCGCCGTAGGTGGCGCCGGTGCCGGTCTTGTCGCCGACCTTCCAGCCCTCCGGGACGCCGGCGCGGATGACCGTCGCGCCTGTCGTGTTCGTGCGCAGCCAGCTGACGAGGTGCTCGCGCTCGGGCTGGTCGAGGACGTCCTCGAGAACGAGCGCACGCAGGTCGCGCGCCAGGGCGCGCGGCGTGCTCGTGTCGCGCGGGTCGCCGGGCGCCCACTCGTTCAGCTCGGGCTCGCGGCGTTCCATCCGCGTGACGTCGTCGCCGAGCTTCCGCTCCAGCCACGCGTCGAGCCCCTTCGGCCCGCCGAGCTGGTCGAGGAGGAGGTTCGCCGCGGTGTTGTCGCTGTACCGGACGGCGGCGGACGCGAGCGCGCGCAGGCTCATGCGGGTGCCGACGCGCTGCTCGGTGATCGGCGAGTACGCGTTGGTGAGGGTGCCGACGGGAAGCGTGCGGTCGAGCCCGGCGACGCCGACCCGGTCGAGGATCGCGCCCACCGCGAGCGCCTTGAACGTCGAGGGGTACGGGAACCGGTCGTCCGCGCGGTACGCGAGCTCCCGCCCCGAGCCGGTGTCGAACGCATAGACGCCCAGCCGCGCGCCGAAGGTCCGCTCGAGCCGGCGGAGCTGGGGCGTCGCCGACGCGCGGCGCGGCTCGTCCGGCGTCGTCCGTGCCGCCGGCGCGGGCGCGGCC
>DATMVO010000221.1:0-15822 GCA_035563115.1 Solirubrobacteraceae bacterium
TACCTGAGCATCTTCCGCCGCTTCATCCCGCCGATCGGGCCGCTCGACATCAGCCCGATCGTCGCGATCCTGGTGCTGCGGATCGTCGGCGACATCGTCGTCAGCCTCGTCCGCGGGTGAGGGCCCGCGCGGCCTGGGCGCGCGCCGCCGTCGTGCTCGCGCTGGTCCTGGCCGTCGACCAGCTCACCAAGGCGCTGGTGCGGGCCGACATCGCGTACGGGGAGGAGGATCCGATCTTCCCGGCGCTCAAGCTCGTCCATGTGCGCAACGAGGGCGTCGCCTTCGGGATCGACGTCGGCGGCGCCGCGCTGCTGATCGTGATCATCGCGCTGGCGCTGATCGGGCTGCTCTTCTACTTCTCGCGGCACGCGACGCGGCCGTACATGTGGCTGCCGACCGGGCTGCTGCTGGGCGGGGCGATCGGGAACCTGATCGACCGCGTCCACCAGGGGCACGTGACCGACTTCCTCAAGTTCCCCAAGTGGCCGGCGTTCAACGTCGCGGACGTGGCGATCACCGTGGGCGTGGTCGCGCTGCTGCTGGTCATCGAGATGAACGATCGCCGTGAGCGAGCTGCGCGTCCCGCCTGAGGCCGAGGGGGAGCGGCTCGACGTGCTGCTCGCCTCCCCGCTCGGTTCCCGCAGCGCCGCCGCCCGGGCGATCGACGCGGGTGAGGTGCTGGTCGACGGCGTGGCCGTGCAGAAGCGGTTCAAGGTCTCGGCCGGCTCGCTCGTGACCTTCCCCGAGCCCGCCACCGCGCCGCCGCCCCCGCCGGTCGACGCGGACGCGCTCGGCTTCGCCGTGCCGTACGAGGACGAGCACCTGCTCGTGGTCGACAAGCCCGCGGGCGTCGTGGTGCACCCCGCGCGCGGGCACCGGCACGGGACGCTGGCGCAGGCGCTGGAGGCGCATGGCGCCGCGGGTGGGGAGGAGGGCCGCGCGGGCATCGTCCACCGGCTCGACCGCGACACGTCCGGCCTCCTGGTGGTGGCGCGTTCGGAGGAGGCGCACCGCCGGCTGAAGGCGTTGCTGCAGGCGCGCGACATCACGCGCGAGTACGTCGCTCTCGTTCACGGCCTTCCGCCCGCGCGGACGGGCACGATCGACGCCGCCATCGGCCGCGACCGACGCGTGCGCACGCGGATGTCCACCGACACCGACGAGCCGCGTGCCGCCGTCACCCACTTCGAGATCGACCGCGCCTTCCCCGACGCCGGCGTCACCCTCCTGCGCGTGCGGCTGGAAACCGGCCGTACCCACCAGATCCGCGTCCACCTCGAGGCCATCGGCCACCCCGTCGTCGGCGACCCCGAGTACGACGGCGGCGCGCCGGGGCGCCCCACGTTCGGCCTGGAGCGCCAGTTCCTCCACGCCGCCCGCCTCGCCTTCCCCCACCCCTTCACCGGCGAGCCGGTCGAGGTCACCTCCCCACTCCCACCCGACCTCACCGCGGCCCTCCCGGGCGAACCCCCACAACCGTCCCAGCGTCGGGCGGGCGAGTGACGATGGGAGGGAAAACGGCGCCAGAGCCCACCTTTCCGTCCCACCGTCACGCTGGCGGCGTCACTGGGAGGGTTGCGGGGTCAGCTGCCTGACGTTCGCCTTGGCGGGAGGACGTCGAGTGCGGTGCTGGGCGCCAGGAGCAACAGGGCGACCGTCCGTGGTCGCCCCGTCGCCTGCTCCAGGTGCGGGCCGGTCACCGGAGGTAGGGGAAAGGGGACCGACCCGCGTTCACCTTCAACGCAGGCGCTCGCCAACACTTGCGTACACTGGTGGACCGAATCTGTCGTCGACCCCGCTCGGGTCACGCGCCGCGGTCCTGTCTCAGCCCAAGAACCTGAGATCCCGACGGCGTCCGAAGCGGGCTTTTCCATCTCACCGCAAGACCCAAAGGAACCTCATGCCTGCTGACGTCGGCCTGCGCGAGCTGCTGGAGTCCGGAGTCCACTTCGGCCACCAGACCCGCCGCTGGAACCCGAAGATGCGCCGCTTCATCCACGGTGAGCGCGACGGCATCTACCTGATCGACCTGCTCAAGACCGAGCGGATGCTCTCGGACGCGCAGAACTTCGCGTCGGAGATCGCCGGCCGCGGCGGCACCGTGCTGTTCGTCGGCACGAAGAAGCAGGCGAAGGACGCCATCAAGGAGGCCGCCGAGGCGGCCGGGCAGCCCTACGTGCACAACCGCTGGCTCGGCGGTCTGCTCACGAACTTCCAGACGATCTCGCTGCGGATCAAGCGCCTGCACGACCTCGAGCGCTACGAGCGCGAGGGTCAGCTCGAGCTGCTCCCGACGCGTGAGCGCCTCAACGCGGTCGCCGACCTCGAGAAGCTCCGCAACAACCTCGGCGGCGTCAAGAACATGACCCGCATCCCGCAGGCCATGTTCGTCATCGACCTCAAGACCGAGGTCATCGCGGTCCGCGAGGCCCAGCGCCTGCGCATCCCGATCATCGGCCTCGTCGACACGAACTGCGACCCGGACGGCATCGACTTCGTCGTCCCGGGCAACGACGACGCGATCCGCTCGTGCGGCCTCATCGCCCGCGCGATCGGCGACACCGTCGCCGAGGGCAACGCCCAGTTCCGCCAAGCCGAGCAGGAGCGCCAGCAGCGCGAGCAGGAGGAGCAGGCGCGCCGCGAGGCCGAGCAGCTCGCCGCCCGCGAGGCCGAGGAGCAGGCCAAGCGCGAGGCCGAGGCGCAGGCGGAGGCCGAGCGCCAGGCGAAGCTGACGCAGGCCGAGGGCGGCGGCGACCGCCAGGCCGCCGAGGCCGAGGTCGCGGAGGCCGTCGCCGAGGGTGGCCGCCCGCAGCCCGACCCGGTCGTGAACCAGTCGGCCAACACCGAGGTCGCGACGCCGGACAAGGCGAACCAGGAGCCGTCCCCGACGCAGGCGACGCCGGCCGAGGCCGACGAGCCCGTCAAGACGGCCGACGCCGGCGCGAGCGAGGAGACGCAGACCCCGGTCGCGCCCGCCTCCGCCGACACGGGCGACGCCCAGTCCCCGAAGACCGACGACAACATCGACGTGCAGGAGACCAAGTCGTGAGCACCGACGCCTACAGCCCCAGCGCCGCCGACGTCAAGGCCCTGCGCGAGCGCACCGGCGCGGGCATGATGGACTGCAAGAAGGCGCTCGTGGAGTCCGGCGGCGACGTCGACCAGGCCATCGAGATCCTCCGCAAGAAGCAGGGCAAGCGGATCGAGGACCGCGGCGAGCGCGTCGCGTCCGAGGGCACGGTCCAGACCTACATCCACTCGAACGCCAAGGTCGGCGTGCTGGTGGAGGTCGACTGCGAGACCGACTTCGTCGCCCGCAACGACGACTTCATCGCGTTCGCGAAGGACATCGCCCTGCACATCGCCGCGGCCAACCCGCTCTACGTGAGCGAGGCCGAGGTCGATCCGGAGCGCCGCGACAAGGAGGCCAAGGTCTTCGAGGAGCAGGCGGCCGACAAGCCGGAGAACATCCGCCCGCGGATCGTCGAGGGTCAGCTGCGCAAGTGGTACGAGGAGATCGTCCTCCTCAACCAGCAGCACGTGAACCAGGACAAGTACGAGGGCAAGACGATCCAGCAGATCCTGAACGACACCGCCGCGAAGACCGGCGAGAACGTCCAGATCCGCCGGTTCGCCCGCTTCGCGGTCGGCCAGTAGCCACCCGCGAGTGCCCGCCTTCAAGCGGATCCTGCTGAAGCTGTCGGGGGAGGCCCTCATGGGCTCCCTCGACTACGGCACCGATCCGGAGCGCGTGAAGGCGATCGCTGCCGAGATCGGCGTGATCAAGCGCCAGGGCGTCGAGGTCGCGGTCGTCGTCGGCGCCGGCAACATCTACCGCGGCCTCCAGGGGGCGGCGACCGGCATGGACCGGGCGACCGCCGACTACATGGGCATGCTCGCGACGGTGCTCAACGCCCTGCAGCTGCAGGACGCGCTGGAGAAGCAGGACGTCGACACGCGCGTGCAGTCGGCGATCCAGATTCAGGAGGTCGCCGAGTCGTACATCCGGCGCCGCGCGATGCGCCACCTGGAGAAGGGCCGCGTCGTGATCTTCGCTGCCGGCACCGGCAACCCGTTCTTCACCACCGACACGGCCGCCGCGCTGCGCGCCGTCGAGGTGCGCGCCGAGGCGATCCTGATGGCCAAGAACGGCGTCGAGGGCGTCTACTCGGGCGATCCGCGGACCGATCCGGACGCGACGTTCATCGAGGAGATCACCCACATGGACGCCCTCCAGCGGGGCCTGCGCGTGATGGACTCCACCGCGCTGACGCTCTGCATGGAGAACAAGCTCCCGATCCACGTCTTCAACATGGACGACGAGCGGAACATCGAGCGGATAGTGTCCGGCGAGCGCGTGGGCACCCTGGTGGCGAGCGAGACATGAGCGAGATGAGCGACGAGCTCCTGGCGGACGCCGGCGAGCGGATGAAGAAGGCCGTCGAGTCGACGGCCACCCAGTTCGGCACGGTCCGCACGGGCCGCGCGAACCCGCACCTGCTCGACCGGATCATGGTCGACTACTACGGGGCGATCACGCCGCTCAAGCAGCTGGCGACGCTGTCCGCGCCCGAGGCGCGGCTGCTCACGGTCACGCCGTACGACAAGACGGCGATGAAGGCCATCGAGAAGGCGATCCGCGACTCCGACCTGGGCCTCAACCCGTCCAACGACGGCAACGTGATGCGCCTGTCGGTGCCGGAGCTGACCGAGGAGCGCCGCCGCGACATCGTCAAGATGGCGCGGCAGATCGCGGAGGAAGGGCGGATCGGCATCCGCAACGTCCGCCGCGACGTCATGCAGGATCTCCGCGAGCTCAAGAGCGAGGGCGAGATCGGCGAGGACGACGAGAAGCGCGCGGAGGGCGAGCTGCAGAAGCTCACCGACGAGCACATCGCGTCGCTGGACGCGCTCCTCAAGACCAAGGAAGCCGAGATCCTCGAGGTTTGAGCGCTCGGTACGTCGCCATCATCACCGATGGCAACGGACGCTGGGCGCAGCAGCGGGGGCTCCCGGTGCTGGAGGGCCATCGCGCCGGAGCCGACGTCGTCAAGGCGCGGCTCCGCGATGCCGTCGAGCTGGGGGTCCGTGAGCTCACCGTCTACTCGTTCTCCACGGAGAACTGGAACCGCTCCCCCGAGGAGGTCTCGGGGCTCATGTCGATGTTCGCCGAGAAGATCGTCGACGAGACCCCGGAGCTGCACGAGGAGGGCGTCCGCATGCGGTTCCTCGGCCGCCGCGAGGGCGTCGCGCCCGAGCTGGTCGAGCAGATCGAGTGGGCCGAGGCGAAGACGGCGGACAACGACCGGATCACGTTCTTCATCGCCTTCAACTACGGCGGCCGCGCGGAGATCGTGGACGCCGCGGCGCGGTACTCCGGGGGCGGCGAGGAGGAGTTCGCCAAGCTCCTGTACGCGCCCGAGATGCACGAGCCGGACATCGTGATCCGCACGTCCGGCGAGGAGCGGCTGTCGAACTTCCTGCTCTGGCAGGCGGCGTACAGCGAGCTGATCTTCGCGCCCGAGCTGTGGCCGGACTTCGATCGGGCCGCGTTCGAGCGCTGCCTGGACGAGTTCGGGACCCGCCAGCGCCGCTTCGGAGCGCGCTGACGATGGGCGACCTGGGCGGGCGCGTCGCCGCCGCGATCCCCGCCGGGATCTTCGCGATCTTCATCGTCGTCCAGGGTGGCTGGTGGTTCGCCGCGGGCGCGGGCGCGCTCGGGCTCGTCTGCCTCCACGAGCTCTACCAGATGCTCGCCGACGTGCGGCCGGCGCGGCTGGCGGGCTTCGCGACCCTGATCGGGCTCGTCGTCGCCGCCATGCTCGGCACGCCGGAGACCGTGCTGCTCGTCGCCGTCGCGTCGATCCCGCTCACGTTCGTCCTCACCATCGCGGGGCCGAGCGCGCAGGGCGGCGTCTTCGGGATCGCGGGCGTGCTGCTCGGCGTCTTCTGGATCGGCCTGGCGATCGCCCACGCGATCATGCTCCGCGAGCTGCCGCACGGCGGCGGCGTGCTGGCGAGCGTGCTGGTCGGGACGTTCGCCGCCGACACCGGCGCCTACTTCGGCGGCCGCGCGCTCGGCCGGCGCAAGCTCGCGCCGGCGATCTCGCCGAACAAGACCGTCGAGGGCCTCGCGTTCGGCGTCTTCGCCGGCGTGCTGGCCGTGTGGATCGCCGGCTGGTACCAGGACTGGATGACCGGCGTGAACGCGCTGATCCTGGGCGCCGCGGTGGCCGTGACCGCGCCGCTGGGCGACCTGTTCGAGTCGTTCATCAAGCGCGACGTCGGCACGAAGGACACGGGCAAGCTCTTCGGCGCGCACGGGGGCGGGCTCGACCGTCTGGATGCCGTCTTGTTCACCTTGGTCGTCGGCTACTACGTCTGGAAGGCCTTGCTGCCGACATAAGGGGCGTGGCCCATGTGGACGCCCGCTACGCCTCCCTCGAGCGGGAGATCCTCGACACCGCCCACGATGCGTTCATCGCGGTGGACGCGTCGGCGCGCGTGGTGGCGTGGAACGCGGCCGCCGAGCGGATGTTCGGGTGGACGCGCGAGGAGGTCCTGGGGCACGACGCGATCGCCCTCCTGATCCCGGACGCCCAGCAGTCGCGCCGCCGCGACAACATGCTGGCGGCGCTGGCGGTCAGCGACGGGTTCGCCGGGACGAGCCGCGAGCTGACGCTCGTGCGCCGCGACGGCACGCCCGTCGAGGTCCAGCTCTCCGTCGCGCCGCTGCGGACGCGGACGGCCGTCTTCTTCAACGCGTTCCTGCGCGACGTCAGCGCGCTGCACGCCGCGGCGCAGCGCCAGCGCGAGCTTGAGGCGGTGACGAGCGCGACCTCCGAGGCGATCGTGACGATCGACGTCGCCGGGGTCATTTCGAGCTTCAACGGGGCGGCCGAGCGGCTGTTCGGCTACGAGGCCGCCGACATGATCGGCCGGCACGCGCGCGACCTCGCGCCGATGCAGAGCGACGAGCACCACCGGCTGATCGGCGAGGTGCTCGCCTCCGGCCGCACGTGGACCGGCCGCGCGATGCCGCGCGTGAAGGCCGACGGCACCCTCTTCCGCGCGGACGTCCAGGCCTCGCCGGTGAAGGACGAGAAGGGGCAGCTGTGCGGCTGCGCCGTCGCGATCCGGCCCGTCGACAGCGACGACCCCGAACGCCGGGACGCCGCCGCGCTGAGCGCCGACTGGCGCGTGGCCGTCGAGCGCGTCGCGCTGCACGGCGAGGGCATCAGCATCGTCGTCCAGCCGATCGTCGACCTCGCCCGCGGCACCGTCGCGGGCTACGAGGCGCTGTCGCGCTTCACCGGCCCGCCGTCCGCGCCGCCGGACCAGTGGTTCGCCGTCGCCAACGCGCTCGGGCTGTCCGGGGCGCTCGAGGCGCGCGCGATCGAGAAGGCGCTCGCGCGCCGCGACGAGCTTCCGCCCAACACGTTCCTCACCGTCAACGTCTCGCCGCACGCGCTCGGCACGCCCGAGGTGCAGGAGGTGCTCCAGGCGCACCCGCGGCTCGGCGGCGTCGTGGTGGAGATCACCGAGCAGTCGCACGTCTCCGACTACGACGAGCTGAGCGTGCGGCTGGACGAGCTGCGCGCCGCCGGTGCGCTGATCGCGGTCGACGACGCGGGCGCGGGGTACGCGTCGCTGCGCCACATCGTCGCGATCCGGCCCGACCTCGTGAAGCTCGACCGCTCGCTGGCCGACGGCGTCGACAAGGACCCCGCCAAGGCCGCGGCGGTGGAGATGCTCGGCGGTCTCGCCGGGCGGCTGGACGCGTGGCTGCTGGCGGAGGGGATCGAGAACGAGGCCGAGCTGGAGACGCTCGCCGCGCTCGGCGTCCCGCTCGCCCAGGGCTACCTCCTCGCGCGCCCGCACGCGGACTTCACGGCGCCGCCGGCCGAGCTGGCCGCCCGCCTGGCCGCGCGCGTGCAGGTCGTCGCGGGGTCGGTGGCGGAGCTGGTCGAGTCGCTGCCGGAGGGCCTTGCACCTTCGCGCTCCGCGATGGCCGTGCTCCCGGACACGCCGGTGCGCGACTGCGCGCTGCGCGCGCTCGCCCGGCCTGAGGCCGAGCGGTACGACCCGGTCGTCGTCCACGACGAGCTGGGCCGTCCCGTTGGCGTGGTGCGCTTCGACCGCCTGGTCGCGCATCTCGCCGCAGAACCTTGACCTGTCCTTGAACATCGGGCGCCTACCCTGTCGGGCGTGTCTCGCCGCCGCCTCCTGATCCTCGGCTCGACCGGGTCGATCGGCACCCAGGCCCTCGACGTCCTCCACCGCTCGGACGCCTTCGAGCTCGTCGGGCTGTCCGCCGAGTCGTCGGCCGAGCAGCTCGTGGAGCAGGCCGTCGCGCACGGGGTGGGGCGGATCGCGCTCGTCGACCCGGCTGCGGCCGCGCGCGCGAGCGAGCTGTGGACCGACGGCGAGGTGCTCGTCGGCGCGGAGGGGCTGGTGCGGCTGGTCCTGGAGTCCGGCGCGGACCTCGTGCTCAACGCGCTGGTGGGGAGCGCCGGCCTCGGCCCGACGGTCGCGACGCTGGGGGAGGGCATCGACCTCGCGCTCGCCAACAAGGAGTCGCTCGTCGTCGGCGGCGAGCTGGTCATGGCGCTCGCAGAGGCCACGGGCGCGCGCGTGATCCCGGTCGACAGCGAGCACAGCGCGCTCCATCAGCTGCTGGATTCCGAGCCTCCGGGAAGCGTGACGAAGCTCGTGTTGACGGCGAGCGGCGGCCCGTTCCGCGGCCGCACGCGCGCCGAGCTGGAGGGCGTCACGGTCGAGCAGGCGCTCGACCACCCGACGTGGGCGATGGGCGGGAAGATCACGATCGACTCCGCCACGCTGATGAACAAGGGCCTGGAGGTCATCGAGGCCCACCACCTCTTCGGCACGCCGTACGAGCAGATCGACGTGGTCGTCCACCCGCAGTCGATCGTCCACTCCTACGTGCTGCTGTGCGACGGCGCGTCGCTCGCGCACCTCGGCTACCCGGACATGCGGGTGCCGATCTCGTACGCGCTCCACCACCCCGAGCGGGTCGACCTCCCGCTGAAGCCACTCGATCTCGCCGAGGTGGGCGCTCTGACCTTCGAGCCGGTGGACACCGACGCGTTCCCCGCGCTGCGGCTGGCGCGCGAGGCGGCGGTCGCGGGCGGCACCGCGCCGTGCGTGCTCAACGCCGCCAACGAGGTCGCCGTCCACGCCTTCCTGCAGGGCCGGCTGTCGTTCCTGGGCATCCCCGCCGTGATCGAGGAGGCGCTCAGCGAGCTGCCGGCCGAGCCGGTCCGCGCGTTCGAGACGCTCTACGGCGCCGACCGCGAGGCGCGCCAGGTCGCCGCCGACGTCATCACCGAGATCGGCGCGCGCGCGTGAGCTACGTCCTGGCCTTCGTCGGCTTCTCGATGCTGATCATCCTCCACGAGGCGGGGCACTTCGCCGCGGCCAAGAAGGTCGGGATGCGGGTGGAGCGGTTCAGCCTCTTCTTCGGCCGCCCGCTGTGGTCGATGCGCCGCGGCGAGACCGAGTACGGGATCGGCTGGATCCCCGCCGGCGGCTTCGTGAAGATCAGCGGGATGAACCCGCACGAGGAGCTGCCCGAGGAGGTGCAGCACCGGGCGTACTACCGCCAGCCCGTGTGGAAGCGCCTCGTCGTCATCGCGGCGGGGCCGATCGTCAACCTCATCCTGGCGTTCCTCATCTTCTTCGTCTTCTACTGGGCGAACGGCATCGCCGACCGGTCGCGGACCGAGGTCGCGCAGGTCAACCCGGGCTCGCCCGCCGCGGGCGTGCTGCAGCCCGGCGACGAGCTGCTCGCCGTCGACGGCAAGCGCGGGGAGTTCGCCACGCTGGCCAAGCAGATCGGCACGCACAAGTGCGCGGGCACGCCGGTCGACGGCTGCGAGGCCGCGACGCCGGCCGTGCTCACGGTCGTGCGCGACGGCCGCGAGCAGACGCTCGAGGTCCGGCCCCGCTACGAGGCGGACGAGGACCCGCCGCGCACGCTCGTCGGCTTCTCCGCCACGAGCCCCGACAAGGCGCTCGGGCCGGGCGGCTCGGCGAGCCAGAGCCTCGACACGATGTGGACGGTCACGTCGGAGACGGTGAAGGTCGTCGGCCGGCTCTTCTACAGCGCCGAGGCGCGCAACGAGGTGAGCGGCGTCGTCGGCTCCTACGAGACGACGCGGCGCTCGTTCCAGGTCGACTGGGAGCAGGCCATTCTCATCCTCGGCCTGATCTCGCTCTCGCTCGCGGTCATCAACCTCCTGCCGCTGCTGCCGCTCGACGGCGGCCACATCTTCTGGGCGCTCGCCGAGAAGGTGCGCGGGCGGGCGATCCCGTTCGGGATCATGGAGCGCGCGTCGGTGGTGGGCTTCGTGCTGATCCTCCTGCTCTTCTTCATCGGGCTGGAGAACGACGTCGACCGCCTGCGCGACGGCGGGTTCGACATCCCGCAGTAGACGCGCGCGCGGCTCAGCCGGGCACGGCGATGGACGAGATGCCGCCGTCGACCTGCAGCTCGGTCCCGGTGACGAAGGTCGCGTCGAGGGCGAGGAAGATGGCGGCGCGCGCGACCTCGTCGGGCGTGCCGAGCCGGCCCATCGGCGTGAGCGCGGTGCCGGCCGCGCGGAGCACGGCGCGCTCGCCGTCGGTGACGGACGCGACGCCGAACGACGGCGTGTCGATGAAGCCCGGCGCGACGGTGTTGACGCGGATGCCGTCGGTGACCAGCTCGGCGGCGAGCGAGCGCGCGAAGGCGCGGACGGCGGCCTTCGACGCGGCGGGCACCGCGCCGCCGGCGAACGCGGGCATGTCGGCCAGCGTGGTGAAGACGATCCCGCCACCGCGGCGGATGCGCGGGGCGAGCGCCTGCGTGGTGAAGAACGCGCCCTTCGTGTTGACGCCGAACTGGCGGTCCCACGACGCCTCGGTCACCTCGGCCAGCGGCGCGTCCTGGGCGCTCCCGGCGTTGACGAAGAGCGCGTCGATCTCGCCCGCCGCCTCGGTCAGCGCGGCGCGGTCCGCGGCGTCGGTGACGTCGCTGACGAGCACGGTCGCCACCGGGCCGAGCGCGTCCGCCGCGGCCGCGACCTTCCCCGCGTCGCGGCCGGTCACCACGACCTCCGCGCCGTCCCGCAGCAGCTCCTGCGCGATCGCCAGGCCGATCCCGTGCGTCCCGCCGACCACCACGGCCCGCCGTCCCTCGTACCGCCGCTCCCGCTCCGCACCCATCGCCGCACGCTCCTTACGCTTCGTAACTTACGTTCGGTAACCTATAGCAGCGATGGCGGAGCGGATGACGAAGGAGGCCCGGCGGGCCCAGCTCCTCGACGTGGCGTATGCGCTCGTCAAGGACGAGGGCACCGACGCGCTGACGCTGGCGCGGCTCGCCGAGCGGGCGGGGGTGAGCAAGCCGATCGCCTACAACCACTTCGGCACGCGCGCCGGGCTGCTCGCCGCGCTCTTCGAGTGGTTCGACGCGCAGCAGATCGCGCGGATGCGCGGGGCGCTGGCCAGCGGCGGCGACACGCTCGCAGAGACCGCCCGGATCGCCGCGGCCGGCTACCTGGACTGCATCGTCGGCGACGGCCCGGAGTTCGAGGAGCTGAGCGCGGCGCTGCTCGCGTACGACGAGACCAAGGACGTCCTGCGCGCGTCGCGCGAGACGTTCGCGGCGGCGTACCGCGAGGTCTTCGCGCCGTTCGCCACCCTCGACGGGAACGCCGGGCGCGCCGTGCTCACCGCCCTCGTCGGCGCCGCCGAGGCCCTCGCCCGCGACGAGCACGACGGCGCGATCGACCGCTCCACCGCCATCGACACGCTCGCCGCGCTGATGGTCGCGGCCCTCGCACCGCTCGCGCCCGCGCGACGGGCGGTGTGACGGGGGTCACGGTCCGGTAGCTTGGGGCCCGGGTTCCAGGTTCCCGAGTGGGGAGGGTTTGATGGCAAGCAGCACCGCGGATCAGGTCGAGGCGGCGGCGCCCGAGGAGGGCACGCCGGCGAAGACCTTGATCGCCGCGTTCCACCGCACGGTCGCGCGCCACGGCGACGCGACCGCCGTCCGCACCGTCGACGACAGCGTGAAGCTGACGTGGACGCAGCTGCGCGAGCGTGTGGACGCGCTCGCCGCGGGGCTGGCGAAGCTGGGACTGAGTCGCGGCGACACCGTGGCGCTGATGTTCCCCAACCGCGCGGAGTTCCACCTCGCGGACCTGGCGACCGTGACCGCCGGCGGCACGCCGGTCTCGCTCTACGTCACCGCGTCGCCGGAGCAGATCGCGTACGTCCTGGGCGACGCGCAGTCGAAGATCGCCATCATCGACGAGCAGTTCGCGGAGCGGTTCGCGGCCGCGCGCGGCGACCTCCCGCAGCTCGAGCACGTCATCGTCGTCAGCAGCGACCCGAGCACCGTGCCCGACGGCATGCTGAAGCTCGAGGACGTCGAGGCCGACGGCGACCCGTCGTTCGACGTCGCGGGCTCCGTCGCGCAGCTCACGCCCGACGACCTCGCGACGCTCATCTACACGTCGGGCACGACCGGCCCGCCGAAGGGCGTCGAGCTGACGCACCGCAACATCATGAGCGCGGTCGACGGCCTGCTGCAGATCATGGACATCAGCGGCGGGCGCGTCATCTCGTGGCTGCCCAACGCGCACATCGCCGAGCGCCAGGCCCACCACTACATCCCGGTCTGCCTGGGCGTCGAGATCACGGTGTGCCCGGACCCGCGGAAGATCGCCGAGGTCCTCCCGCAGGTCCACCCGACGTGGTTCTTCGCGGTGCCGCGGATCTGGGAGAAGATGAAGGCCGGGCTGGAGGCCAAGCTCGCCGACGCGCCGGCCGAGGCGGCCGAGGGCGTCAAGAAGTCGTTCGACGCCGCGATCCAGAAGGTGCGCCTGGAGCAGGCCGGGCAGGAGGTGCCCGCCGAGCTGGCGGCGGCGGTCGAGCAGGCCGACGCGAACCTCTTCGTCCACCTGCGCGGCGCGCTCGGGCTCGACCAGCTCGTCGCGTGCAACGTCGGCGCGGCGCCGACGCCGCCCGAGGTGCTCGAGTTCTTCCACGCGATCGGCGTCAAGATCGCCGAGCTGTGGGGGATGAGCGAGACCTGCGGCTACGGCACGACCAACCCGCCGAGCGGCCTGATCAAGATCGGCACCGTCGGTCCGCCGGCGCCCGGCAGCGAGGTCAAGCTCGGCGAGGACGGCGAGCTGCTCGTCCGCGGGCCGTTCATCACGCGCGGCTACCGCAACCTGCCCGAGAAGACCGCCGAGGCGCTCGACGACGAGGGCTGGCTCCACACCGGCGACATCGCCACGATCGACGACGATGGCTACGTCAAGATCGTCGACCGCAAGAAGGAGCTGATCATCAACGCGGCCGGCAAGAACATGTCGCCCGCGAACATCGAGGCCGAGCTGAAGTCCGCCGGCCCGCTGATCGGCCAGGCCGCGGTGATCGGCGACGCGCGCCCGTACAACACGGCGCTCATCGTCCTCGACGCCGACGGCGCGCCCGCCTACGCGGCGCGGGCCGGGATCGGCGAGGGGCTCTCGCTCGACGAGCTCGCCCAGCGGGACGAGATCCGCGCGGCGGTCGAGGCGGAGATCGAGAAGGCCAACGCCAAGCTCTCGCGCGTCGAGCAGATCAAGAAGTTCCACCTCGTCAGCGGCGACTGGCTCCCGGGCGGCGACGAGCTGACGCCGACGATGAAGCTCAAGCGCAAGCCGATCGCCGAGAAGTACGGCTCGCAGATCGAAGCCCTGTACCAGCAGTAGAGGCTGCGCGTGGTCACGGGCGGGTAACAGCCCGTCCGTGACCGCTCGATCGACGGACCGCGAGGCGCGAACCGGTTCGCGCATGATGCCGGAAGGCCAGGCCGCAGGGGCCGGCGCAGCGCCGCCCGAGGGCGAGCTCAAGCGCGCGATCTCGGGCCGGATGCTGCTGTTCTTCATCATCGGCGACGTCCTGGGCGCGGGCATCTACGCGCTCGTCGGCGAGGTCGGCGGCCGGGTGGGCGGCGCGATCTGGACCGCGTTCGCCGCCGCGCTGATCCTCGCGCTCTTCACCGCGTTCGCGTACGCGGAGCTCGTGACGAAGTACCCGCAGGCCGCGGGCGCCGCGCTGTACGTCAACAAGGCGTTCCGGCGGCCGTTCTTCACGTTCATGGTCGCGTTCGCGGTCATGTGCTCGGGCCTCGCGTCCGCCGCGACGCTCGCGACCGCGTTCGGCGGCGACTACCTCTCGCAGTTCATCGACCTGCCCACGGTGCTCGTCGGCCTGGGGTTCATCGCGGTGATGACCGCGATCAACTTCCGCGGCATCAAGGAGTCCGTCGGCATCAACGTCGGCCTGACGATGATCGAGCTCGGCGGCCTGCTCCTTGTCGTGATCATCGGCGCGGCGGCGCTGTTCAGCGGCGAGGGCGATCCCGGCCGGGCGCTCGAGTTCAAGGAGGGCGAGGCGGTCCCGCTCGCGATCATGGGCGGCGCCGGCCTGGCGTTCTTCGCGCTGATCGGCTTCGAGGACTCGGTCAACGTCGCCGAGGAGGCGCAGAACCCGCGCCGCGACTTCCCGCGCGCGCTCTTCGGCGGCCTCCTCATCGCCGGCGCGATCTACCTCCTCGTGACCGTCATCGCCTCGATGGTGGTGCCGACGCAGACGCTCGCCGACTCCGACGGCCCGCTCCTGGAGGTCGTGCAGATCGGGCCGCTGGAGATGCCGACCAAGGTCTTCTCCGCGATCGCCCTCTTCGCGCTCGCCAACGGCGCGCTCATCAACCTGATCATGGCCTCGCGGCTCGTCTACGGGATGTCGCGCGAGAACATCCTCCCGCGCGCGTTCGGGCGCGTGAGCCCGTCGCGGCAGACGCCGTACGTGGCGATCCTCTTCACCGCGGCGATCGCGGCGGCGCTCGTGATCACCGGCAACCTCTCCGACCTGGCGGACACGACCGTGCTCCTGCTGCTGCTCGTCTTCGCGGTGGTCAACGTGTCCGTGCTCGTGCTGCGGCGCGACCCGCGTGGGGCGGAGGACCACTTCCGCGCCCCGACGATCCTCCCGGTGATCGGCGCGATCGTGTCGCTGGCGATGCTGACGACGAAGGAGCCCGAGATCTTCCTGCGCGCGGGGATCCTGCTGCTCGTCGGCGCGGCGCTGTGGCTGATCAACTGGTACGCCCACGGGCGCCACCAGCCGTCGATGGACACGGGGATCCTGAAGACGGTCAGCCGGCCGGACTGAGGTGGTGCGGGCCGACGTGCGCCGGTGATGGCGCGCCGAGGAGCGTGAGCGCGAGGCGCAGCTCGTCGTCGAGGAGGTCGAGCACGTGCCGCGCGCCCGCCTCGCCGCCACACGCCAGGCCCCACAGGATCGGGCGGCCGATCAGGACGGCGCGGGCGCCGAGCGCGAGCGCGACCGCGACGTCGGTGCCGCGCCGGACGCCGCCGTCGACGTAGACCTCGGCGGGCGTGTTCGCCAGCTCCTCCACGACGGCAGGGAGGAGGTCGAGCGTCGCCGGGACGGTGTCGAGCTGGCGGCCGCCGTGGTTGGAGACGATCACCGCGCTGGCCCCGTGCTCGACGGCGCGGCGGGCGTCGTCGGGCGCGTGGACGCCCTTGACGATCACCGGCACCGGCGACTCGTCCACGAGCCGCTCGAGGTCACGCCGCGTGAGCGTCGGGTCGACGAGCCGGAAGAACTCCTGCGGCGTCGGGCACGCGTCCGTGCCGAGCGCGGCGCGGACGGCGGGCATGTCGGCGCCGGGCGGGACGGCGAAGCCGGTGCGGAAGTCCCGCTCGCGCCGGCCGGCGCGCGGGGCGTCGACGG
>DATMVO010000222.1:0-2597 GCA_035563115.1 Solirubrobacteraceae bacterium
CTGCGCGACCTCTCGCACCAGACGGCCGTCGCGCTCGCGTGGGCGCAGCGGGCCGCGCGCGCGTCAGCGCTGCGCGACCTGCACATCGCCTGAGCCGGTCTCCACGTCGATCGTGTTCGGCGCGTCCGGGTCCTGGCGGACCTGCACGTCCTCGTCGCCCGAGCCGGTGCGCGTGTTGACCCGGTAGGCGGCGTCGGGGACGAGCATGCTCACCTCGCCCGAGCCGGTACGCCCGACGATCTCGCGCGGCGCCGCGCCGAGCAGCGACAGGTCGACGTCGCCCGAGCCGGTCCGCGCCTGGATCCGCTCCGTCGTGACGTCGTCGGCCTGGATCTCGCCCGAGCCGGTGCGCAGCTCCACCTCGGTCGCCCGCGCGTCGACGATGTCGATGTCGCCCGAGCCGGTCCGCGCGGTGAGCGCCCGCCCGCGCATCCCGGTCAGCGAGATCTCGCCCGAGCCGGTCCGCAGGTCCGCGACGCCCGCGACGCCGCGCACCTCGATGTCGCCCGAGCCGCTGCTGAGCTCCACCGCGACGCCGCGCGGGACACGCAGGACGTGGTCGACGGCGCAGCTGATCGGCACGAAGCCGGGGCAGTCGCTGTGGATCGTCAGCCGGCCGCCCTCGGTGCGCATCTCCACGTCCGGGCCGCCGAGCAGGCCGTGGCGCTCGACGGTCTCGAGCGTCGTCCGGTCGCCGTCGCCGGGGAGGACGGTCAGCTCGCCCGAGTCGGTCTGGACCTGCACGGTCGTCAGCACGCCCAGGTCGCGGCTCGAGCGCCGCTCGTCCTTGGAGAGCTCGTCGAGGAGGAGGAGCGCGACCCACAGGACGGTCGCGACGGCGAGCAAGCTGGCGAGGATCATCCCCGCCGCGCGGAGGCTCGGCGGCGTCGTGGGGGACGGCGGCGTGGGGGAGGTGGGCTGCTGCGTCTGGGTCGCCACGGCGATCACACTCCGAGGTAGGTCAGGACGGCGAGCACGCGGCGGTGCAGGACGTCGGACTGCGGCAGGTCGAGCTTGCGGAAGACGGCGGCGGAGTGCTTCTCCACCGCGCGGGTGGTGACGCCGAGCCGGTCGGCGATCGCGACGTTCGCGTGGCCCTCGGCCATCAGCGCGAGCACTTCGCGCTCGCGAGGCGACAGCTCGGTGAGGCGGTCGGCGCCCGCGGGGCGGCGGACCATCAGCAGCTGGGAGACGACCTCGGGGTCGAGCGCCGTGCCCCCCTCCGCCACGCGGCGGGCGGCGTCGACGAACTCGGCGACGTCCGCGACGCGCTCCTTGAGCAGGTAGCCGACGCCCTCGGTGCCGCCCGCGAGCAGCTCGGACGCGTACCGCTGCTCGACGTACTGGCTGAAGATGAGGATCGCGGTGCGGTTCTGCGCCGCGCGGCGGATGGCCAGCGCGGCGCGGACGCCCTCGTCGCTCTGGTTCGGCGGCATCCGCACGTCGACGATGGCGAGGTCGGGCCGGTGCTCGGCGACCGCCCGTTCGAGCGCGTCGCCGTCGCCGACCATCGCGACGACCTCCTCGCCCGCGTCGGTGAGCAGGGCGGCGAGCCCCTCGCGCAGCAGCACCTGGTCCTCGGCGATCACGACGCGCATCACGCCTCCGTCCCGGTCGTGGCGGCGGGGAACACGGCGGTGACCGTCGTCCCGTTCCCGGGTGGCGAGGTGACGAGGAGCGTGCCGTCGAGCGCCTCGACGCGCTGGCGCAGGCCGGCGAGCCCTCCGCCGTCGTCGCCGGTCGCGCCGCCCACGCCGTCGTCGGCGACGGTCACGAGGAGCCGGCGCGCGTCGTGGTAGCGGACGTCGACGAGCGCCCGCTGCGCGCCGGAGTGCTTGCCCGCGTTGGTCAGCGCCTCGGCGACGACGAAGTAGGCGGCGGTCTCGACCGCGACGCCCGGCCGCTCGGGGAGGTCGACGTCGATCTGCACCGGCACGGGGCAGCGGCCGGCCAGGCCGGAGATCGCGGCTTCCAGGCCGCGGTCGGCGAGGATGGACGGGTGGATGCCGCGGACGAGGTCGCGCAGCTCCGCCATCGCGTTCTTGGACTCCTCGAACGCCCGGTCGATCAGCGGCGCGGCGGCCTCCGGGTCGGTCTTCAGCTTCTGCCGCGCGCGGCCGAGCTCCATCGCGACGTACGCGAGCCGGTGCTGCGCGCCGTCGTGGAGGTCGCGCTCGATCCGGCGCAGCGTCGCGTCGGCGGAGTCGACGGCGCCCGCGCGGGTGGCCTTGAGCGTGTCGACGCGGGCCTCCAGCGCCTCTCGCTCGTCCGGCCCCAGCAGCGCGTGGGCGAGCGCGCCGACCGCGATGCCGGTGCCCTCGGCCATCAGCACCGTGGCGGCGAGGACGACGACGCCGGTCACTGGCGCGAGGACCAGCGCGATCGTCGGCAGCTCGCCCAGCCACGAGTCGCCGGGCGCGAGCGGGCCGGCGACCGGCGCGATCAGCAGCACGAGCGTCAGCGACCACATCGCCAGCACGACGGCGGAGGCGGCGAAGCCGACCGGCACGAGCAGCAGCGCCCACCCGAGCTCCTTCCACGTCGCGCGGCTGCGCGCGTGGGCGAGCGCGCGGCCGACGAGGCCGGGCGCGTGGGGC
>DATMVO010000223.1:0-26694 GCA_035563115.1 Solirubrobacteraceae bacterium
CGACGACGACGCGCTGGCGATCCGCAGCGACGGCGGCGCCGCCCAGCTGACCCACGCGGCCCTCGCCGCGCCGGTCGCCGCCCTGCCGGTCGTCGACGGCACGAAGGTCACCTACGCCTTCTCGTCGCCGGCGCTCACGGCCACGCTCGGCCGCCCCGAGCACGACCCGTTCGTGTGCGCGGACGGGAACGTCGGCGGCGACACCGTCGAGGGCGTCGCCTCCTTCCGCTCCCTCGTCCTGACGCCGTCGGTCGCGCGGGAGGGGCTGCGGGGCGCCCTCGAGATCCGCTACGCGACCGAGTTCCCGACCGCGTCGCGCAAGCGCCTGGCCTGCCCGTCGAGCGGGATCCTCCAGCCGCAGACCGAGCCCGAGCCGGTGCCCGCGCAGATCCTCTGCTCGTACGCATACACGATGGACGGCCGCTACCGGTCGGGGCTCGCGCTGATGGAGCTGCGCTCCGGGTTCGCGGTCATCGGCCGCACGTGGAGCCGCGTCTACCCGACCAGCCGCAGGGACTGCGGCCGCGCCTCGCTCACCACCGGCCGCCTGCGCTGGAAGACGACGGGGCCGCCGAGCCCGAAGCGGGCCTGGATCCACGCGTGGGGGAGGAACGTGTCGTGCGGCGCCGCGCGCGAGGTCGCCCGGATCGTCTGGCGCAACCGCCCGACGTTCTACCGCTGCACGTTCTCCAAGGACACGAAGACCCTCGTCGCCGGCCGCTGCACCCTCGGCCGGCGGGTCGTGTGGGTGGAGCTGGGCCCGGAAGCGTTCTGACCCGCGGGCGGCGCGCCCGCTCGGCCGTCCCGGTACGGTTGAGCGATGGACGCTGCGCATGCGAGTCCTGCCGCCGCCGAGCCTCGGCCGCTGCCCGTCGGCGCGCGCCCCGGCTCCGTCGCACCGCTCGCCCGCCTCCTCGCGGCGCTCGCGGCCGTCCCGCCCGTCGCCGGCGCCGTCGCGTACGTGGCCGCCGGGCCCGCGCTGTGGCCGCTCGCCGCCGTCCTCGTGCTCCTCTGCGCGCTGCCGCCCGCCCTGATGGCCCGGGGCGGCCCGTCCGACGCCTTCAGCTGGCGCGGCGACGCGGCGCTCCTCGCCATGGCGATGCTCGTGGGCGGCGGCGCCCTCTTCTGGTTCGGCGGCCTGATCCTCTGGATCAGCGGCCTCCTGCTCATCCTCGCCTGCGCGACGCCCTCCCGCGGCCACCTCCTCGTCGTCCACGTCCTCGTCGCGGCGCTCGCCGTCACGCTCCTCACCTCGCCGCTCGTCTTCGGCTGACGGCGTGAGCGTCGCCGCGGAGGTCGACCCGAGGACGACACCACGACCCAGCGGCTCGCGACCGTCTAGTCTGTCCACCTCCGGACCTCGCTAGACCTCCTCAGGGAACTCGGTTACCCTGCCGATAACGCGAAGAGGTACTCGGGTAAGGAACCCTCACCATGGTCGTCATCGCCGCGAACATCTCCATCGCCACCATCAGCCGCCAGGAGCTCGAAGACTCCCTGGCCGATGAGCGCGCGAAGCGGTTCTGGGCCGAGGTCGACGAGTACGACGCGCAGATGACGGCGGCAGGTCAGGACCTGACGCCGCGTATCAGCTAGCGCGTCGGCACCGCCAGCCACAGCCGCGGCTGGCCCCAGAGGGTGACCTCCTCGCTTTCGCGGAAGCCGTACTGGCGCTGCCACATCGCGGCCGTGTCGGCGTCGTAGGGGTCCAGGACCAGCACGTGCGTCCCCTGCACGCTCCCGACGTCGCGCGCGACCTTGGCTGCGTGCTTCAAGGCTTCGCGACCGGCGCCGGGATAGCGCTGGTCACGGGCGACATATGCACATGGCAGGCCGGCACGCGCGCTGTCAGCTTCATCGCGGAGATCTTCGGATCGTCGATCTGCACCGCGCTCGAGCTGAGCGCGCAGTAGGCCGCCACCTCGCCGTCACGGAGTAGGAGATGGACGACGTGGGTCCGGTCGTCCAGTGCTTCGTCGCGCAGCCACCGCGTGAGGGTGGGGGCGGAGGCGTGTGCCGGATCGACCTGGAAGCGCTGGGCGGCACGGGCGATGTCCGACCGTAGGTTCGCGAGCCGGAAGTTCCAGATCACCCATCCGGTCTGGATCGTCTCGTGCTCGGTCTCCGTGTCGGCCCACACCATCGGACCGGCAAGGGTAGGAGGCGCTTCGGTCAGTTCACGTGCATCCGGATGTAACGTGCGGGCCGACCATGCCCGACACGAGCACGCTCCTCCTCTTCGCCCTCGCCAGCCTCGCGCTGATCGTCGTCCCGGGGCCGAACCTCATCTACATCGCGACGCGGTCGGTGTCGCAGGGGCGCCGGCACGGGGTCGCGTCGGCGCTGGGGGTGGAGCTGGGGACGCTCGTGCACATCGGCGCCGCGACCGTCGGCCTGAGCGCGCTCATCGCCTCGTCCGCGGTCGCGTTCGACGTCGTCCGCTACGCCGGCGCCGCGTACCTGATCTTCCTCGGCATCCGGACGATCCGCGACACGCGCAGCGACCCGTTCGCGCAAGACGCCGTGCCCGCGCCGCTGCGGCGCACGTTCGCCGAGGGCGTGATCGTCAACGTCCTCAACCCCAAGGTCGCGCTCTTCTTCCTCGCGTTCCTGCCCCAGTTCGTCGACCCCGCCGACGCGGCCGCCCCGCAGATCGTCGTCCTCGGGCTGACGCTGCTGGCGATCGGCGTGGCGATCGACTTCCTGTGGGTCTTCGCCGCGGCGGCGATGCGGGGGTGGCTCCAGCGGCGGCCCGCGTTCCTCGCGCGGCAGCGGTTCGTCACCGGTGGGATCTACATCGCGCTCGGCGCGGGCGCGGCGCTCACCGGCGGGCGCCACGGCCGCTAGCGGCTACAGCGTCTTCTCGCCCCAGAACGACGCGAACGGGTTCTGGTTGTAGTCCGGGATGTCGGCGTACCCGGCCGCCCGGTACATCCGCTCGGCATGGGGCTGCTTCGGCCCCGTGTCGAGCCGCACCCGCGCGTACCCGAGCTCCCGCGCCGCGTCCTCCAGCGCGCGCAGCAACGCCTTCGCCAGGCCGCGCCCGCGCGCCTCGTGCACGACGAACATGCGCTTGATCTCGCACACGTCGTCGGCCAGGCGCTTGATCCCGCCGCCGCAGACCGGGGTCCCGGAATCGTCGAAGCCGACCACGTACGCGCCGTCCGGGGGCGTGAAGACCTCGGGCCCGCCCGACGGCGCGCCGGGCACGTCGATCCGCCCGTAGATCGGGACGAGGTCGGCGACCATGCCCTCCAGCAGGTCGGAGGCGGGCGGCACGGCAGCGTCCATGATCCGGAACTCCATGGCACCATCCTGCCGCGTGAGCCAGCTGGACCGGGTCCGCGCGTACTACGCGGACTGCAACACCGGGGACGCCGACGCCGTCGCGCGGCACTTCACCGACGACGCCGAGCACCTCTTCACGCGCCTGCCGCCCCTGCGCGGCGCGCGCGCCATCGCCGACCAGACCGCGCGGGCGGTCGAGCACGCCCAGGCGACGTGGGAGGTCGAGCACGGGATCGAGGCCGGCGACGAGGCCGTGATCGAGTTCCTCAACTGCTGGACGGACCTGCGCAGCGGCGAGCGCCGCACGATCCGCGGCACCGAGTGGTTCCGCTTCGCGCCCGACGGCCGCATCGCCCAGGTGCGCGCCTACTACCACCGCGAGGGGCTCGTCACGGACTGACGCGCCCGCCGGAGCCCGCTATCGTCGCGCGCCGACCGTGGCACGCGACTGGCAGGACCTCTTCATCACCGACCGCGCTCTCCCCGGCGCGGCCGACGAGCCCGCCGAGGAGCAGGGCAAGCGCCGGCGCGGCTTCTTCAAGCGCCTGCGCGAGAACATGTCGAAGACCCGGCAGGCCCTGGCCGCCGAGGTCCAGGCGACGCTCTTCGAGAACCTCGACGACGAGACGTGGGAGCGCCTGGAGGAGGCGCTGATCATGGCCGACGTCGGGGCCAAGACGACCGCCGAGGTGGTCGAGAAGCTCGAGCGCGAGGCGGAGTCGGGCGAGATCGAGGGCGGCGAGGCGCTGACGCAGCGGCTCACCGAGCTGCTCGCCGGCATCGCGCGCACGGGCGAGGAGCGGATCGACCTGCGCCACGAGCCGACGATCATCCTGATGGTCGGCGTCAACGGCACGGGGAAGACGACGACGCTCGGCAAGCTCGCCTGGCACCTGCGCCGCGAGCTGGGGCTGAAGGTCGTGCTCGGTGCCGCGGACACGTTCCGCGCCGCGGCGGTCGAGCAGCTCCAGGGCTGGGCGGTCCGGGCCGACGTGCCGATCATCGTGCCGTCTCGCGAGGGTCAGGACCCGGGCTCGGTCGCGTTCGACGCGGTCAAGCAGGGGCGCGAGACGGGCGCGGACGTCGTGCTCATCGACACCGCCGGCCGCCTGCAGAACCAGGACCACCTAATGGCCGAGCTGACGAAGATCTCGAAGGTCATCGCCAAGCAGATCCCGGACGCGCCGCACGAGACGCTGCTCACCGTCGACTCCACGACGGGCCAGAACGGGCTCCGCCAAGCCAAGCTCTTCTCCGAGGCGGTGCCGGTGGACGGCATCGTGCTCACGAAGCTCGACGGCACCGCCAAGGGCGGCATCGCGCTGGCGATCGCCAACGAGCTGCAGATCCCCGTGAAGCTGATCGGGATCGGCGAGGCGCTGGAGGATCTGCGGCCGTTCGACGCGGACGACTTCGCGCGGGCGCTGCTCTCCACGGCGTCGTCGTCCGCGGACGACGCGTGAGCGCAACCCGCCCGACGATCGACCAGATCGTCCTGGGCGACGCGCCGGAGACCTGGCGGCGGCTCGGCTTCACCGTCGACGGCGACGACCGGATCGCGCTCGGCGGCGTCCGCCTCCAGCTCGGGGCGGATGGGGAGGGGATGGTCGGGTGGTCGTTCCGCGACCTGGAGAACCGGGACCTCGACGGGCTCGGCGCGTGTCCGTCGTCCGACCCGCCCCCGCCGCTCGTCGAGCACCCGCTCGGCGCCACCGCTGTCGATCACGTCGTCGTGGTCACGCCCGACTTCGACCGCACCGTGCGCAAGCTCCGCGATGCCGGGCTGGACTACCGGCGCACGCGCGAGGCGGGCGGCGGGAGCGGGATCCGCCAGGCCTTCTTCGTCCTCGGGCCGTGCCTGCTGGAGGTCGGCGGGCCGGTCGACGGCGACGATGTCCGGTTCTGGGGCCTGACGCTCGTGGTCGACGACCTCGACGCGGCGTGCGCGCGGCTCGGCGACCGGTGCGGCGCGCCGCGCGACGCGGTCCAGCCGGGGCGCCGGATCGCGACGCTGCGGGCGGAGGCGGGGCTCGGCCTGCCGGTCGCCCTGATGTCTCCGCGAAGCTGACGCAGCTCTGTTGCACTTCCGGGCGTTTTCGCGCGCCACGCGTGACCTTTCAGGGGTTACGCTGCGGAGCACATGGATGACTGGGTGCTCTGGCTCGTCGCGGCGGTGCTGCTGGGCGTGGGGGAGATCCTCACGACGAGCTTCTACCTGGCCCCGTTCGCGCTCGGCGCCGCGGTCGCCACGATCGTCTCCGCGCTCGGCGGCGGGTTCGTGCTCGCGGGCGCGGTCTTCCTCGTCGTCTCTGCCGGCGCGCTCCTGACGCTGCGGCCGATCGCCCGGCGTCACCTGCGCACGCCTGCGTCGCTGCGCACCGGCACCGCCGCGCTGGTCGGCCGCACGGCCACCGTGGTCGAGCAGGTCACGCCGGACGCCGGCTGCGTCAAGCTCGAGGGCGAGGTGTGGACGGCGCGCCCGTACGACGAGGACGGGACCATCGCGCCCGGCACACGCGTCCACGTGATCGAGATCCGGGGCGCGACCGCGCTCGTCAGCGAGTAGGGGAGGACAGGCATGACCGGCCTCATCGTCATCGGGGTGCTCGCGATCTTCGCGCTGATCCTCGCCGCCACGACCGTCAAGATCATCCCGCAGGCGCGCGCCGGCGTGGTGGAGCGGCTCGGCCGCTTCTCGCGCACGCTCGAGCCGGGGCTGACGCTGATCGTCCCGTTCATCGACCGCGTCAAGCCGCTGATCGACCTCCGCGAGCAGGTCGTCTCGTTCCGCCCGCAGTCCGTGATCACCAAGGACAACGTGACGGTGAACATCGACACCGTCCTCTACTTCACGATCACCGACCCGCGCTCGGTCACCTACGAGGTCGCCAACCCGCTCCAGGCGATCGAGCAGCTGACGGTGACGACGCTGCGCAACGTGATCGGCTCCCTCATGCTCGAGGAGACGCTGACCTCGCGCGACCAGATCAACACCCAGCTGCGCCAGGTGCTCGACGAGGCGACCGGCCGCTGGGGCATCCGCATCAACCGCGTCGAGCTGAAGTCGATCGACCCGCCCGCGACCATCCAGGAGGCGATGGAGAAGCAGATGCGGGCCGAGCGCGACCGGCGCGCGACGATCCTCCAGGCCGAGGGCGTCAAGGCGTCGCAGATCCTCACCGCCGAGGGCCAGAAGCAGTCCGCCGTGCTCACCGCCGAGGGCGCCAAGCAGGCGGCGATCCTGCGCGCCGAGGGCGAGGCGAAGGCGATCGACACGGTCTTCAAGGCGATCCACGAGGGCCGGCCGGACCAGGAGCTGCTCAGCTACCAGTACCTCCAGATGCTGCCGCAGCTCGCGCAGGGCGACGCGAACAAGATCTGGGTCATCCCGAGCGAGTTCTCCCAGGCGCTGGGCGGGCTGGCGACGAAGTTCACCGCGCCGTCCGCGCCCGAGCCGCCCGCGGGGGCGGTCGAGAACGGCAAGCCGCAGCCGCCCGCGGCCTAGCGGCGCCTAGACTGGACGACCCTTGTTCGACTCGCTCTCCGAGAAGCTCCAGCAGACCCTCGCCGACGTCCGCCAGCGCGGGACGCTCACCGAGGAGGACGTCAACGCCGCGATGCGCGAGATCCGGCTCGCGCTGCTCGAGGCGGACGTCAACTTCAAGGTCGTCCGCCAGTTCACCAAGACGGTGAAGGAGCGGTGCCTCGGCTCCGACGTGGTCGGCCAGCTCAACCCGGGGCAGCAGGTCGTCAAGATCGTCAACGAGGAGCTGACCGCCCTGATGGGCGGCGCGGCCGGCGGGATCACGTTCTCGCCCCGCCCGCCGACGGTCATCCTCATGGCCGGCCTGCAGGGCTCGGGCAAGACGACGGCCACGGCGAAGCTCGCCAAGCACCTCAAGGAGAACAACAAGTCGTCGGTCGCCGTCGCCGCGTGCGACGTCTACCGGCCGGCGGCGGTCGACCAGCTCATCAAGGTCGGCGGCCAGGCGGGCGCCGAGGTCTACGAGCAGGGGACCGACAAGGACCCGGTCGACATCGCGCGCTGGGCGCTCGACAAGGCGAAGATGGATGGCAAGGACGTCCTGATCGTCGACACCTCCGGCCGCCTGCACGTCGACGAGCGCCTCATGCAGGAGCTCAAGGACATCCGCAAGGCGGTCAAGCCGCACGCGATCCTCCTCGTGGTCGACGCGATGACCGGCCAGGACGCCGTCAACGTCGCCGAGCAGTTCTCCGAGGCGGTCGACTTCGACGGCGTCGTGATGTCCAAGCTCGACGGCGACGCCCGCGGCGGTGCCGCGCTGTCGGTCAAGGCGGTCACGGGCAAGCCGATCCTCTTCGCGTCGACCGGCGAGAAGCTCGAGAACTTCGAGAAGTTCCACCCGGACCGCATGGCGCAGCGGATCCTCGGGATGGGCGACGTGCTCTCGTTCATCGAGACCGCCGAGAAGCAGATCGACGAGGACCGCGCCAAGGAGCTCGAGCGCAAGCTCCGCAAGGACGAGTTCACGTTCGAGGACTTCCTCGACCAGATGAAGATGATGCGGAAGATGGGGCCGCTGCAGTCGCTGCTCGGGATGATCCCGGGCATGGGCGCGCAGATGCGCAACGTCAAGATCGACGAGCGCGAGCTCGACCGCATCGAGGCGATCGTCCTCTCGATGACGCCCGAGGAGCGCCGGCGCCCGCAGATGATCAACGGCTCGCGCCGCGCCCGGATCGCCAGGGGGTCCGGCACGTCGGTGCAGCAGGTCAACGGGCTCATCAAGCAGTTCGCGCAGATGCGCAAGGTCATGAAGCAGCTGGGGCGCGGGCGGATGCCCGACCTCGGCGCGCTCATGGGCCAGCGCCGCTAGCGCCAGCGCGGGTATACACGTTCGTATAGCCACCGGCTATCCTCTCGGCACGCTTATGGCAGTTCGACTTCGACTCACCCGCATCGGCGGCCGCAAGGATCCCGTTTGGCGCATCGTCGCCGCGGATCAGCGCTCCAAGCGCGACGGCCGCGTCATCGAGATCCTCGGGCACTACAACGCGCAGACCGAGCCGTCGACCATCAAGGTCGACGAGGAGAAGGTCCGCGGCTGGCTGGCGCGCGGCGCCCAGCCGACTGATCAGGTCCGCAAGCTGCTGCGGACGCAGGGCATCGACCCGCTGGCACGCTGAAGCCCCTCCTCGTCGATCTCGTCTCGATGCTCGTCTCGAAGCCCGAGGCGGTCGCTGTCGAGCAGTTCGAGGAGGAGGACGGCACCGTCGTCCTCGAGCTCTCCGTCGATGACGACGACTACGGCCGCGTCATCGGCCGCGGCGGGCGCACCGCCAACGCGCTCCGCACGATCGTCAAGGCGTCCGCTGTGCGCGAGCACAAGCGGGTGCTGCTCGACATCGTCGACTGAGTGACGCCACCCGCCTTCGCCCGGCTGCGCCGCCGGAGGCTCCGCTGATGCGCGCCGGCCGCGTCGGTCGCGCGCACGGTCTCGACGGGTTCTTCCACGTCATCGACGCGCTGCCGGGCCTCCTGGTGCCTGGCGCGCCGATCCAGGATCTCGGCGAGGTCGTCTCCGTCAAGGGGACCGACGCCGCGCCGATCGTGAAGCTCTCCACGGCCTCCGACCGCACCGCCGCCGAGGCGCTGCGCGGCCGCGAGCTGATCGTCGTCGGCGCCGAGAAGCCGCCGCTGGAGGCCGACGAGTACGCCGCCGAGGATCTCGAGGGCTGCGCCGTGGTCACCACCGCCTCCGCCGCCCTGGGCACGGTCCAGCGCCTGCTCGCGTACCCGTCGTGCGAGCTGCTCGAGCTCGACGACGGCACGCTCGTCCCGCTCGTGCGCGACTGCATCGTCGAGGTCGACGTCGCTTCGAAGCGGATCACCGTCAACGGGGAGTTCCTCGGTGCAGCTTGATGTCGTGACGCTCTTCCCGGAGTGGTTCGGGTGGTTCCGCGAGCAGCGCCACGTGCGCAACGCGGAGGCCGCCGGCCACGAGCTGCGGACGCTCAACCCGCGCGACCACACGACGCTCTCGGGCCGGGTGGTCGACGACACCCCGTTCGGCGGCGGCGCGGGGATGGTCCTGCGCGTCGACGTCATGGACCAGGCGCTCCAGGCCTTCTACGACACCGACCCGGTCGAGCTGAAGACCCAGCGGCGCGTGATCGCGCTGACGCCGGGTGGCCGGCAGCTCGACGACGCGTGGGTGGACGAGCTGGCGGCGGAGCCGGCGATCACGCTGCTCTGCGGCCGCTACGAGGGCTTCGACGAGCGCATCGTCCAGCACTTCTGCTCGGACGTGATGTCGATCGGCCGCTACGTGCTCGCGGGCGGCGAGCTCGCGGCGATGGTCGCCGCCGACGCGGTGCTGCGCAAGCTCCCGGGCTCGCTCGGCCACGAGGAGTCGGCGGTGGAGGAGTCGTTCTCCGCGGCGCTCGGCGGCAACCCCGAGTACCCGCACTACACCCGCCCGGCCGAGTACCGCGGCTGGAAGGTCCCGGACGTGCTGCTCTCCGGCCACCACGCCGAGATCCACTCCTGGCGCCGCGCCCGCTCCGCCGAGCGCGGCTCCGGCAGCTGACGCAGCCGCACCGGCGGCTCCGCCGCCGCGCCAGAGCGCACCGGAGTTCTCGGTCGCCGTCGCGCCGTTCGCTACCCTGCTGATCCGTTATGCCCGGTGTCATCGAACAACTCGAGAGCGCACAGCTCCGTCGCGTCCCGCGCTTCCAGGCCGGCGACCGCGTGCGCGTCCACTTCCAGGTCATCGAAGGCAGCCGGCGCCGTACGCAGGTCTTCGAGGGTGTCGTCATCAAGCGCCAGGGTCACGGCGCGCGTGAGACCTTCACCGTCCGCAAGCAGTCGTTCGGCGTCGGCGTCGAGCGCACGTTCCCGGTCCACTCGCCCAAGATCGAGAAGATCGAGGTCGCTGCCCGCGGTGACGTCCGTCGCGCGAAGCTGTACTACCTCCGCGACCGCGTCGGCAAGGCCGCTCGCGTCCGCGAGCGCCGCTACGTCGGCCCGGAGGAGACGGTGGAGCCCGGCCTGCTGAACGACCCCGCCGCCCAGCTCGAGGCGGAGGCCGCCGCCGCTCCGGAGGCGACCGACGCCGATGGCGCCGTCGCCGAGCCGCAGGGCGAGGCCACCGCCGTCGACGCTCCCACCGACGCCCCCGAGGGCGCCGAGGGTGCTTCCGCGGGCGAGGCTCCGGCCGACGCGCCGGCTGCCGACGCCGACAAGTCCTAGGGAGTTGTCGACGACCAAGAAGAAGTCCACGGGGGGCTCCATCGTGGAGCTCTTCGTGATCGTTGCCGTCGCCCTTGGGCTGGCGCTCGGCATCCAGGCCTTCTTGGTCAAGCCGTACCGCATCCCGAGCGAGTCGATGGTGCCCACCCTGTCCGTCGACCAGCGGGTGCTCGTCAACCGCATCGGGAACAACTTCAGCGACCCGGAGGTCGGCGAGGTGATGGTGTTCCATCCACCGTCCGGCGCCACCAACACCTCCGGGCCGCAGTGCGGCGTGCAGATCTCCGAGACGGAGATCTGCCCGAAGCCGACCGGCACGAAGGCCGACGTGAACTTCATCAAGCGGGTGGTGGCCGGTCCCGGTGACCGGCTGCGGATCCGCAACGGCCGCGTCATCCGCAACGGCAAGCCGCTCGATGAGCCGTACATCGCCCCGTGCGGCGGCGGGACCAGCTGCGACTTCCCGGGGGAGATCACGATCCCCAAGGACCACTGGTTCATGATGGGCGACAACCGGGGTCAGTCGGACGACAGCCGCTTCTGGGGCCCCGTCCCGCGCGACTGGTTCATCGGCGGCGCGTTCGCGACGTACTGGCCGCCGAACAAGATCGGCCTCTTGTAGCCGCACCGCGGCCCTTTCGTTCGCTCCTTGCGGGCACGCCCCTGGTGGCAGCCGCCCGGTGCGGCATCATGAGCAGCGACGTGGCAGCAACCGTTCCTCCTCCGCCCGCGGGCGCCCCGGAGCCGGCGTCGCGCCCGAAGCGCCCCAGCCCCGGCAAGGGCACCTAGCGATCGACGGGACGCAAGCTCTTCAACCACGACCGCAAGCTCGGCCACCGCTTCGTGGCCGGCGCCGACGAGGCCGGCCGCGGCTGCCTCGCCGGCCCGCTCGTCGCGGCCGCGGTCCTCTTCGACCTCGAGCAGCTCACGCCGCGGGACGTCCGCGCGCTGGGCAAGCTCAACGACTCCAAGCAGCACACCCCCGAGGGGCGCGAGGAGCTCTACCCGGTCGTCCTGCGGATCGCCACGAAGGTCAGCGTCGTCTCGCGCTGTCCCCGCGGCATCGACGCACGCGGGCTGCACCGCACCAACCTCGCCGCGCTGCGCGACGCGCTCTCCCGCGTCGCCCGGCCGGGCACCATGTGCCTCTCCGACGGCTTCCCGCTCGGCAAGGACTTCCTGTGGCCGTGTCGCGCGGTCGTCGACGGCGACACGAAGAGCGCGGCGATCGCCGCCGCCTCGATCGTCGCGAAGGTCACGCGCGACCGCTACATGCACCGCGCCGACGAGCTCCATCCCGGCTGGGACTTCGCCACGCACGTCGGGTACTCCACGCCCGAGCACCGCGACGCGATCCGCCGCAACGGCGTCTCGCCGCTGCACCGCATGAGCTTCCAGTCCGCGGCGTACCGGCAGCTCGAGCCCTAGCGCGCCGGCCACGCGACCCTGCCCGCTCACAGGCGCACCGCGTACCGGCCGCCGGGCTCGCGCTGTACGAGCCCGCGCAGCTCCAGTTCGGTCAGCCCGATGAGCACCGTTGAGACGTCGTCGCCCGTCGCCGTGGCGAGCGCCTCGATGGTCGTGTGGCCGGACCGGATCACGTCGAGCATCTCGACGAGCTGCGGCTCCAGCGTCTCGCCGGCCCCGCGTGGGACCGACGGAGCGGCCCCGGCACCGTAGAGCGCGTCGAGGACGTCGTCGACCCCACGCACGAGCGTCGCGCCGTCGCGCAGCAGGGCGTTCGATCCCGCCGTCTGCGGCGAGACGACCGACCCCGGCACCGCCGCGACGTCCCGCCCGAGCCGCAGCGCCAGGTCGGCCGTGATCAGCGACCCCGACCGCTCGGCCGCCTCCACCACGACGGTGAGGTCCGCGAGAGCGGCGATCACGCGGTTGCGTGCGGGGAACGTCCACCGGCGCGGGCTCGTCCCGGGCGGCAGCTCCGACACCACGAGGCCGCGCTCCAGCAGCGCGTCGTGGAGCCGCGCCTTGCTCGGCGGGTACGCGACGTCCGCGCCGCCACCGAGCACCGCGACGCTGAGCCCGCCGCCGTCGAGCGCACCGCGTTGCGCCGCGGCGTCGACGCCCAGCGCCATCCCGCTGATCACCGGGACCCCGGCCAGGGCGAGATCGCGCCCGAGCGCCCGCGCGACCTCCAGCCCTTCACGCGACGCGCGGCGGGCACCGACGATCGCGATGGTGCGCTGATCGGGGTCGGCGATCTGCGGCAGCGCCTCCAGCCGCCCGGCCACGTACAGCGCGGCCGGCGCGTCGCCGGCGTCGCGCAGCTGCGGGGGATAGGCCTCGTCGTGACGGCACGTGACCGCCAGCCCGGCCGTGATCGCCTTGCGCCGCTGCTCCTCGATGTCGACGCGCGCGAGCTGCGCCTCGATCTCCTCGCGGTACGTCCCGCCGACGGCGGCGAGGAGCCGGCTGCTCGGGAGGGCGAGCAGCTCGGGGAGCACCGCGTGGGCGCGCCGGGCGATCTCGATGTGGCCGGACAGCCGCCCGAGCAGCCAGGCCCGCCGCAGGCAGGCGTCGCACGCGGCGCCGCCGAACGTCATGCCGCCTCCCGTCCGACGGCGTGGTCGTGTCGCAGGCTCAGCGCGAGCGCGACGTCCTGCCCCAGGACGTCGTCGCGGCCCGCGAGATCGGCGACCGTGCGGGCGACGCGGAGCACCCGGTGGTGGCCGCGAGCGCTGATGTGCCCGTCCTCGTACGCGCGGCGGAGCATCCGCGCCCCGCGGTCGTCGGGCGCCGCGAAGTGCCGGATCTCCGTGCCGGTGAGGTGGCCGTTGCACCGGCCGGCGCGGTGCAGCTGCCGCTCGCGCGCGGCGATGACTCGCTCGCGCGCCTCCTGCGACGACGTCGAGGTGCCCGCGCCCGCGAGCTCCGCGGCGCTCGGCCGCCGCACGTCGAGCAGGACGTCGATGCGGTCCAGGAGCGGACCGCTCAGCTTGCGCCGGTGCTTGGCGTGGTCGGCGGCGGTGCAGGCGCAGCGGCGGTGGTCGTCGCCGGCGTACCCGCACGGGCACGGGTTCGTGGCCGCGACGAGCATGAACCGCGTCGGGTAGACCGCGGTGCGCTGGCTGCGCACGATCGCCACCCGGCCGTCCTCCAGCGGCTGGCGGAGCGCTTCGAGCGCGCCCCGCGAGAACTCGGACAGCTCGTCGAGGAAGAGCACGCCCAGGTGCGCGAGGCTCGCCTCGCCGGGCACGGGGACGGTGCCGCCGCCGACGAGCCCTGGCGCGGAGATCGTGTGGTGCGGCGCGCGGAACGGACGGAAGGCGACCAGTCCGGACGGCGGCGTCAGCCCCGCGACGCTGTGGATGCGCGTCACCTCGAGCGCCTCCTCGTGCTCGAGCGGCGGCAGGATCGTCGGCAGCCGCCGCGCCAGCATGGTCTTGCCGGTGCCGGGTGAGCCGGACATGAGCAGGTTGTGGCCGCCGGCCGCGGCGATGATCAGCCCGTTCGTGACGTGCTCCTGGCCGCGAACGTCGGCCAGGTCGACGTCCGTCTCGGCGGCGCCCGCCTGCGGTCCCGGAGGCGGGTCGACCGGCGGTGGGTGCTCGCCCTGCGCGAGCAGGCGCACGACGGCGGAGAGCGAGTCGGCGGCCGCGACGTCGACGCCGGAGACGAGCGCCGCCTCAGGACCACGCTCCTCCGGCACGACGAGCCCCGGGATGCCGCACTGGGCGGCGCCCTCGGCGACCGCGAGCGTCCCGCCGCACGGCCGGAGCTGGCCGCCGAGCGACAGCTCGCCGAAGACGGCCCAGCGAGTCAGCGCCTCGGGCGGGATGGCGCCCGCGGCCGCGAGGACGCCGACCGCGATGGCGAGGTCGAAACCGGGGCCCGCCTTGCGCAGGTACGCGGGGGCGAGGTTCGCGGTGATCCGCGCCTGCGGGAACGCGAAGCCGGAGTTGAGGATCGCCGCCCGGACGCGCTCGCGCGCCTCTCGGACGGCCTTGTCGCCGAGGCCGACGACGTTGAAGGCGGGGAGCCCCTGGCGGATGTCGACCTCGACGGTGACCCGGCGCGATTCGATGCCGTCGATGGCGAAGGTGGTGACACGAGCGAGCATGGGCGGCGACGCTAAGCACGAACGTGTGCCGGATCAGCACCGCTCTGCAACAAAAGAGCGGAGGCTCTGCGCCGGAACTGCGGAGGCCGGGCGACTGCGCGAAGACGCGCGTGTTCTTGCGCAGATTCGTTGCGAAGATGTGCTGTTCCGTGACACGAGGTCGGCCAGGCTGCGCGGCGATGTCGAACGATCCCCGCCACATCCTCGGCCGCTACGGAGAGCAGCTCGCCGCCGAGCACCTCGAGCGGCTCGGCTACGAGGTCGTCGCGCGCAACCACCGCACCCGCTACGGCGAGATCGACCTGATCGCCGCCGACGCCTCGACGCTCGTCATCGTCGAGGTCAAGACCCGGCGCGGCGACGGCTCGCCCTGGGACAGCCTCCACTCCCGCAAGCAGGCGCAGGTGCGCCGGATGGGCAGCGCGTACCTCGCCGAGGTCCGCGACCGCCCGCGGCGCCGGCGCGTCCGCTTCGACGCGATCGGTGTCCGGTTCGACCGGGACGGCACCTTCGCCGGCCTGGCCCATCTCGAGGCGGCCTTCTGACCCCGTGGGGACCGCTCGCTACCTTGCTCGGCCCATGCCCGATCGACGCGTTCCCGTGGTGCTCTCGATCGCCGGCTCGGACTCGGGCGGCGGCGCCGGGATCCAGGCCGACCTGAAGGCGTTCGCGCGTGCCGGCGTGCACGGCACCACCGCGATCACCGCCATCACCGTCCAGAACACGGTCGGCGTCACGGACGTCCATCCCGTCCCGGCCGGCGTCATCCAGGCGCAGGTGCGGGCGGTGGCGACGGACCTGGGCGTCGACGCGGTGAAGATCGGCATGCTCGGCGATGCCGCCACGATCCGCGCGGTCGCGGCGGTGCTCGACGAGCTGCCGGAGGGGACGCCCGTGGTGGTCGACCCGGTGATGGTGGCCGAGTCCGGCGCGCGGCTGCTGGCCGAGGAGGCGCAGTCGGCGCTGGCGACGGAGCTGATCCCGCGCTCGACGGTCATCACCCCGAACGTGCCGGAGGCGCGGACCCTCACCGGGGCGCCGGCGCAGCTCGACGCGTCGCACCTCGTCCGCGCGCTGCACGATCTCGGACCGCGCTTCGCGGTGCTGACCGGCGGCCACCGCGACGAGGTGACCGACCTCGTCTTCGACGGCACGTCGCTGACGGAGATCCCCGGCGAGCGGTACCCGGACGGGGCGGCGCACGGCTCCGGCTGCACCCACTCGAGCACCCTCGCCGCGCGCCTGGCGCTCGGCGACGACGTGGTCAGCGCGGCGCGGGCCGCGAAGGCCACGGCGAGCGCCGCGGTGCGCGACGGGCTGCGGCAGCTGGGGGAGGGCCCCGGGCCGGTCGACGTCTTCGGGCTGAGCCGCGAGGGCTAGCGATGGTGCGCCGTGCCCGGACTACCGCCCAAGGGGTGCCGTCGCTTTGCCATAATCGCGGTGTGAAGTTCCTCCGCATGAAGCCGGGCCACGGCGAGGTGCTGATCGCCGAGGGCGATCCCGAGGTCACCGAGGAGGAGCGCGAGCTGGTCGAGGCGTTCCGCCACCAGCTCGATCAGGGCATGTGGGCGGCTGTGCCGCTCACCGGGCCGGCCGGGCGTCGCCAGGCGCAGATGGTCAAGGCCTTCGACGAGATCCCCCGCGACGCGGACCGCGTGATCTTCTTCCCGCGCGCGGCCGGCGGCTGAGCGACCGGTCCGGGGTCGAGAACCAACCCATGGTCCTGGCACTCAGCGTCACCACGATCGTCGTCGTCGTGCTCCTGTGGGAGGCGTCGATGCCGCGCATCGGCGAGGCGTGGCGCCGCCACAAGGCGCGCCGGGCGATCGTCCCGACCTTCGACCACGATCCGGGCCGCGACCTGCGCGCCGAGCAGAAGGCGCGGACGCTTCTGCGGTCGTGCGTCAACGAGGAGGAGTGGGCGATGTACCGCGACCTCGGCTTCATCCGCGTGTGGGGCCAGCGGTCGCAGGGCGTCGAGTACGCCTACCTCGTCTACCCGCACAAGCCGGTGGTGGCCTACCTGCCGCAGACCGGCGTGCTGCTCAACGAGTACTGCGTCGAGTTCCCCGACGAGGAGCGGCCGTACGGCACGACGCGGCTGCCGGACTCGGACGACGTGCTCGCGAAGTGGATGGCGCTGACCGGCGACGAACGCCGGCTGATCAACAGCGCGAACATGCACCTGCCCGGTCGCCAGGTCGACCCGAAGCAGGTTCGTCGCGACCTCTGGCGGCTCAGCCGCTGGGAGCGTCAGCGGCTCGGCGGCGACGACGCGCGCCGCAGCGCCGGAAGCCTTCCGGCCTGACCTCGATGGGTCAGCTTCCCGAGCTGTCGCAGGTCCCGCGGGGCCTCGCCGGGCTGGCGCTCCGCTCGTTCGCGTTCCCGTTCGCCGTCCTGACCGAGCTGCAGCGGCTGAACCGGTCGCTGTACGAGCTGGTCGAGCTGCGGCGCCGGGTCGAGCCCGTGGCGACGGCGGTCGACGAGTACCTGCAGTACCTGCCGAACCTCGAGTCGCTCGTCGGGATCCGCGAGAGCCTGGACCGGCTCGCGGAGGAGGACGGGCCGCTCGACCAGCTGGCCGACCTCTCGTCGGCGCTGGACCGGCTGGCGGCGCTGGACGTGAGCCTGCGGCAGCTCGGGGCGCTGGACGAGAGCCTCAACGAGATCGCGCGGGTCGCGGACGCGGTGGCGCAGCTGGCGACGGTCACCGAGCACCTGCCGCCGCTGATCGAGGCCGCGTCGGCGCTGCCGCAGCTGCCCGCGCGGGTGGAGGCGGTCGAAGGGCTCGTGGAGCAGGCGGTCGGGAACCTGCGGACACTCCAGCCCGCGCTCGAGCAGCTGGGCGGCCAGATCGGGAGCCTGCAGGAGGTCATCGACGGGCTCGGTGGGGCGCTCGATCCGCTCAGCCGGCTCGCCGACCGCGTCCCGAACGCGGTGACGCGGCGCGGGCGCGGCGGGCGCTAGACGCACCGACCGCCGCGCGAGGTGCTGCGCGTGAGGCAGGCCGTCGAGGTTGGTGCGGTGCGGAGGCGGCGTCCGGGGTAGTCGGTCGCCCGTGGCCGAGTTCGACGTCAAGCACCGCTCCCGCGCCCTGACCGAGGGGCCTGCCCGCGCCGCTGCGCGCGCCTACCTGCATGGCATCGGCTTCGACGCCGAGGCCCTGAGCAAGCCGATCATCGGTGTCGCGCACTGCTGGATCGAGACGATGCCGTGCAACTTCACCCACCGCGCGCTCGCCGCGAAGGTGAAGGAGGGGATCCGCGAGGCCGGCGGGACGCCGATGGAGCTCAACACCATCGCGATCTCCGACGGCGTCACGATGGGCACCTCCGGCATGAAGACGAGCCTGGTCAGCCGGGACCTCATCGCCGACTCGATCGAGCTGGTCGCGCGCGGTCACCTCTTCGACGGCCTCGTCGTCATCAGCGGCTGCGACAAGACGATCCCCGGCACCGTCATGGCCCTCGCGCGGCTCGACATCCCCGGCGTGATGCTCTACTCCGGCTCGATCCACAAGGGCAGCTTCCGGGGCGAGGACGTCTCGATCATGGAGGTGTTCGAGGCGGTCGGCAAGCACGCCGTCGGCGCGATGAGCGACGCGGACCTCGCCGAGATCGAGACCGTCGCCAGCCCTGGCGCCGGCGCGTGCGGCGGCCAGTACACCGCGAACACGATGGCGATGGCGTTCGAGGTGCTCGGCATCTCGCCGATGGGCTCCTCGATGGTTCCCGCGGAGGACGGCCGGAAGGCGCAGGTCGGCGTCGACACCGGCAAGCTCGCCGTCGACATCCTCAAGCGGGGGCTCCGGCCGAGCGACATCATCACCACGCAGTCGCTGGAGAACGCGATCGCGGCGGTGGCGACGAGCGGCGGCTCGACCAACGCCGTGCTCCACCTCCTCGCCGTCGCGCGGGAGGCGGGCGTCGACCTCTCCATCGACGACTTCGACCGCATCAGCACCAGGACGCCGACGACGTGCGACCTCAAGCCCGGCGGCCGGTTCCTCGCGCCCGACCTGTACGACGCGGGCGGCGTGCCGCTCGTGGTCAAGCGGCTGCAGGAGGGCGGCCACCTGCACGAGGACGCGATCACCGTCGACGGCCGCACCATCGGTGAGCACGCCAAGGAGGCGACCGAGACGCCCGGTCAGGAGGTCGTCCGCCCGCTCGACGACCCGATCAAGGCGACCGGCGGCCTGGCGATCCTGCGCGGGAACCTCTCGCCCGAGGGGTGCGTCGTGAAGCTCTCCGGCCACGAGCGGCGCTACCACCAGGGGCCGGCGCGCGTGTTCGACGGGGAGGAGGCGGCGATGGCCGCGCTCCTCGACGGCAGGATCGAGAAGGGCGACGTGGTCGTGATCCGCAACGAGGGGCCGGTCGGCGGCCCCGGCATGCGGGAGATGCTCGCCGTCACCGCCGCGATCAACGGCGCCGGGCTGGGCGAGCACGTGGCGCTGCTGACGGACGGCCGGTTCAGCGGCGCGACCCGCGGCTTCATGGCCGGCCACGTCGCGCCGGAGGCGGTCAAGGGCGGACCGATCGCCGCGGTGCGGACGGGCGACGTCGTGACGATCGACGTCGAGCACCGGCGGATGGACGTCGACCTCACCGACGAGGAGATCGCCGAGCGCGTCGCGGCGTACGAGGTGCCGCCGAACCCCGACACGACCGGCGTGCTCGCCAAGTACGCGGCGCTCGTCTCGAGCGCGTCGCAGGGCGCGGTCACGAACCCGGCCGCGCCCCGGCACCCGGGCCGCGCGACCGCGGACCCGGAGGTCGGGCCGGTGATCGCGCCGGAGGCGTAGGCCGGGGAGCGGCCGTCAGGGCGCGCGGCCGGCGGAGCCGCGCGCCGGCGGGCGGGCTAGACGTTCTCCGCTTCGACGGAGGCGGGTTCGGGGGCTTGCTGGGCGGTCGCGGCGGCGACGCGGTCGTGCTCGGTGTCGGGCTGGTCGGCGAGGAAGTCGGTGAGCTCGCGGTTGAAGTCGTCGGGGCGCTCGAGCATGGAGACGTGGCCCGTGTCCTCCCACACGATCAGGCGCGAGTTCGGGATGAGCCTGTCGAACTCGTAGGCGTCCTTGACCGGGACGAGGAAGTCGTCCTCGCCCCAGACGATCAGCGTCGGGCACTTGATGTCCGAGAGGCGGTCGCGGATCGGGTACGAGGTGAGCGCGTCCAGGGCGGGGACGAAGCCGGGCTTGCCGGTGCCCTTGATCTGCTCGGCGGCGAGGCGCGGGTCGAGCTTGGAGGCGTCCTTGGCGACGATCTTGAGCATCGCGCGGCGTGAGCGGGGGCGGCGAACCAGCGCCGACGAGCGCGCCATGAGGTGCTGCATCGAGAACTGGGCGAGGTTCTCGGTGACCTCCAGGAACCGGAGGATCCGGTCGTCGCGCTGGTGCTCGATCGTCAGGCCGGCGGCGGATACGAGGACCATGCGTTCGACGCGGTGGGGGAACTTGATCGCGGTCTCCGCGGCGATGAAGCCGCCCATGGAGTTCCCCACGATGGTGGCTCCCTGGATGGAGAGGGCGTCGAGGAGCGCGTCGAGCCAGCGGCCGTAGCCGGAGATCGTGATCTTCTCGCGCGGCATCGGCGACTCGCCGAACCCCGGCAGGTCCATCGCGATGACCCGGTGCGTCCGCGCGAAGACCGGCAGCTGCTCCAGCCAGTTCTGCCACGACCCCGAGAGCCCGTGGACGAACACCAACGGCGGCCCCTCGCCCAGCTCGATCACGTTCGCCGGGCGACCCTCGACCCACACCCACTTCTGGTGCGTCGACCAGTCGGTCTCCGTCCACTCCGCTCGTACCATCACCCCTGGGTTTGTACCAATGAAGATCGCCATCGACATCGACTCCACGCTCCACCACTACTGGGACGACCTCGCGAAGGCCGCCCGCCGGCGCTTCGGCGTGGAGCTCCCGTACGACCAGCAGGTCACGTGGGAGATCGACCAGCTCCGTCCCGAGCAGCTCAAGGTGTGCATCGCCGAGACGCACTCCGAGGACGTCGTCCTGAAGGCCGAGCCGTACGCGGGCGCCGCCGACGTCGTCCGCCGCTGGCACGAGCAGGGCCACTGGATCCACATCACGAGCCACCGCGCGACGACCGCCCACGACTGCACGGCGAAGTGGCTCCACGCGCACGAGATCCCGTTCGACGACCTGCACTGCTCCTACGACAAGATCGCCCGCGCCAAGGAGCTGGGGATCGACGTCCTCATCGACGACAGCCCCGTCAACCTGACGAACGCGCTGCAGGTGGGCATCGTCGGGGCGACGATCGCGCACCCGTGGAACCGGGATCTGATCGAGGAGGAGGACGTCGTCGCGGCCGACGACTGGCCCGAGCTGGAGCGGAAGCTGCAACCGTTCCTGCGGTGACGACCGAGATCGAGCCGCGCCGCGACCTCCTGCCAGCCATCGAGCCGGAGCGCCGCATCACGGACTGGGGCCGCTCCGAACGCGTCGAGGGGCTCTTCGACCGGACGATCTACGACTTCCTCTACCACCTGTGGTTCCGCTGCGAGGTGGAGGGGATCGAGCACGTGCCGTCCCAGGGGGGAGCGCTGCTCGTCTCCAACCACGCCGGCGCGCTCCCGCCCGACGCGCCGATGATCGCCAAGGCGATCAAGGAGGAGCACGCCCACCCGCGCCCGCTGCATCTGACGATGGAGCACTTCTTCAAGGGCTATCCCGGGATGAGCATGCTGCTGCCCAAGCTCGGCGGCGTCCCCGCGCACCCCGCGAACGTCCACCGGCTGCTGCACGACGAGGAGCAGCTCGTGCTCGTCTTCCCCGAGGGGGCGAAGGGGACCGAGAAGCTCTACAAGGACCGGTACCGGCTCCGCAGGTTCGGCCGCGGCGGGTTCGTGAGAGCCGCCATGAAGGCCAAGGTCCCGATCGTCCCGATCGCCGTCGTCGGCGCCGAGGAGGCGCAGCCGGTGTTCGCCCACCTGCCGCTGCTGGCGAAGGCGACCGGCCTCATCTACGCCCCGATCAGTCCGCTCGTCTACCTGCCGGCGAAGTTCCGCATCCGCTTCATGGAGCCGATCCGCACCGACGACATGGGCGACGCCCCGTGGGAGGACCGCGGCCTCGTGCAGACGGTGTCGCAGGAGATCCGCGCACGGATCCAGGAGGAGCTGTTCGACATGGTCGGCAAGCGCGAGAGCGTCTGGTTCTAGGAGACGGCATGGGCAAGCGCGTCCTCATCACCGGCCTCTCCACCTACTGGGGCGGCCGCCTGGCCCAGAGCCTCGAGCAGGACCCCGACGTCGACACGATCATCGGGATCGACCGCCGGCCGCCGAAGGTGGCGCTGGAGCGGACCGAGTTCGTCCAGGTCGCCGACGCCCACAGCCTGATCCGGCGGATCGTGCAGGCGGCGGAGATCGACACCGTGGTCGACACGCGGCTCGTCGTCGACTCCACCGTCACGACGCCCAAGCGCGCCCACGAGAACAACGTCATCGGGACGATGAACATCCTCGCGGCATGCAGCGGCGACAACTCGTGCGTCCGCCGCCTGATCGTCAAGTCCAGCGCGAACTTCTACGGCGCCGAGCAGGACGACCCCGCGTTCTTCACCGAGGGGATGCAGCGCCCGCACCCGCCGCGCACGCGGATCGAGCGCGACATCGTCGAGGCGGAGGAGGCGATCCAGGACTTCGCCCACAGCCAGGACAAGGTGAAGGTCTCGGTCTTCCGCTTCGCCAGCGTGCTCGGCGCGGGGATGAACACGTCGCTCACGCGCGTCCTGTCGCTGCCGGTGGTGCCGACGATCCTCGGGTTCGACCCGCGCGTGCAGGTGCTCCACGAGGACGACCTCGTCGGGATCCTCGCCCACGCCGTGCAGAACGACCTGGAGGGCGTCTTCAACGGCGCCGCCGACGGCGTGCTCTCGCTCGGCGAGGTGCTCGACCTGCTCGGCAAGCCCGCCGCGCCGATCCTGCCGCCGTGGGGGACGGGCCTGGTCGCCTCGCAGCTCAAGCGCGTGGGGATCGAGATCCCGGACGAGCTGCTGGCGCTGCTGCGGTACGGCCGTGGCCTCGACAACCGGCGGCTGAAGGCGACGGGCTACCGCTTCCGGTTCACGTCGCGCGAGACGTTCCAGCGGTTCAGCCAGGTGCTGCGCGTCGCGCCGATCGCCCAGGGCGCCGGGACCGGGGACACGTACCGGTACGAGCGCGAGGTCGAGGAGTTCCTGCGCTACAGCCCGAGCGTGCGGACCGCCGCACCGGCCAAGCGGCTGCAGAACACCGCGCCGCCCGAGCGCGGGCAGGCGCCGCCGGAGATCGAGGCCGAGTCGGCGCGTTCCTAGGCGGCACCGCGTTGCACCGCGGCGGCCCTCCGATTAGGGTTCGTTGCAGGGGGAACGTGTGAGGTCCAAGCTCTTCATCTCGGTCGCGGGCGCGCTCGCGCTGCTCATCGCCTGCGCGGGCGGCGTCTACGCCTACGACAGCGCGCACGAGGACACGATCGCCGAGGGCGTGACGGTCGCGGGCGTGAGCGTCGGCGGGCTCGACCGCGCCGCCGCGCGGCAGCGGCTGCAGGAGCGGGTCGTCGACCCGCTCCAGGCCGACGTGATCGTCAAGGCGCGCGGCCGCGAGTTCACGCTGACCGCCGAGCGCGCGGAGGTGCGGGTCGACGTCGACACGCTCGTCGACCAGGCGATCGCCCGCAGCCGCGACGGCAACGTGGTGAGCCGGACCGTGCGCGGGCTGACCGGCGGGGACGTCGACGCCGACCTCGAGCCCGACATCTCCTACAGCGACGACGCGGTCAACGCGCTCGTCAAGCGGGTGCGCGACCGCGTCGACCAGCAGGCGCGCGATGCGCGGGTCGAGATGGCCGGCACCGGGATCCGGACGGTCTCCAGCCGCACCGGCCTCAAGCTCCGCGCCGACACGCTCCGCGGCGACGTGGTCAGCGCGCTGGTGGAGCCGGTGCGCGACGCGCGCGTCGTTCGCGCGAAGCTGCGCCGGACGAAGCCGAAGCTCACCACGGCCAAGCTCCGCGGCCGGTACGACACGATCCTCGCTGTCGACCGCGGCGGCTACAAGCTGCGCCTCTACAAGAAGCTGAAGCTCGTCAAGACGTACGGGATCGCGGTCGGCCAGGTCGGGCTGGAGACGCCCGCCGGCAGGTACACGATCCAGAACAAGGCCGTGAACCCGGCGTGGAACGTGCCGAACTCGGCCTGGGCGGGCGACAAGGCCGGCACGGTCGTCCCCGGCGGCGTGCCCGAGAACCCGCTCAAGGCGCGGTGGATGGGGATCTACAACGGCGCGGGCATCCACGGCACCGACGCGCGCGGCTCGATCGGGACGAACGCCTCCCACGGCTGCATCCGCATGCTCGTGGAGGACGTGATCGAGCTCTACGACCGGGTGCCGGTGGGCGCGCCGGTCTACATCGCGTAGCCGGCGCGGTGGCTCAGCCCTGGTACCCCTCCGACCACGGCGACGGCGCCGGCGTGGACGGCTCGGCCCCGGGCGGGGTCACCTCCTCGGGCGCCACCTCCTCCCAGCCGCGATCGATCAGGGAGGTGTAGTGGTCGCTGTGACGAAGGACGAGGGCGCCGATGAACACCCCGCGCTCCTTCCGCCGCAGCACCGCGTACCAGAGGGTCGTCGCGTCGTTCGTGCCCTGGATCTTGTGCCAGGGGCGCGGCGGCGGGTCGACGCCGTTCGAGATCCCGGACTCGACGAGCTGACGATGGGTGGCCACGTGCCCGGACGAGGTGTCGATGAAGAAGACCGCCATGAGCGCTCACGCTAGCGAGGACCAGCCGCTCGGCTGGGGCGACGCGCTGCGGCTGTTCGACGCCGATCTGCGCCGGCGGGGCGCCGCGGAGAAGACGCGGAAGGCTTATGCGTCGGATCTCACACAACTCGCGACCTGGGCGACCGGACACGCGATGAAGCCTGCGGATCTCGACGTCCGGGCGCTCCGGCGCTACGTCCAGGGGCTCGGCCAGCGCTCGAACCGGCCGGCGGCGACGACGGTCTCCCGCAAGCTTGCGGCGATCCGCGCGTTCTTCCGGGTGATGCGCGAGCACGGCTTCATCGGTCAGAACCCCGCCGACCTCATCCCGTCGCCCAAGAAGCCGGGCAAGCTCCCGCGGGCGCTCAAGCCCGAGGACGTCTCCGCGCTGCTCGACCGCATCCCGACGAGCACCCCGCTCGAGATCCGCGACCGGGCGCTCTTCGAGGTCGCCTACGGGTGCGGGCTGCGGGCCGAGGAGCTCGTCGACCTCGACGTCGCGTCGGTCTCGTTCGAGGAGGAGGAGCTGCGCGTCGAGGGGAAAGGCGCCAAGACGCGGTACGTCCCGATCGGCGAGACGGCGCTTGCCGCCGTGGCCCGATATCTGGACCGCGCGCGGCCCGCCTTGGCGAACGGTGATAACCAACCATCGCTTTTCCTGTCAAAGTCTGGCCGAAGGCTCTCGACCTCCGACGTCAGACGGCGTCTCCGGACGTGGGAACGCCAAGCTTCGATCCAGGGCGGGATCTCCCCGCACGCCCTGCGTCACAGCTTCGCGACTCATCTTCTGGAGGGCGGTGCCGACTTACGGGCTATCCAAGAGCTCCTAGGCCATTCCTCCGTGTCAACGACCCAGATCTACACCCGAGTAGACTCCGCGCGACTCAAGTCGGCGTACGCGCGTAGCCACCCGCGGGCTTGAGCGAGGATCTTCCACCTTGGAGACCAACGTCAAGGCAATCGAGCTCCGCGACCTGTGGCGCCGGTACAAGAGCACCGGTGACGACAAGGCGCGCGAGCGACTGGTCGTCGCGTACTCGCCGCTGGTGAAGTACGTCGCGGGTCGCATGGCGTCCGGCCTCCCCGCGCACGTGGAGGAGGCCGACCTGATCTCGTACGGCCTCGTCGGCCTGATCAGCGCGATCGGCCGCTTCGAGCCCGAACGCGACATCAAGTTCGAGACGTACGCGATCACCCGCATCAAGGGCGCGATCATCGACGAGCTGCGCTCCCTGGACTGGGTGCCGCGCTCCGTGCGCTCCCGTGCGCGGGAGATCGAGAAGGCGAACTCGAAGCTCGAGCACAAGCTGCAGCGGGCGCCGAGCGACGAGGAGATGGCGCTCGAGCTCGAGATGACCGTGGACGAGTTCCAGGAGGCGCTCCTCCAGATCTCGAACTCGACGGTCGCCGCGCTGGACGAGCTGTGGACGGTCTCGGACTCGAGCGGCGACCAGGTGTCGCTGCTGGACACGATCCAGGATCCGGACGCGCCCGACCCGGCGCAGCTGATGGACGCCACCGACATGAAGGACCGCGTGGCGGACGCCATCGCGCGCCTTCCCGAGCGCGAGAAGCTCGTCGTGGCGCTCTACTACTACGAGAACCTCACGCTCCGCGAGATCGGCGAGGTCCTCGGGGTGACGGAGTCGCGCGTGTCGCAGCTCCACACCAAGGCCGTGCTGCGCCTGCGCAGCCGCCTGCAGAGCGAGTAGCGGATAGCGAGACGGGCCGGTACCGTAATCGTCCGTGCTGCACGGACGGGACGGTGAGCTTGCGGAGATCGACGCGCGCCTGACGGCCGCGCGGCAGGGGCGATCCTCGAGCGTGCTGGTCGTCGGCGAGCCGGGGATCGGCAAGACGGCGCTGCTGGAGTGGGCGTGCGAGCGCGCGGCGGCCGCCGGGATGCGCGTGCTGCGCACGACGGCCTACGCGTCCGAGCGCGACCTGCCGTACGCGGGGCTCCACGGGCTGCTCGGACCGGTGCTGGAGCTGCGGTCGGCGATCCCGGAGGTGCAGGCGCGGGCGCTGGGGACGGCGCTGGCGCTGGAGGCCCCGGCCGCGTTCGACCCCTTCGCGGTGCCGGCGGCGCTCTTCTCGCTGCTGGGCGCGGCGGCGGAGGCCGGGCCGTTGCTGGCCGTGGTGGACGACCTGCAGTGGCTGGACGACGGCTCGCTGCGCGCCGTGACCTTCGCGGCGCGGCGGCTGGACGCCGAGGGCGTCGTGCTGCTGCTCGCCGCGCGCGAGGGGGAGATCGAGGGGCTCGACCTGGCCGGGATCGCGCGGCTGCGGCTGGGCGGGCTGTCGGATGCGGCGGCGCGGGCGGTG
>DATMVO010000224.1:0-11701 GCA_035563115.1 Solirubrobacteraceae bacterium
CGGCGCCGGTGTGGCACGCGCGGCGGCGGGCCAGGTGGCACGGCGGGTGCCCCGCGGCGACCTCGACGACCGCGACCCGGACTACATCCGCGAGCGCCTGCCCGGCGTGTGGCTGCTCGCCTCGCTCTACTTCCGCGGCGAGGTGCGCGGCCTGGGCAACGTGCCCGAGGAGGGGCCGGTGCTCCTCGTCGGCAACCACTCCGGCGGCAACCTGACGATCGACAGCGGCGTCTTCGGGCTCGCGTTCTCCACCTACTTCGGGGTCGAGCGGCCGCTCTACACGCTCGCCCACAACCTCGTGGTGTCCTGGCCGGGGCTGAGCTTCCTCCGCAAGTGGGGCGTGCTCCCCGCGTCGCCGGGCAACGCCGAGCGCGCGCTGGAGTCGGGCGCGGCGGTGCTCGTCTACCCCGGCGGCGACCGCGAGGTCCACCGGCCGTTCTGGGAGTCGGCGCAGGTCGACTTCGGCGGGCGCGACGGGTGGGTCCACCTGGCCCTGGAGGCCGATGTCCCGGTCGTGCCGGTGGTGGCGATCGGCGGGCAGGAGACCTCGCTCTTCCTCTCGCGCGGCGAGGCGCTGGCGTCGCTGCTGCAGCTCGACCGGCTCCTGCGGCTGAAGGTGCTGCCGATCTCGCTGGCGATCCCGTGGGGGCTCAACGTCGGCGACTTCCTCGGCCACGTGCCGCTGCCGGCGAAGATCACGATCGAGACGCTGCCGCCGATCGACCTGCGCGAGGAGTTCGGGCCCGAGCCCGACGTCGACGAGGTCTACGACCACGTCGTGCGGCTCATGCAGGAGACGCTGGACGCGCTCGCCGCCGAGCGCCGGCTGCCGGTGATCGGATGAGGGTCGGGGCGAAGATCCAGGTCTCCGCGCCCGCGCGCGTGGTGTGGGCGTTCGTCGAGGACCCGGCGCGGTCGCTCCACCTCATGAGCGGCGTGACGCGGTGGGAGGTCGCCGAGGGCGCCCCCGCGACGGGGCTGGGCGCGCGGTACAAGGTGCTCATGCGCGTGGGCTCCGCCGAGGTGGGCGGGACGATCGAGGTGGTCGAGTCGTCCGCCCCGGCCGACCTGGCGTGGACGTCGATCACCGGCATCGACCAGCGCGGCCGCTGGCGGATCCGCGAGCGCGAGCTCGACCGCACCGACGTCGAGCTGCGGTTGTCGTACGGCGTCGCGGGTGCGGGCCCGCTGGGCTGGCTCGCCGAGCGCGTCGCGGCGCCGACCGTCCGCGCCAACGTCCGCCGGACGTTGCAGCAGCTCAAGCGCCAGGTCGAGCACGAGCAGCTCCGCCAGGCCGCCGCCCGCCGCCGCGAAGCCCGCACGGCGTAGCGCTCACTAGCCTGTCGCGCGCGACATGGCGAGCGCGCTGAAGATCCTGGTGGTGGACGACGAAGCGGACCTGCGCGCGCTGCTGGAGCGGTCGTTCGCGCGTGAGGGGCACGAGGTCGTCGCGGTCGCGGACGGGGCGCAGGCGCTCGACCAGGCGAACGCGGACGGGTTCGACATCGTGCTGCTCGACGTGGCGCTCGGGCCGGGGCCGTCCGGCTACGACGTCGCGCGGGAGCTGCGCGCGCGCCGCAACGTGGTGCCGATCATCATGCTCACCGCGCTCGACAGCGAGGCGGACGCGGTGCAGGGCCTGGAGGCCGGCGCCGACGACTACGTCACCAAGCCGTTCGGGCTCGCGGAGCTGCGCTCCCGCATCCGCGCCGTGCTGCGCCGCGCGGGCGGGCGCACGCTCGACGACGGCAACGTCCGCGCGGTGGGGCCGGTGACGATGGACGTCAAGCGGCGCGAGGTCGTCTGCCGCGGCGAGCCGGTGAAGCTCACGTTCAGCGAGTTCGAGCTCCTCAACTGCCTGCTCGGCGCGCCCGGCAAGCTCTTCAACCGGCAGGAGCTGCTGCGGGCGATCTGGGGCGACAGCGCCTACCGCGACCCGCGCGCGATCGACGTCCACATCCGCCACCTGCGCGAGAAGCTCGAGGAGTCGCCGGACAACCCGCGGCTCATCATCACGGTCCGCGGCGCGGGCTACCGGTTCCAGGCAGACTGAGGGCCATGCACCGGCCGTACGGACTTCGGCCCCGGCTCCTCGCCGCCCTCGTGTTCACGAGCGCCGCCACGCTGCTCGTGGCCGCGTTCGTGATGCTCGGGCCGCTGCAGGAGCAGCTGCGGACCGACACCGCGACCAACCTGGAGAGCGCCGTCGAGGCGGCGCGCCCGGACGTCGAGCGCAACCTGCGCGCCTACCGCGAAGGGGACATCGCCGCGTTCGGCGACGCGGCCCTGCTCTCGCGCCGGGCCGACGCGCGCGCCCTCGTCTGGGACACGACGCTGGTCAAGCGGTACGACCGCGAGACGGGCGACGCGCCGGCCACGCGCGCGGTCGTCCGCGCCCTCATCGACGAGCGGACGGTGACGCGGACGACCGGCGACGAGGTGACCGTCACGACGCCGCTGTACGACCGGCGCGCCGACCTGATCGGGGTGCTCGAGGTCCGCAAGCCGCTGACCGACGTCGGCGAGACCGTCCAGGGCGTCCGCGACGCGTTCCTGACGGCGGCGGCCATCGGGCTGATCGTGGCGCTCGTGCTCGGCACCGCGTTCTCCCGGCGCCTGACCCGGCGGCTCGGGCGGCTGCAGCGCGCGGCGCTGCGGATGACCGGCGAGGGGATCGACGCCCCGCCCCCGCGCGACGACACGCGCGACGAGGTCGGCGACCTGGCCCGCGCGCTGGCCTCGATGCACGCGTCGCTGCGCCGCCAGGAGGCCGCGCGGCGCGCGTTCGTCTCCACCGCGTCGCACGAGCTGCGCACCCCGCTGACGCTCCTGCAGGGGATGCTGGAGCTGCTCGACGACGACCTCTCCGAAGGGCGCGTCGACCTCGAGGACGCGCACGCGCAGATCAGCGGCGCGCAGAAGCAGCTGCGGCGCCTGGAGCACCTCGCGTCCGACCTCCTCGACCTCTCCCGCCTGGACGCCGAGGTCCCGCTCAGATCCGAGCCGGTGGAGCTCGGCGAGCTGACGCGCGCCGTCGGGGCAGAGTTCGGCATCCGCGCCGGCGACAAGGACGTGCGCGTCGAGGTCGAGCCGCCGATCGCGCCGTGCTGGGCGCTCGGCGACCCGAGCGCGGTCGCGCAGATCGTCCGCATCCTGCTCGACAACGCGCTGCGCTTCGCCCCCGCCGGCACCGCCGTGACCGTCCGCCCCGCCTACCACGGCGAGCACGCGACGGTGGAGGTCCAGGACCGCGGCCCGGGTGTGCCGGAGGACGAGCGCGAGCGGATCTTCATGCGCTTCGAGCGCGGCAGCGAGACCGGCGGCGAGGAGGGCTTCGGCCTCGGCCTCGCGATTGGCCGCGAGCTCGCGCAGCGGCTCGACGGGCGCCTGGAGCTGATCGAGCCCACGCGCGGCGCGACGTTCCGCCTCTCCCTCCCCATCGAGCTGCCCGCGGGCTCGCACCCGCGCCGCGAGCCCGAGCCGGTCGCCTGAAGAAGCACCGGCCCGGAACGACGACGGGCGCGCCCGAAGGCGCGCCCGTGCGGCGAAACCGGTGTGGCTGAGGCCTAGACCTCGGCCATCGCCCGCTCCTCGGCCTCGGCGGCCGGGGTGAGCGGGACCTTCTTGTACGCGTGCTCGGCGTCCGCGTCGGTCTCCTCCTCGTGGTACGCCGACTCCACGTTGACCGCCCAGATGTCGTGGTCGCCGCCCGCGATGAGGTTGTCCACCGCGCGCATGGCGCTCAGCATCGAGTGATCGGAGTTGTTGTACCGGTGCAGGCCGTTGCGGCCGACCTGGACGAGGCCCTCGATCGGGTCGAGCCACTCGCGGATCGTCGCGACCTGCTCGGCGTACGACTCGTCGTACATCGGGTACGCGAGCGGGACGCGCACGGCGTAGCCGCGCTTGACCTTCTCCGCCTTCACGAGGCCGAGCTGCTCGAGCTCCTTGGTGGCGAGCTTGACGAGATCCTCGTCGGCCATGTTCCAGAGGTGGTCGCCCTGGAAGCAGAAGTACTCGAGGCCGACGCAGGCGGTGTCCGGGTCCGGCACCATCCACGGGCTCCACGAGCGGAAGTTCTGAATGCGCCCGACCTCGACGCCCGGCTCGTGGATGTAGATCCAGTTGTCCGGGAACGGGTCCTCGCCGTCGATCACGAGCGCGACCGTGAGGAAGTCGCGGTAGCGCAGCGTCTGGCCGGCGTTGCGGACCTTCTCCGGCGCGGCCGGGGAGGCCATCTTCACCGTGTCACGCAGCGGCAGCGACGAGACGACGTCCTTCGGCTCGATGACCTCGTCGGGCGTGTGGACGGCGACGACGCGGTTCGTGGCCGGATCGATCTCGATCTTGGTGATCGGGGTCTGCATCCGGACCTCGCCGCCCATCTCCTCGATGCGGGAGGTCATCTTCTCCCACATCTGACCCGGGCCGAAGCGCGGGTACTGGAACTTGTCGATGAGCGTCTTGATGTTCGACTTGTTGCCGAAGAAGGCGGCCTTCGCGGCGGAGAAGAACGACAGGCCCTTGATCCGCTGCGCGGCCCACTCGGCGCGCACCTCGGTCGCGGGGACGCCCCACACCTTCTCGGTGTACGACTTGAAGAAGTGGCCGTAGAGGCGCTTGCCGAAGCGGTTGGACACCCACTGCTCGAGGTTGTCCTCACGGCCCTTCGGCTTGATCGCGGCGACCATGTACGAGAGGCCGCAGCGCACGACCTCGACCGGACCGAGCTTCTTGATGACGTCGGTGCCCTTGAGCGGGTAGTCGAGGTAGCGGTTGCGCCAGTAGATGCGCGACATGCGCGGGCGCATCAGGAACTCGTCGCCCATGATCTCGAGCCAGAGGTCGTTGACCTCCTGGTTCTTGGTGAAGAACCGGTGGCCGCCGAGGTCGAAGCGGTAGCCGTACGGGTCGACGACGGTCTTGGCGATGCCGCCGACCTGGTCGTCGGCCTCGAAGACGATGACCTTCTTGCCGGCCTTCGCCAGGAGGTACCCCGCGGTCAGACCCGCCGGGCCACCGCCGATGACGACGTAGGGCTTGGTGTCAGGCTCGCCGTCGGTGACGGCCGGGAAGTCCGCGGTTGCTGCCATGCCCTACACCCTTCCCAAGGCGACCGGAGAAACCCGCCTCTCCTAACGGTTCCTAACAGTCGCTAACGCGCCACGGCCGACCTTGTGCGGAGCGTCGCGATCGCAGGGTGGTTTCGAACCGCTGAGGGCGCTGTACCCGACCTGCGCGCGTGCACACGCCGGTTGGCGGGAAGTGGTCCCGGCCGGAGCGACAAGCCGCCGGCTCAACGATCGAGCGGGAACACCCGCCCGGCGCCGGCCCCCGGTGTGAGCAAGAACCGCAGCGCGCGCTCCAGCGTCTCGACGCAGGGCAAGCCGGAAGCGAGCAGGCGCGGGATGTCGACGAGCTGCGTCATGGCGAGCTGGTCGGTCGTCTCCTTGTAGGAGCGGCCAGGCGGCATGTTCGCCGTGAGGACGCCCTTCGCGTCGCGCCTCGACTCGGGATCGCCGGAGAAGGCGGCGTCAGCGTTGAGCCCGCGGCGCTCGACGCCCGCGACGGTGAGCGGTCGCCCGGCCAGATCTTCGATCACCGGCAGGAAGATCGTCTCGTACTCGCGGTAGAAGAGGACGCACGCCACGGGGAAGGGCAGCGACAGCGCCTGGAACCAGGACGCGATCTCCGGACCGTCGTCCCGCGGACAGCCGTCCTCGTCGTCACGCAGGACCAAGAGGCCTTGCGCATCGGCACGTCCACGGGTCAGGTCTGCGACCTTCTGCGCGTCGGACGGACGCTGGACGTTGATCCGAAGCGGCGGCTTCCAGACGGCGTAGAGGCCGAGCTGGTGTCCGACGCGCGACAGCAGGTTCGGGACGGCTCGGGCGTCGCCCTCACCCTCGACGACGACGTAGTGCGGCACGGCTAGGCGGCGGCCTGCACGCCTTCGATCCGCAACAGCTCCCCGGGACGGGTGAGGTGGTCGCGGACGAGCTGCTGCTGATCGCCGGCCATCGGACGGACCGTGGTCACGCCGTCGATCCTCTCGACGACGTGGATCGCGTCCGGCGGCATCAGGTCGAGGAGATCGGGGCTGTGCGTGGTCACCACCACCTGGCCGTGGTGGCTGGCCTCCATGAGGTAGTCGTGGACGACCGGCAGCGCGCCTGGGTGCACCGTCAGCTCCGGCTCCTCGACCCCCAGGAGGCCGGGTGCCGGGCGCTGGAGCACCGCGGTGAGGATCCCCGCCACGCGCAGGGTCCCGTCCGACTCCTGAGCCGCGTCGAACCACTTCGCCTTCTTCGCCGTCTCGGGCTGGGTGTGACGGAACTGCGGCGACAGGAAGCCACCGACGGCGCTCACGCGCACGTCCTGCACGTCACCCACGATCGCGGCCAGCGCGACGCGCAACTCCGCGTGGAGCTCCTTGTCCCGCACCACCGCGCGAAGCGCCGTCGCCCAGTTCTCACCGTGCTCCATCATCGGGAAGGTGCTGTCGAAGGCTTGCGGTGACCGCAGGACGGACGGGAAGATCGAGTACACCGCCACGGACCGCAGCTCGTCGTGGAGCGTCTTGAAGCGCTTGTCGGCAGCCAAGAGCGGAAGCGCGAGCCCGTGCGGATCGATGTTCGGCGCCAGACCGTCGGGCCCGGACCACTTGCCGCGATCGACGACGTACCCCGTAGCGGCGCTGCCTGCCTTCCCCCACCGCCCCTCTTCGCGCAGGACCCGGTAGCTCTCCCCTCCTTCGTGGCTCCCGAGCCGGAGCTCGAAGAACCCCTGCTCGCCGTCGCGTTCGGCGTCGATCCGGAGGCTGACGTCGAACGGGCGGCCCCCGCTCCACCGCCCGAGGCCGCGCATGTTGCCGCGGCTCGTGACCGCGGCGTCGAGACCGTCGCGCAGCGCGTGCGCGACGAATCGCGGCACGTCGACGACGTTGCTCTTGCCGGCACCGTTGATGCCCACGAGGGCGACGAACTCGCCGAGCGGCAGATCGACGGACTCGCCGAGGCTCTTGAAGTTCGATGCGTGCAGGTGAGTGAGCACGGAGCGGATCGTAATCCGTTGCCCAAGAGGGCGGACCCCGGCCGCCGTCAGCGGACGCGGTAGACGATCGCGCGGATGCCGCGCGGGAGGCGGTCGTAGCCGAAGACGGGGACGACGGCCTCGCGGCGGACGCGGGGGTCGGCGTCGAGGCGGCGCTCCCACTGGATCGAGCGCTTGCGGACGAGCGACGTCCACGGGGCGCGCCAGTTGGCGGTGCGGAGGATCGGCTGGACGAGCACGAGCTCCTGGCCGGGCCGGAGGGTGCGGAGGAGGCTGTCGATCGTCGCGCGCGGCTTGGCGGCGTTGAGGCGGTCGAGCGCGTCGGTCCAGTCGAAGACGCGCGGGTCGTCGACGCCGAGCGCGTTGGCGTACCGGACGCCCTGCGGCAGGTAGTACTTGACCAGCGGGAGCGTCTCGGGCTGGGTGGAGACGACGAGGTCGCCGGCGGTCACGAGCGTCTGGATCGACGTCCCGACCGACCGCGCGTTGGACTTCGTCTCGATCTGCCCGGTCCGCGCGTCGAACCAGAACGCCAGGATCAGGACGAACGTCACCAGCCCGAGCCGCCCGGCGTTGCTCAGCCCGACCGCGACCAGCAGCAGCAGCGGCCCGACGAACGCCGCCAGGTACCGGTTGGCGAAGGCGGGCGAGATCTGCGAGAGCCCCCAGGCGACCAGCGCGGCGGCGACCGTGAGGATGATGAGCGCGGCGGTGCGCCGGTCGGCCTCCGTCCGCACCCGCCCGGCGAGCCCGTTGCCCGCGACGAGCAGCAGCGCGATCGCCGGCGTCGCGCCGCCGAGCAGCAGGCCGACCGCGACGAGCAGCGCCTGGAGGTCCGGCGTCTGCGCCCACGGCGCCCCCGTGTGGGCGGCCTGGTAGAGCAGCGTCGGCACCCACGGCAGGTACAGCACGCCCGTCGCGCCGTAGGCGATGACCGCGTCGCGCAGCAGCGCCCGGCGCTCGGTCGCCTCGGCCCACCGCCACAGCGCGGCGAGCGCGACGACGGTCCCGACGCCCAGGAAGATGGCCCAGTTGTGGCTGTAGAGCTGCACCGTCAGCGCAACGACGAACACCGGCAGGTAGCGGCGGTCGCGCGCCACGAAGAGGTGGAGGAACGCGGCGGCGACGACGAGCCCGATCGTCGCCGACATCGCGTACATCCGCGTCTCCTGCGCGTAGTACGTCAGAAACGGGTTGAGCGCCGCGAGCGCCGCCGCGGCCCAGCCGACGCGGGCGGAGAAGAGCGAGCGGCCCGCCCAGTACGCGGTCGGGATCGACAGCAGCGCGAAGACGAGCGAGAGGCTGTGCGTCGCGCTCTCCGACGTGCCGAAGAGCTGCATCCAGAGGTGGAGGAGCAGGTAGAAGAGCGGCGGCGAGCCGTCGAGCTTGAGCACGCCGGGGATGTCGAAGAACGGGAACGACGCGATCCCGACCGAGATCCCCTCGTCGATCCAGAAGCCGGCGTCGAGCGCGCGGGTGCGCAGCCAGAGCGAGACGAGGACGAGCGCCGCGACGCCCGCGACCGTCGCCTGCACGGGGTGCGCGCGGACGCGCTCGGCGACGCGGCTCCAGACGGCGCCGGCGTGGCCGGCGACGCCGCGGGGACGGACGCGCCCGGGCTCGGGGGGTGCGGCGACGGAGCTCATCGGCGCGTCTCGCAGTCGGAGGTCAGCAGCCAGTGGCCGGCGCGCGCCAGCCGGTACCGGCGTGCCTGGTCGACGGGTGGCCCGACGTTCTGGTTGGCCACGAGGCGCACGTGGAAGAAGACGGCGCGCTTGCCGGGCTCGGGCTCGATCTTCACCTGGCCCGTGTGCTGGTGCAGGCGCCACGCGACCTGCGGGACCATGAACGGGCCGGTCACCGCGGTGCCGCACGCCTTCAGCGCCTCCGCGCCGCCGCCCTCCTCGACCAGGGTCCCGAGGTCGTCGTAGAGGTCGACCTGGTACTCGACGGTCCGCAGCGTCCCGGCGATCGTGTCCGCGCCCGGGGCCACGAAGAGCGCGGCGAGCGCCACGGCGGCGACGGCCGCGGCGGCGGGAAGCGCGACGCCGCGTGGCACGAGCGCGCGCACGGCCCAGGTGAGGCCGACGGCGCCGAGGAGGATGAGCAGCGCGGCGGGGACGATCAGGTACCGCTGGTTGCCGCTGAAGCCGCGGGTGGTCATCACGGCGACCAGGCCGATCCACGCGACGGCGAGCAGACCGAGCCCGAGCGCGGTCAGCGCGTCGTCGCGGGCGGGCAGACGGTCGCGCAGCGCGTCGGTGCCGCTGCGACGGAGCGCGAACGCGCCGAGCCCGAGCGCCAGCACGACGCCCACGATGGCGGCGACCGGCGGCAGGTCGATGCCGTTCTTGACGACCTCCAGCGCGGGGTGCTCGGCGAACGCGGGGCTGTCGGGGTTCGGCTTCTGCGCGCGGTCCGAGGCGCGGAACGCGTTCCCCGAGCCCCACAGCTCCGGCCCCAGCCACAGCACCGGGATCGAGACGAGCGAGAGGGCGAGCCAGCGCAGGCGCGTCCGGTCGTCCCACAGCAGCCACAGCGCGTAGAGGCCGAGGAAGGGCCAGGCCTCCGGCCGCAGCAGCCCGGCGCCGATCGCCATCGTGAACGCCCAGCCGCGCCGCCCGTTGAGGTGGAACAGAACGCCCGCGAAGACGAGCGCGACCATGATCCCCTCGCTGTTGGCCAGCGCGTTGTGGCGGATGTACCACGGCATCAGCCCGAGCCCGGCCGCGGCGACGAGGCCGGCCACCCAGCCGCCGAGCCGCCCGGCGAGCAGGCCGGCGAGGATCACGCTGGCGAACGCCCCGGCGCGGGCGACCGCGACCCAGATGTACGGCGACGCCTCGCCGAACGGCGCGGTGAGCGTCGTGACGATCACCGGCAGCGGCTTCCACGAGGGCCCGTCGACCGTGTTGAGGTCGAGGTGGAGGATCTCGCGGCCCCAGATGATCCAGCTGAACGGGTCGTACGTCGGCGCGCTGGGCAACAGCAGCGTGAGGAAGCCCAGCAGGAGGCTGCCGAGGATGACGAGGGCCGGAAGCGGCACAGGGAGAGCCGCCCGGCGCGCCAGGGGATGCGGGCGGACCTGGGGGTGCATCGAGGCCCTTAGCCTAGGGACGTGCGATGTCAGTGGTCTCCGCACGTGGGTTGACGAAGGGCTTCGGCACGGGCCGGGCCACGCGACGCGTGCTCGACGGCGCCGACCTGGACGTGCGGCGCGGCGAGCTCGTCGCGATCGTCGGCCGCTCCGGCACCGGCAAGTCGACGCTCCTGCACGTCCTCGCCGGGCTGGACCGCGTGGACGCCGGGACGATCGAGCTCGACGGCGAGCGGGTCGACGGCGCGAGCGACCGGCGGCTGACGGCGCTGCGGGTGCGGTCGGTCGGTTTCGTCTTCCAGTTCTTCCACCTCGTGCCCGAGCTGACGGGCGAGGAGAACGTGCTGCTGCCGACCCGCGTGGCGCGGAACGGGAGCGGGCCCGCGTCGGCGGAGCGCGGGCAGAGCCTGATCGACCGGCTCGGCCTGCGCGACGTCGCGCGCTCCCTTCCCCACGAGCTGTCGGGCGGCGAGCAGCAGCGGTTCGCGATCGCCCGCGCGCTGGTCAACGACCCGCCGGTCGTGCTCGCCGACGAGCCGATCGGCAACCTCGACCCGATCGCGGGCGCCACGGTGCTCGAGCTGCTGCGCGGGATCGCCGACGAGGGTCGCGCGGTCGCGATGGTCACCCACCAGCCCGAGGCGGCGGCGGTCGCCGACCGCGTGCTGCGGCTCGAGGACGGGCGGCTCGTGTGAGGCGCCGGCGGCGGGGAGCACGGATCTGGCTCGCCGCCGCGACGGTCCTGGCGGCCGCGCTGGTCGTCGGCACCGCCCTCACCGCCGCGGTGTCGCTGAGCGGCGGCTTCGAGCGCGCGGCCGACGACGCCGACCTCCCCGACCTGATCGTGCGGTTCGACGACCGCAGCCGCGCGGACGTCGACCGGCGCCTGGCCGCGCTGCCGAACGTCGCGACCCGGGCGTACCGGACCGAGCTGAGCCGTGTGGAGCTGGCCGCCGGGGACGGGTCGAGCAGCCGCGGCGCGATCCACGTGGTCGAGCCCGGCCGGCGCGGCTACGCGATCGTCGAGGGGCGCGACGTGCGCGGCCCGGAGGACGCGGTGATCGAGGCCGGCGTCGCCCGCGACTGGCACGTGCAGGTCGGCGATCCGCTGATCGTCTTCGGACGCCGCGCGCGCACCGTCGTCGGCATCGCCCGCTCCCCCGACAACGTCGCGTATCCGTTGGCGGAGGTGCCGCGGGCGTACGTCACCGCCGACTCGATCCCGCCGCGCTTCCGGCCGCTCCCGGTCAACCTCGCGCTCGCCTGGCTCGTCGATCCAGGGCGCGAGGACGTGACGCTCACCCAGGCGCGCTCGGTCTCGTTCGGCCTGGAGAACCTGCGCTTCGTCACCCGCGCCGGCGTCCAGATCCTCATCGGCCAGGCGGCCGGGATCGTGATCGCGCTGCTCTCCGCCTTCAGCCTCGTCGCGCTCGGGACGGCCGGGATCATGCTCGGCGCCACGGCGCGCAGCGAGGTCGCGCGGCGGCTCCCCGCGATCGGCGTGCAGCGCGCGGTCGGCTTCACCCGGGCGCGGATCGTGGCGGCGCAGGC
>DATMVO010000225.1:0-18398 GCA_035563115.1 Solirubrobacteraceae bacterium
GCAGGGCGGGATCGCGGCGCAGCAGGCGGGCCGGGTGGCGGAGGCGATCGCCGCGCTCGCGCAGGGGCTCCCGCTCCCGCCGTTCGACCGGTTCGTGCTCCGCGCGCGGCTGCACGCGCCGGGCGAGCCGCTCTTCCTGCGCACCGAGCTGACCGAGCACGGCGACCCGGAGCCGGGGACGGACGAGGCGTCGGCCGAGCCGCTCTGGTGGCCGCCGGCGAAGCTCGCCGCGTCGCACCTGACGCCCTGGCTCGCGGCGCACGCCTGAGGCGCGCGCCGCGGCGGACGGACGCGCGCGTCAGTCCAGCTGGAGGAGCTCCAGGTGCCCCTCGGAGCCCTGGTCGCTCAGCACCACGCGGCGCCGCGGCGCGTGCGTGGGCGGATGGAGCGGGTGGTCGACCTCGACGCCGGAGTCGGACGGCGGCGTCGGCGCCACGCCCTCCTCCTCGCGCTCCCAGAGGAACGGCGCCAGCCGGTGGCCCGCGACCTTCGTCGGCGGCCACCACAGCGCGTGTTCGGCGACGGTCTCGCCCGCGTCGGGCGTCTCGGAGCCCTCGACCGCCTTGCGCATCCACTTCTGCCCGTCGCCGGTGAGGAGGATCCCGCGCAGGACGGGGCGGAACGGCTTGGGGTCGACGTCCGCGCCCGCGGCGGCGGCGATCGCCTCGGCGGCGACGTCGGCCTGCTGCGCCGCGATGCCGCCCTGCTTGACGGCGTAGTTCGTCCCGTCGCCCGCGGCCCACACGTGCTCGACGCCCTCGACCCGGCCGTGCTCGTCGATGGGGAGGAAGCCCTCGTCGTCGGCCGGGAGGCCCTCGATCCGCGGCCCGTGCAGCGCGGGGAGCGCGACGACGCGGTCGACCTTCAGCCCGCCGCGCGCCGCGCCCAGGTCGAGCTCCGGCACGCGCGCGGTCGGCTCGACCGCGGTGGAGTTCATGACCGCGATGTTGCGCTCGGCCAGCAGCGAGGCGAGCGCGGCGGAGGCCTGCTCGCCGAAGATCTGCAGCGGCGCGTCCTCGGGGGTGACGACGGCGATGGAGACGTCGTCGATGCCCAGCGACGCGGCCCGCTCGGCGGTCATCAGCGCGAGCTCGTAGACCGGGAGCGGCCAGGTGGCGTGGGGCGGCGCGACGAACGCGATCCGCTTCGCGTAGCCGCTCTCCAGATCCTCCAGCACGCCGTGCATCGCCTCGGCGTCCTGCGGGCCGGCGAACGTCGCGGCGTGGGGGAGCGCGGGCTCGGGGCGCGCGCCGATCGCGACGAGGAGCGCGTCGTACGCGTGCTCGTTCCCGTCGCTGTCGCGGACCGTCTTCGCGGCCGGATCGACCGACGCGAGCTTGCCCGGCGTGAGCGTGAAGCCGGCGTCCTTGGCGAGGTCGCTCAGCGCGTGGCGCGGCGCCTGCGCGCGGCCGAACGCGTCGCGCACCGACAGCGCGCGGATCTCGAACGTCTCGTCGGGCGCGAGCATCGTCACCTCGGCCTGCTCGGGCGCGAGCTCCCGCAGCGTCAGCGCGGCCTCCAGGCCGGCGACGCCCCCACCCGCGATCAGCACCTTCAAGAAGACTCCTCTCCGCGTGGGATCCGCATCTGCTTCGCCACGGTATCGGGCCCTTCCACCGTGTGGTTGACTCGGCGGTGATGGACCGCCTGGAGCTGCTGCTGGACGCGGGGCGCACGCTCGTCGCCGAGCTCGATCCCGACACCGTCCTCGACCACCTCCTGCAGACCGCGCGCGACCTGACCGGCGCGCGGTACGCGGCGCTCGGCGTGCTGGACGAGCGGCGCACCTCGCTGGCGCGGTTCGTGACGCGCGGCATCGACGACGAGACCCACCGGCAGATCGGCGACCTCCCGCGCGGGCGCGGCGTGCTCGGCCTCCTCATCGAGGACCCGCGGCCGATCCGCCTCCCCGACGTCACCGGCCACCCGCAGTCGTACGGCTTCCCGCCCGGCCACCCGCCGATGGCGACGTTCCTCGGCGTGCCCGTGCTGATCCGCGGCGAGGTGTGGGGGAACCTGTACCTCACCGAGAAGGAGGGCGGCGAGCTGTTCTCCGACGGCGACGAGCACTCCGCGGTGACGCTCGCGGCGTGGGCGGGGATCGCGATCGAGAACGCGCGGCTGTACGACGGCGCCGAGCGGCGCCGGGCGGAGCTGGAGCGGGCGGTGCGCGGGCTGGAGGCGACGACGGCGATCGCCCGCGCGGTCGGCGGCGAGACGCGGCTGGAGAAGGTGCTGGAGCTGATCGTCAAGCGGGGCCGGGCGCTGATCGACGCGCGCCATGTGGCGATCGCGCTGCAGGAGGGCGACGAGCTCGTGCTGGCCGCGGGAGCGGGGGAGGAGGTGGCCGCGCCGCTGGACGAGCCGGGCGCGCTGCGGGTGCCGCTGACGTTCCGCGCGCGCCCGCTCGGGGTGCTGGTGGCGCTGCCGCGCGGGGGCGGGTTCGGGGCCGACGAGGAGGAGCTGCTGACGGCGTTCGCGGCCTCCGCCGCCACGGCGGTCGCGACCGCGCGGACGGTCGAGCGCGACCGGCTCCGCCACGCGCTGCAGGCCGCGGAGGAGGAGCGCAAGCGGTGGGCGCGGGAGCTGCACGACGAGACGCTGCAGGGGCTCGGCGCGCTGCGCGTGGGCCTCGCCGCCGCCGCCCGCGAGCCGGATCCCGAGGCGCTGCGCGGGCACGTCCGCGCGGCGGTCGACCAGCTCCAGGACGAGGTCGCCAGCCTGCGCGCGATCATCGCCGACCTGCGACCGGCGGCGCTCGACCAGCTCGGTCTGGCGCCGGCGCTGGAGGCGCTGGTGACCCGGGTCGCGCAGACGCAGGGGCTGGAGGTGACGACCGACTTCGCATTGCGGCCGCTGGACCCCGACGTCGAGACGACGGTCTACCGGCTCGTGCAGGAGGCGCTGACCAACGTCTCACGCCACGCGGCGGCGACGTCGGTGCACGTGGCGGCGCGGGTCGACGGCTCTCGGGTCTCGCTGGAGGTCGCCGACGACGGGCGCGGGTTCGACCCCGACGCGGCGGTCAGCGGCTTCGGCGTCGCCGGGATGCGCGAGCGCGTCGCCTTGGCGGGCGGGACGCTCGCGATCGACTCGGGCGCGTCCGGGACGCGCGTCCGGGTCGCGCTCCCCGCCGGCTAGGTCTCGACCAGGCCGTGGTCGAGCGCGTAACGCACGAGCTCGGCGCGGGTCGTCCGGCCCAGCTTCTGCTGGATGTGCGCGCGGTGCGTCTCGACCGTCCGCACGCTGAGGAAGAGCTGCTGCGCGATCTCGGTGTTCGTGTGGCCGAGCGCGATGAGCCGGAGGATGTCGACCTCGCGCTCGCTCAGGCCACCGGGCGGTCCCTGGGGCGTCAGCGGTGCGGTGGCGAGGCGCGCGCCGAGCGAGGGGTTGACGTAGGTGCGGCCCTCGCGCGCGGCGTGGATCGCCTGCACGAGCTCCTCCTCCGCCGCCTCCTTGAGGACGTACGCGGTGGCGCCCTTCTGCAGCGCCTCGCGGGCGAACTGCGGATCCTCCTGCATCGTCAGCACGACGATGTGGGTGCTCGGCGACGCCTCCAGGAAGCGCGGGATCGCGGGGAGGCTCGGCTCGCCCGGCATGTTGAGATCGAGGACGAGGACGTCGGGCTTGTGGCCGAGCACGTAGCGCTGGGCGGTCGGCACGTCGCCGGCCTCGGCGACGACCTCCATCCCGCTCTGGGCGAGGAGGAGCTTCAGTCCCGAGCGGACGACGGCGTGGTCGTCGGCCAGGACGACCGTGAGCGGATCGTCGGGCACGTGGCAGAGTGTGCCGGGTGAGCGCACGCATCGTCATCGCCGGCGGCGGACTGGCCGGCATCGAAGCCGCGCTGGGCCTGCGGGAGCTGGCCTCCGCGGACGCCGAGATCACCATCGTCGCGCCCGCCCGCGAGCTGGCGCACCAGGCGTTGGATGCGCCCTGGACCATGAGCGGCATCGTCCGCCATCCGCTGGACGAGGTCTGCGCGCGCCTGGGCGTGACGCTGGTGCGCGACGCGATCGCCTCCGTCGACGTGGCGGCGCGGTCGGTGGCGCTGCAGCGCGAGGGGTCGGTGGCGTACGACGCGCTGCTGGTCGCCGTCGGCGCGCGGCGCGTGATGTCGCTCGACCACGCGGTCGTGTTCGGGAGCGCGCTCGACGTGCCCGCGGTGGAGCGGCTGCGGGATCTGGTGCAGGGCGGGGACGCGCGGCGCGTGGCGTTCATCGTGCCGCCGGGGGCGGCGTGGTCGCTCCCCGCCTACGAGGGCGCGCTGCGCGCCGCCGACGCGGGGGCCGAGTCGGTCGTCGTGACGTCCGAGCCCCGGCCGCTCGACATCTTCGGAAGCGCGTCGTCGCAGGTCGCCGAGGTGCTGGCGGCGGCGGGCGTGACGGTCGTGCACGGCACGGCGGTGGACACGGAGCCGGGCACGGTGGTGCTCGCCGACGACACCCGCGTGCACGCCGACGCGATCGTCGCCCAGCCCTGGGTTCGCGGCCCGCGCGTGGAGGGGCTCCCGCACGACGACGACGGCTTCCTCCCGACCGACCCCTGGTGCGCCGTCGACGGCGCCTCCGGCGTGTGGGGCGCGGGGGACGGAACGGTCTTCCCGATCCGCCAGGGTGGCCTGGCCTGCCAGCAGGCGGCGGTCGCGGCGGCGTCCATCGCGGCAGCCGCCGGCGCCGACGTGCCGGTCGAGCCGCTGCGCCCGGTCGTCCGCGGCGCGCTCCCGACGCCCTCCGGCGCCCTCTGGCTCGAGCACGACCTCTCCTCCGGCGAGGCCCGCTCCTCCGACCAGCCCCTCTGGGACCCACCCTCCCGCATCGCCGGCGTCCGTCTCCCGGCCTTCCTCGCCTCGCTGTCCTGACCAACGACGAGTTTGTCCCGCATACCGAGTCAAACTCGTCGTTCGTCTCAGGAGCTGGAGCTGGAGACGCCGCACGGGCCGGCGCGGGCGCACGTGTTCGTGCCGGAGGGCGAGCCACGCGGGGTGCTCGCGCTGGGGCACGGGGCCGGTGGGTCGGTGGAGGCGCCGGATCTGCTCGCGACGCGCGACGTCGCGCTCTCGCTCGGGTGTGCGGCGGTGCTGGTGGAGCAGCCGTACCGCGCGGCGGGGCGCAAGTCCGCCGCGCCGGCGAAGCAGCTGGATGTGGCGTGGGAGGCGGTGATGTCGCAGCTCCCGACGGAACTGCGGGAGGTGCCGCTCGTGTGCGGCGGGCGCTCGTCCGGCGCGCGGGTCGCGTGCCGGACCGCGGGCGCGGTGGGAGCGGTGGCGGTGCTCTGCCTCGCGTTCCCGCTCCACCCGCCGCGCCGCAACCCGGACGCGGAGCTCAAGACGCGGTTGCCGGAGCTGGAAGGTGCGGGCGTGCCGGTGCTCGTGGTGCAGGGCGTGTCGGATCGCTTCGGCGTTCCGGCGTCCGATGAGGCGCTCGACCGCGTCGTCGTCGAGATCCGCGGCGACCATGGCCTCAAGAGCGACAAAGCCGCGCTCGTCGCCGCTGTCGGCGGCTGGCTCCCGCGGTTCCTCAGCGCCTAGCGCGCTCTTCCGTGCTCGGGTTCCGGGCTCGGACCGTTGCGGGGGCGGTGGCGGGTCTGTTCTCCAGTTCGCTCCGCGCTCCCGTGGAGCCCCAGAAGCGTCCCATCGTCGTGGGGCGGGTGACGATGGGACGGTTCGTCAGCCTGAGCCCCACTTTCCGTCCCATCGTGGCTCGGGCCTCGACGATGGGACGGTTTGGGGTTGCGAGCACCCATAACCCTCCCAGCGTCAACGCGATCACGACGCTGGGAGGGAAAAGCGCGTAGAGCACCACTTTCCCTCCCAAGGCACGAACCTCAGGGCACGCTGGGAGGGAAAAGGGGCCTCATGGGAGCGCGGAGCCGAACCGGACACCAGACCGCCACCGCCCCAGCCACGACTCCGCCGCCCGACCACAAGCCGGAAGAGCGCGGAGCGACCAGCAGCTACGACCGCTTGGCTTCCCAGCTGAACCCACGCACCGCGAGGAACGCGCCGGCGAGCGTCCACAACGCGATGATCGTGAGGTCCGACCACGAGACGTTCCCCGTGATCATCGCGCCGTTCAACCCGTCGATGAGGTGCGTCAGCGGCAGCGCCTCGGCGAAGTCGCGCAGGAACGCGGGGGAGTCGTCGCCGTCGTAGAAGACGCCGGAGATCGCGATCAACGGGAGGAAGACCGCGTTGACGTAAGCGGGAGCGGCCTCGGAGGACGGCACGGCGTGGGCCAGCGCCACGCCGAGCAGCGCGAAGCACGCCACGCCCAACCCCGCGAAGACCGCCAAAGCGCCCCAGTCCTGGGGCCAGCCGGTCGAGAAGATGACGTCGCCCGCGACGATCACGATCGTGAGCTGCACGACCGCGTTCGTCACGGCATGTCCGGCCAGCGCGCCGAGGTAGGACGCGGTCGGCATCGGGGTGCCGCGCAGCCGCTTGAGCATCCCCTGCTCGCGCAGCGCGACGAAGTTGTGGGTCAGCGCGACGAACGTCGTCGAAACGATCGACATCCCGGCGATCCCCGGCACGAGGATGTCGAGGTTCTCCTGGTCGCCCGCGTACAGCCCGCCGAACAGCGCCAAGAACAGCAGCGGCAGGAGGAAGTTGAAGAACGCGGCGCTGGGGTTCCGCCAGAACATCCGGCGCTCGAGCCGGTACTGGCGCCAGCCGATCCGCAACGCGTCAGCCATCGGTGCCCGCCTCCGACAGCACGCCGGCCTCGGCATCGCCGGCGTCCTCCACCGGCTCGTCCGCCGCGACCAGCTCCAGGTAGACCTCCTCCAGCGTCGGCCGCGTCACGGACAGATCACGCAACGACTCGCCGTGCGCCAGCGCCTCCGACGTCAGCTGGTGCAGCAGCGCCGTCGCATCCTCCGTCTCGCGCCCCTGCAGCACCCCGTCGCGATCGCGCCACGCCACGCGGTACCGCGCGCCGCCGGCGTCCAGATCGGAGGGTGCGCCGGTCGCCAGCACCCGCCCGTCCTTGACGATCGCCACCCGGTCGCACAGCGCCTGCGCCTCGTCCAGGTAGTGGGTCGTCAGCAGCACGGTCTTGCCGAGGTCGGCCAGCGACCGCACGGTCTGCCACGCCGCCCGCCGCGCCGCGGGGTCGAAGCCCGTCGTCGGCTCGTCGAGGAAGATCAGCTCAGGATCGCCGATCAGCGCCAGCGCGAAGTCCAGCCGCCGCAGCTGCCCGCCCGACAACCGCTTCGAGCGCGTGTCCGCCTGCTCCTCCAGCCCCGCCAGCGCGAGCACCTCGTCGACGCCGCGCGGGTGCGGGTAGAGCGAGCCGAAGTGCGTCAGCAGCTCCCGGACCGTCAGGTGCCGCGGAACCCCGCCGCCCTGCAGGACGATCCCGACCCGGCGGCGCAGGTCGGCGGGGCGCCGGCCCGGGTCGTGGCCGAGCACGGAGACGATCCCGGACGTCCGCTCGCGGTAGCCCTCGAGGATCTCCACCGTCGTCGTCTTGCCCGCGCCGTTGGGGCCGAGCAGACCGAAGACCTCGCCCCGCGCCACCTCGAAGTCGAGGCCGCGGACGGCGACGTGCTGGCCGTACGACTTGTGAAGATCTCGGACGAGGATCGCGGGGGCGTCCACCGCGCTTAGAGTAGGACCACCCCGGAATGCTCGGCGCCTGCATCGACATCGGCTCGAACACGACCCGCCTGCTCGTCGCCGAGATCGAGGCCGGGCGCCTGCGTGAGGTGGCGCAGCAGCGCGCCTTCACGCGCCTGGGGGCCAAGGGCGGGATCACGCCCGAGAAGATCGACCTGTGCGCGGAGGCGGTCGCGACCCAGGTCCGCATCGCGAACGAGCTGGGCTGCACGAGCATCCGCGCCGTCGCGACCGCCGCGATCCGCACCGCGCCCAACCGCGACGAGCTCGTCGCGAAGATCGAGCGCGCCGCCGGCATCCCCCTCGACGTCCTCAGCGGGGAGGACGAGGCCCGCTACGCCTTCATGGGCGCCACCCACACGCTCGGCCACCTGCCGATCGGCGAGGTCGGGGTCGTGGACGTCGGCGGCGGCTCGACCGAGCTGGTCTGCGGCACGCTCGCCGACGGCGTCAGCTGGTCGGTCTCCTTCCGCGTCGGCTCGGGCTTCCTCGCCGACCACTACCTCCACAGCGACCCGCCCGCGCTCAACGAGCTGGAGCAGATCCGCCGCCACGTCGACGGCGTCTTCGAGGGCCTCCAGGCGCCGCAGCCGCGCGTCGTCTACGCGGTCGGCGGCAGCGCCACCAGCCTCCGCAAGCTCGTGGGCGCCGTCATCGACCACGAGACGCTCCAGCGCTCCATCCGCCTCCTCGCCGAGCACCCCGCCGACGAGATCGCGCGCCGCTTCGAGCTCGACCCCGTCCGCGTGAAGCTGCTCCCCGCCGGCATGCTCCTCCTCGACGCCGCGTCGGTCGTCTTCGGCGCCCCGCTGCAGATCGCCAAGGGCGGCCTGCGCGAAGGGGTGCTTCTGGCGGAGCTGGATCGGGAACGGATCCTGACGTAGATGGCCAAGGCCGCCGACGTCCCACTCCAGCCCGAGATGACCTTCCGCGAGGCCGCGGCGCTCAGCGTCGGCGTCCGCGCGCGCGAGCTGTGGGAGCACAGCGAGAACGTCCTCGACACGGGCGACATCGAGCGCGTGCACGCGATGCGCGTCGCGACCCGCCGCCTCAGGGCGGTCCTGGAGATCTTCGCCCCCGCCTTCCCGAAGGGCCGCCACAAGCTCGTCCTCACCGAGGTCAAGCGCCTGGCCGACGCGCTGGGCGAGCGGCGCGACCCCGACGTGCAGCTCGAGGCGCTCGCGGCTCTCGAAAGCGCCATGGGGGAGGCCGAGCGCCCCGGCCTGGAGACCTTCGCCGACCGCATCCGCGCCGAGCAGGACAGCGGCAACGAGCAGCTCGCCGCCGCGCTCCGGCACGCCGAGGAGATCGACCTGCGCGGCGAGCTGCGCGAGCTCGTCGCCGAGGTGTCGCGATGAAGGCCCGCAAGGTCAAGGGCCTGGATCCCGACGGCCCGGTCGCAGGCAACGCGGCCAAGATCGTCGCCACGCGCCTCGACGAGCTGTGCGGCTTCGTCCCGCAGGTCCTCGACCCGGCCGAGGTCACCGCGCTCCACGACATGCGCATCGCCGCCAAGCGCCTGCGCTACGTCCTGGAGGTCACCGGCGACCTCTTCGGCCCCTACGCGCAGAAGGCGAGCACCCGCACGAAGGAGCTGCAGGACCTCCTCGGCGAGATCCACGACTGCGACGTGCTCGTCCCGCGCATCCAGGCGCTCCAGGCCGAGCTGCGCGACGAGGACGTCGCCCACGTCGTCCTCGAGGCCGGCCGCAAGAAGGAGCTCGACCCCGCCCTCGCGGCCGCCGCCCCGCACGCCGCCGCCTACCGCGGCCTGGAGGTCTTCGCCGTCCACCTGCGGGCCCGCCGCGAGCAGCTCTTCGCCCGCTTCCTGTCCTTCTGGACCGACCTCGAGCGCCAGGGCTTCCGCCACCGCCTCGAGTACGCCCTCTCCGAGCGAGACCCCACCACCCCATGACGACCGAGACCGACACCGAGACCTCCGAGCCGCACGAGCAGCAGCCGCCGCGCCGCACCGTCGACCTCGCGTCGAGCGACCTCTACTTCAACCGCGAGCTGTCGTGGATCGACTTCAACGCCCGCGTGCTGGAGCTGGCCGAGGACGACGGCGTGCCGCTGATGGAGCGGCTGAAGTTCGCCGCCATCTGGGAGTCGAACCTCGACGAGTTCTTCATGATCCGCGTCGCCGGCGTCCACGACCAGATCGACGCCGGCCTGGACGAGCCGGGCGCCGACGGCCGCACGCCGAAGCAGGTCCTCAAGGCGATGCGCGAGCGGCTCGAGCGCCTGGGCCACCGCCACGACCGCGTCCTGCGCGACCGCCTGCTCCCGCAGCTGGCCGAGCACGGCGTCAGGGTCGTCACCTGCGCGGAGCTGAGCGACGCCCAGCGCGACGACCTCGCGCGCCGCTTCGCCCGCCAGATCTTCCCCGTCCTCACGCCGCTGGGCGTCGGCCTCGGCCGGCCGTTCCCCTACATCTCGAACCTGTCGCTCTCGCTCGGCGTCCTGCTGCGCGACCCGCAGACCGGCGCGCGCTCGTTCGCCCGCGTGAAGGTGCCGACCGAGATGCTCGACCGCTTCACGCGCGTCGACGACGAGGGCCTCGTCCTCGTGCCGCTGGAGGAGGTGATCGCGTCCAACCTCGACGCGCTCTTCCCCGGTATGGAGATCGTCACCTACGGCTACTTCCGCGTCACCCGCGACGCCGACTTCGAGATCTCCGACGAGGCGGACGACCTCCTGCAGGCGGTGGAGACCGAGCTGCGCCGCCGCCGCTTCGGCGAGGTCGTGCGCGTCGAGCTTGCCGCGGGGATGGACCCGGAGCTGCGCCGCCGCATCATCGAGGCGCTCGACGTCGACGAGATCCAGGTCTACGAGATGGACCGGCTGCTCGACGCGGGCGACCTGTGGCAGATCGTCGGGCTGCCCGGCTTCGGCGAGCTGCGCGACCCGCCGTGGACGCCGGTCACCCAGCCGCGGCTGCAGGGCGAGGACGGCGAGGTCAAGGTGCTCGCCGCGATGCGCCAGGGCGACATCCTCGTCCACCACCCGTACGACTCGTTCAACACGTCGGTCGAGCGGTTCGTCGAGGAGGCCGCGGCCGACCCGGACGTGCTCGCGATCAAGCTGACGATCTACCGCACGAGCGACGACACGCCGCTCGTCCCGGCGCTCATCAAGGCGACCGACCGGGGCAAGCAGGCCGTCTGCCTGGTGGAGCTGAAGGCCCGGTTCGACGAGCAGGCGAACATCACGTGGGCGCGCGCGCTCGAGCAGTCGGGCGTGCACGTCGTCTACGGCCACCCGTCGCTCAAGACCCACGCCAAGTGCGTGCTCGTCATCCGCCGCGAGGGCGACGGCGTGCGCCACTACGTCCACATCGGCACCGGCAACTACCACCCGAAGACCGCCCGGCTCTACACCGACTTCGGCCTCTTCACCTGCGACCCGCAGCTCGGCGCGGACGTCGCGGACATGTTCAACTTCCTGACGGGCTACTCGCGGCCGAAGGCGTCGAACAAGGCGCTGCTGGCGCCCTCGCACCTGCGCGACGGGATCCTGCGCGAGATCGAGAAGACGATCGCCGCCCACGAGCGCGGCGAGCCGGCGCACATCCTCATGAAGATGAACTCGCTCGTCGACCGGCGGTGCATCCGCGCGCTGTACCGGGCGTCGCAGGCGGGCGTGCCGGTGGACCTCAACATCCGCGGCATCTGCTGCCTGCGGCCGGGCGTCGAGGGCGTGTCGGACAACATCCGCGTCACCTCGATCGTCGGGCGTTTCCTGGAGCACTCGCGGATCTTCGCCTTCAAGCGGGGCGACGACACGCGGGTGCTGATCGGCTCGGCCGACCTCATGCCGCGCAACCTCGACACCCGCGTCGAGCTCGTCGCGCCGATCGACGACGACGAGCTGCGCGCCGACGTCCTCGACGTGATGGACCGCGCGCTGGCCGACGACACGAACGCGTGGGACATGCACGTCGACGGCACCTGGCACCGGCGCGTGCCGGGGCCGGAGCCGCGCTCGGTGCAGCGCGAGCTGATGGTCGGCCACGCCGCCAGGGCCGCCGAGTCGGCATAACGCCTACCATCAGCGCGCGATGTGGACGCGCAAGGGGATCCTCGCCGCCGGCGGGGCGGCGGTCGCTGCTGCCGCCGCCGGCTGTGGCGGGGAGGACGACGACGAACGCCGGCGCCAGATGCGGACGGCGGCCGATCTGGAGATCGTCCGCTTCCTGCTGCAGGTCGAGCGTGTGACGTCGGCGTTCTGGCAGGAGGCCGCGCGCCGCGACGCGCTCGCCCCCGTCAACGCCGCCAACCTCACCGCGGACATCGCCCGCAACGAGCAGGGCCACGTCGACATCCTCGTCCGCTACGAGCGGCGGCTGGCCGGGCAGGAGGAGACGCAGACGACGCCCGCGCCGACGACCGACTTCGCGCCCGTCTTCGCCGCCGGCCCGAGCGAGGTGCTGCGCACCGGCGCCGGGCTGGCGAACCTCGCCGCGTCCGCGTACATGGGCCAGCTCAACCGCGTGCAGGACCGCACGCTGCTCGGCTCCATGCTCGCCATCCACACCGTCGAGGGGCGCCACGGGGCGGCGGTCAACCGCGCCGCGGGCCAGACCGACCAGATCTTCCCGGACGGCGCGTTCGCCGAGCCGGCGACGATGGCGCAGGTCCGCTCGCGCCTGCGGAGGTACGCCACGTGAAGATCACCCGCGCCTCGTTCCTCGCGCGGTCGGCGTCGGCCGGCGGCGCGCTCCTCGTCCCCGGGGTGGCGCGCGGCGACATCCGCGACGACCTGCGCCTGCTCAGCTTCGCGCTCACCCTCGAGTACGTCCAGGCGGCGCTCTACCGCGACGCGCTCAAGCGGGTGCCCGGCATCGACGCGCCGACGCGGCGGCTGCTCGAGACGGTCCGCGACCACGAGATCGAGCACGTCGACGCGCTCCGCGCCACGATCCGCGACGGGGGCGGCGAGCCGAACGACCGCCCGCGGGTGGAGTTCGGGGTGGAGCTCGAGTCGCTCGACGGCTTCCTCAAGCTCGCCAACACGCTGGAGGACACGGCGGTCAGCGGCTACAACGGCGCCGCGCCCGCGCTGGAGAACGAGGACTTCGTCGCCGCGTTCGCCTCGATCGTGCAGGTCGAGGCCCGCCACGCGGCGGTGATCCGCACGCTGCGCGACAAGCCCCCCGCACCGCTCCCGCTCGACAAGGCGTCGAACGAGACGGCGGTGCGGCAGGCCTTCGGGCCCTACACGATCGAGTAGGGCGCGCTCAGCGCTTCTTCTTCGACAGCTCGCGCACCGTGGTGCGCAGCGCCGTCAGCGCCGGCTTGGAGACGATCCCCGACGCGGTCTTCCTGCGCAGGCCCGAGTACGTGAAGCTGTCGAACCCGTCGTCGGCCGAGAGCCACGTGTACCAGTACATGCCCTCGATCCGCAGCTCCGCGCGGCGCCGCGTGAGCGCCTTGACGACGGCGGAGAGCTTGGCGGCCTGGCCGGCCTCGCTGGTCTCCCACGTCGGCCGGTTGGTCTGCTTGCCGGCGCCGGACGACCAGCCCATCTCGGTGATCATGATCGGCGTCGCGCGGTCGCCGCGCGAGTCCATCACCTGGCGCGCGCGCCGGACGACCTCGAGCACGTTGTTGACGCGCTGCGTGTACGGGTGGAGGGCGACGACGTCGAACAGGCCCTTGCCCTGCTCGTAGTAGACCCGCTCGAGCGCGTTCCAGCTGTCGTTCGGCAACCCGCCGAGCACGATCCGCGCGCCCGGGTCGACCGCCTTGACCGCGGTGCCGGCGTCGCGGAGGAGCGCGACGTAGTCGTGCGCCCACACGCCCCAGTTCCAGAAGAGCGTGATGCTCGGCTCGTTCCAGATCTGCCAGTCGCGGATCGGCAGCTTCGCGCCCCCGCCCGCCCAGATCGAGCCGGCCGGCCCGTACCGCTTGACCAGGCCGGTCATCAGCCGCGCGTACTCGGTGGTGCCCTTCGGCGGCGACGCCTCGTCCTTCCAGTTCCGCGCCGCCCACCACGGGCTGCGCAGCACGGTCGGGAGCACCTCCATCCCCAGCCGCGCCGCGCCCTTGACCCAGCGGTCGAGCGCGCGGACGTCGGTGGGCACGCCCTCGATGTCGGTGAAGTCGGCCCGCTCGCCGGCGGGCACGACGTCCCACGAGGGGTACGGCTGCACCGCCGCCCAGTGGACGGGGAGGCGGACGGTGCCGAGCCCGGTCTGGCGCATGACCGAGAGCTCGTTCTCGATCGGCGCGTCGGGGTCGAGCATGGGGCCGTCGACGACCGTCCCGAAGAACGACCTCGAGACGGCCGTCGCACCGTGGGCGGGTGCGACCGGAAGCAGGCAGGCGGCGGCAAGGAGCAGGCCGACCGCGCGGGACAGGGCGCGGGGGGTGGGAGCCATCGCCGCGCATCCTAAGCCCCCGGGGTGCCCCCGGTCACACTCACACCGGAAGTTGGCCTACCAGTGCACACCCTTCAGCAGGTTGGCCATCGCGATCTGCTCCATCGACGCCTTCTCGTCGGGGTCCTTGCTCCCCGACGCCGCGGCGCTGTCCGGGAAGACCTTGTAGGCGGTGTGGAGGATCTGGTCGACGGCCTTGGGCGCGAGCGCGTACGCGACCTCGCCGAACGTGCCGAGCTTCGTGTTGATCGTCTTCGGCTTGGCCCGGATCGCCTCGCAGATGAGGTCGCCCGCCTCGTCCGGCGTGATCGTCGGGAACGCGTCGTAGATCTTCGTCGGCGCGATCATCGGCGTCCGCACGAGCTGCATGTGGATCGTCGTGAAGTGGACGTTGTCGCCGATCGTCTCCGAGCCGACCACCCGCGTCCACGCGTCCAGCGCCGCCTTGGAGGCGACGTACGCGCTGAACCGCGGCGGGTTGGTCTGCGCGCCGATCGAGCTGATGTTGATGACGTGGCCGGCCTTGCGCTCGCGCATGTGCGGGAGCAGCCGCATCGTCAGCCGGATCGCGCCGAAGTAGTTGAGCTGCATCGTCCGCTCGTAGTCGTGGAAGCGGTCGTACGACAGCTTCACCGAGCGGCGGATCGAGCGGCCCGCGTTGTTGACGAGGATGTCGACGACCGGGTGGTCGGCGAGGATCCGCTCGACGAGCTCGTCGATCGACTCCATGTCGGAGAGGTCGGCGGAGTACGCGTACGCGGTGCCGCCCTCCTCCTCGATGCGCGCCTTGAGCTCCTCGAGCTTCTCGCGCCCGCGGGCGACGAGGATCGGGATGCCGCCGGCCTTGGCGATCTTCAGCGCGGCCGCCTCGCCGATGCCCGACGACGCGCCGGTGATGACGACGCGCTTGCCGTTGACGGCGCCCTCGAACGAGCGGTCCTTGAAGAGGTCCGGGTCGAGGTGGCGCTCCCAGAAGTCCCACAGCCGCCACGCGTACGTGTCGAGCTCGGGGACGCTGATGCCGGTGCCCTTCAGCGCCTTCTCGGTGTCGCGTGTGTCGAACTCGGGCCGCAGCGCGATGTGCTCGACGATCTCCTCGGGGATCCCGAAGTCGGCCAGCAGCGCGCGGCGCACGTCCTTCACCGGCGGCGCCTGCATCGCCATCCCGATCACGCCCTTGGGCAGCATGTCGAGCAGCTTCTTGTCGACGCGCAGCGCCAGGTGCGGCGCGTGGCCGGCGTTGGCGATGATGTTCATCACCTCGCCGCTGCGCTGGCGCCGCGGGTTGGTGAGGTGGAACGCCTGGCCGTCGAGGTCGGGCTGGTGGGCGATGTGGTCCATCGCCTTCGCCACGTAGTCGACGGGGACGATGTTCGTGTAGCCCAGCTCCGGCGCCACGAGCGGCATCCACTGCGGCAGCCAACCGCGGAGCTTCTGGAAGAGCTTGAAGAAGTAGTAGGGGCCGTCGATCTTGTCCATCTCGCCGGTCTCCGAGTGACCGACGACGATCGCGGGGCGGTAGACCCGCCAGGGGATCGTGGACTCCTCGCGGGCGATCTTCTCCGACTCGAACTTCGTCCGGTGGTAGGCGGACGGCAGCTCCTGGCCCTCGTCGAAGTGGTCCTCGCGGAAGAAGCCGCGGAAGTTGCCGGCGGCGGCGATGGAGGAGACGTGGTGCAGCCGCCCGGCCTCGATCGCGTTGGCGAGCTGGACCGCGTTGCGCGTGCCGTCGACGTTGAGCTGCTCGTTGCGCTCGTCGCTCGCCGTCATGTCGTACATGGCGGCGAGGTGGAAGACGTGGTCGATCTTCCCCTTCAGCGTGTCCGGGTCGACGCCCAGCAGCGGCTGGCCCAGATCCCCGATCACGGGGTGGATGCGGCCCTGCGCCTTCTCGCCCCAGCGCTCGACGAGCGCGTCGAGCTTGTCGGTCGACCCCTCGCGGACGAGCACGTGGATGTCCCCATCCCGCTCCAGCAGCTGCTCCACGAGGTGCCGGCCGATGAAGCCGGTCGCACCCGTCACGAAATACGCCATCGGTCTCCTCTCCCGGACAACGAGGTGAAACCTATACCCCCGGTGAAGCCCGGTCAGCGATGGTGTCGCGCAGGGCGGCGGCCGCGGTGGTCAGGCGGCGGCCCCGGGCGGTCGCGACGCTGGTGGTGAAGAGCGGCGCGTGGTGGCGGATCGGGACGAGCCGGACGGCCGGCGCGGTGGCCGTGACGAAGCTCGGCGGGAGCACCGCGACGGCGAGGCCGTGCTCGACGAAGTCGACGATGCTCGGGATGTCGTTGATCTCGTACGCGGTGCGGCGGCGGGCGCCGGCGAGACCGAACGCGCGGTCGACGGCGATCCGCGTCCCCCAGCCCGGCGGCGAGTCGGCGACGGCCTCGTCCTCGAGCTCGTCAAGCGTGACGCTGGTGTGCGCTGCGAGGCGGTGACCGGGCGCGCACGCGAGCACCATCTCCTCACGGGCGAGCGTGATGAGGTCGAGCCCCTGCGCGTCGCGCTCGGCGAGGCCGACGAGGCCGAGGTCGAGCTGGCCGTCGCGGAGCATGCGGGCGGTGTCGGCGCTGCCGCGCTGGCGGACGTCGAACTCGACGTCGGGGTGTTTGCCGCGGAAGTCGGCGAGGAGCGCGGCGAGGGTGATGGACTGCGTGCGCTGGCCCTGCATCGTGCCGATGCGGACGGTGCCCCGGAGGCCGCCTCTGAGCTGCGCGGCGACGTCTTGCGCCCCCGCGGCCGCTTCGAGTGTTCTGCGGGCCTCGGGGAGGAGGAGGGCGCCGGCGTCGCTGAGCGCGACGCGGTGGGTGGTGCGGTTGAGGAGCGTGACGCCGAGCTCAGCCTCCAGCTTGCGCACCGTCGCGCTGACGGCGGACTGCACCACGTGGAGCCGCTGGGCCGCCTTCGTGAAGCTGCCCTCCTCCGCGACGGCGACGAAGGTCTCGAGCTGCCTCAGCTCCACGCCGCCGCCCCGCTGCTCGCTCCGGCCGCGCCGTTCGTCGCGCGCCCTATCTCACCACGCGTGCTCACCGCGTCGACGTTATCGCGAGCGGTGATGAGCGTTAGCGACGACGCGCGTGGTGGAAGTTCGATGGATGTCGCACAGTAGGTGCACCATGTCCGCCGCCGCCTTCCCCGCCTTCCCCTCGTCCGCCGCCGCCTCGACCCGCCAGCACGCGGCCGGCTTCTGGTTCGTGGCGCTCACGTTCCTCATCGTGGGCGCGTTCTCCACCGCCCCGTCGCCGCTCTACGCGCTCTACCAGGAGCGCGACGGGTTCTCGTCGTTCACGATCACGCTGATCTACGCCGCCTACGCCGTTGGCGTCGCAACGTCACTCTTCCTCGCCGGTCATGTGTCGGACTGGATCGGGCGCCGGCGCGTGCTCCTCCCCGCGGTGGGCGTGTCGATCGTCAGCGGCCTGATCTTCCTTCTCTGGCGTGACCTGCCGGGGCTGATCATCGCCCGCATCGTCAACGGGCTCTCCGTGGGTGCCGTGACCGCGACGGCGACCGCGTGGCTGGCGGAGCTGCATGCCGCGCACCGTCCCGACGCCTCCGCGCGCCGCGCGCAGCTGGTGGCGACGACGGTGAACGTCGGCGGCCTCGGCCTCGGCGCGCTGATCTCCGGGTTCCTCGCCGAGTGGGTGGCGGACCCGCTCACCGTGCCGTACCTCGTCTTCCTCGCGCTGCTGATCGGGGCGGCGCTGATGCTCGCCGCGACGCCCGAGACGCGCCCGGTCCCCGACCCGCGCCCGGCCTACCGCCCGCAGCGCGTCGCCGTCCCGCCGGCCGACCGCGCGCGGTACTTCGCCGCCGCCGTCGCCGGGTTCTTCGCCTTCGCCGCGAACGGCCTCTTCACCGCGCTGGCGCCGACGGTGCTCGCCGGGCCGCTGGGCCACACCTCGCGGGCGCTGGCCGGCGCGACGATCTTCGTGATGTTCGGGGCGGGCGTCGCGTTCCAGGTGGCGTTCATGGCGACCGAGGCGCGCCGCTCGATCGAGCTCGGGCTGGGGCTCATCGTCACCGGGCTGGGGGTCACGGTCCTCTCGCTCTGGCTCAGCGATCCGTCGCTCGCGCTCTTCCTCCTCGGCGGCGCGTTCTCCGGCGGCGGCGCGGGCCTCCTCTTCAAGGGCTCGATCGCCACCGTCGCCCAGGTCGCCCCGGCCGAGAGCCGCGCGGAGGCGCTGGCCGGCTTCTTCCTCGCCGCCTACGTCGGGTTGTCGGTGCCGGTCATCGGCCTCGGCGTCGCGCTCCAGTCGGTCTCGCCGCGCGTCGCCGTCCTCGGCTTCGCCCTCGTCGTCGCCGCCGCCCTCGCCGTCGCGGCCCGGCCGCTTCTGCGCGGCGCCGCCGCGGGCTGACCCGGTAGGACTGTCCGGGTGCGCCTGACGTACCCGG
>DATMVO010000226.1:0-10404 GCA_035563115.1 Solirubrobacteraceae bacterium
TCCGAGCTTGCACCTACCGTCTGACATGTCCGGCCTCCTGCTGCAGGGCTGGGATGGTTCGCACCCTCAGCCTCTGCCGGAGGCCGGACAGAGCCCTCACACCAGAGCTCTCAGACGTTCACTAAGTCCGTGAGCAGTACAGCTAGCCCTGGCCGCACGCAGGAGGGCCGTCGTCCCGGCGGCTGCCACCAGCACGACGAGCAGGGGCGCCCGGAGGACGAGCGCCAGCGCGGCGGCGCCGATGCCCGCCGCGCGCTCGTCGAGCACGAGCTTGCCGTCGCTGGCGAAGGTGCCGGTGACGATGAGCCCGGCCACGAGGGCGGGGACCGACGCGGTGATGAAGCGCTGGGCGAGGTCGGGCAGCTCGCGGCGGCCGGCGATCACCGGACCGGCGGCCTTGATCGTGAAGTTGATGACGGCGAGCGCGCCGATGAGCGTCCAGGCGGTGCTCATCGGCGGCGGCCCATCCCGAGGACGGCGGCGAGCGTGGCCGCGACGACGGGGATCCCCGCGGGCGTGAGCGGGATGAGCACGAACGCGATGAGCGCGCCGCCGGCCGCGACCCGGTACGGGTGCGCGCCGCCGTGCGCCTCGGCGAAGAGCAGGTAGAGGAAGAACGCCGGGAAGATCACGTCGATCCCGATCTCGCTGCCGTCGCTGCCGAGGTCGACCGCGGCGCCGAGCGCGGTGCCGCCGATCCAGCACGCCGCTTGCGCGATCGTCGCGCCGATGAAGAGGCCGCGGGAGACGTTCCCGTGCTCGTCGGTGGCGAGGATGACCGACGCGTCGACGGTGAGCTGGCCCTCGAAGGCCCGTTGTACGGCGTTGCCCCGCGTCGCCGGCGCGGTGAGCAGGCCGAGCGGGAGGAAGCGGAGGTTGGCGAGCGTCGCGGCCCCGATCGCCGCGCCGAGCCCGCCGCCCGCGGCCAGGACGCCGGTCGACGCGAACTGCGCGCTGCCGGAGAAGACGACGATCGACATCACGATCGGCTCGGCCACGCCCCACCCGAGGCTGCGCGCGGCGACGCCGAACGAGACGCCGATGAGGAGCGTGGGGAGGAGGAGCGGGAGCGCGGCGCGCATCCCGTCCCGGAGCGTCGCGTCCACGTGCGCGATTCCACCGTCATGCGTTTGGTGGTTGTCCAAGGGCCGGACTGTACCAGCGGCGATGAGTTCCCGCGGCCGCCGCGGTCCTAGGGGACATGACCGGCTCGGCGTCCCCACTAGGTGAGATCCGGGGTGGCGGACCCGGGACATCCCCGATGTGCGCGCACCCCTCCACCAGCGAGCATCTCGCCACGATGAGCACGACCCACTCCGACGACGAGACCCTCACGGCGGCCCCCGACGCCGTGGGGCTCCGGGCCGCGCTCGTCCGGCGTGTCGCCGGCGCCTCCGATGCGCTCATGCGGCACGCGCAGCCGACGGCCGCGGGAGCCGAGGCGCTGGCTGTGAGGCCCAGCGCAGCGCTCCCGCGGCCGTCCGGCCGCCAGGTCGCGGTGATCGGCGGGCTGCTCGCGCTCGCGCTCGCCGTGCTGACCTTCACCGGCGGGCCGGCGGCGGAGCTGCGCGAGGCGTTCGACCGGGCGCTGTCGGCCGACTGGCGCTGGGTCGCCGCGGGTGTGGGCTTCGAGGCGCTCTCGTTCCTCGGTTACGTGCTCCTCTTCTGGCTCGTGGCGGGGCGGGCGACGCGCGCGGTGCGGCTGCGCGAGAGCGCGGAGATCGCGTTGAGCGGCGCCGCGGCCACGCGGCTGCTGCCGACCGCCGGGCTGGGCGGCGTCGCGCTGACGCTGTGGGCGCTGGCGCGGGCCGGGCTCCCGGCGCGGGCGGCGGTCCGGACGCTCCTGACCTTCCTCGTGCTGCTCTACACGGTCTTCATGGGGGCGCTCGCGGTCGCGGGCACGTCGCTGGCGCTCGGCGTGGCGCCGGGGGACGGGCCGCTCGCGCTGATGATCGCGCCGGCGCTCTTCGGCGGCGGCGTGATCGTGGCGGCGCTGTCGGTGCGCCGCTCGCGGGAGGGCGCGCTCGCCCACGCGATCGGCGACGCGACCGGCCTGGTGCGCCGCCCCGACGCCCGCCTGCTCGGCGCGGCGATGTGGTGGGGCTTCGACCTCGCGGTGCTCGCGGCGATGTTCGCGGCGCTCGGCTCCCCGCCGCCGGTCGCGGTGCTGGTGCTCGCGTACTTCACCGGCGCGGTGGCGAACACGATCCCGTTGCCGGGGCTCGTCGCGGGCGGGACGACGGGGATCCTGCTCGCCTTCGGCGTCGACGCGTCGCTCGCGCTGCCTGCCGTCTTCGCCTACCGCGCGGTCGCGCTCTGGCTCCCGGCCGTGCTCGGCTCCTTCGCCCTCGCCGGGCTGCGGAAGACCGCCGCCCGCTGGGCTCGCGCGCACGGTTCTGTCGCCTCTGAGGCTCCGGTCGAGGTCGAGGCTCCCACGCGGAGCGATGGTGCGATGGGGCGGTGGGAGCGCGATCGCCCGGTCACGCGCCGGGGGCATAACGCGCCGGTCGCCTCTTGCGGATAACCGAGCGCGGAGCGCCTCACGGCCGCTCGCGCACCACGTCGCGTGGGGCCTTGTCGTCGCGGAGGCCGAGGAAGCGGGGCTGGCGGAGGCGGCCGGCGGTGGTCCACTCGGCGAAGGCGACCTGGGCGACGAGCTCGGGCGCGACCCAGTGGGTGCCGGGTGGGCGGGGCTTGACGGGCTCGCCGAACGGCGGGTCCGCGCGCTCGAGCTCCAGCAACCGCGGCGTGAGCGCGTCGAGCGTCGCGCGGCCGAAGCCGGTCCCAACCTTGCCGACGTAGCGCAGCACGTCGCCGTTGTAGACCCCGCACAGGAGCGCGCCGAAGCCCGTGCGCGCCCCGCGCGGCTCGGTGAAGCCGCCGACGACGACCTCCTGCTCGGCCAGGCACTTGAGCTTGAGCCAGTCGCGCGACCGCCCGCCGCCGTACGGCGCGTCGGCCCGCTTGGCGATCAGCCCCTCCCAGCCCGACGCGCACGCCTCGGCGTACCGGCCCTCGCTCGGCCCTGGCAGCTCGGCGACCAGCCGCAGCGCGCCCGACCCGCCGCCGGGCAGCAGCGCCGCCAGCACCGCCCGCCGCTCGTGCTGGGGCAGCGGCCGGAGGTCCACGCCGTCGAGCACGAGCAGGTCGAAGGCCCACAGCGCGATCGGCCGCCCGCCCTGCTGGAGGGCGCCGAAGCCCAGCGGCTCCTCGCCCTCCATCGCGAGCACCTCGCCGTCGAGCACGCAGTCGACGCCGAGCGCACCGACGGCCTCGGCGATCGACGGCCAGCCCGCCGTCCGGTCCAGCTCGTTGCGCGTCAGCAGCCGCACCGCGCCGCCGCGCGCCACCGCGAGGCAGCGGATCCCGTCGAGCTTGCGCTCCAGCACCCACGCGTCGTCGAGTGAGCGCTCGTCGCTCAGCGTCGCCAGCGCCGGCGGCAGGAAGGTCGCGTCGGAGGCGGGCAGCCGCTCGCGCGCCCCGGAGGAGAGGACGGCGAGCGGGTCGGAAGCCGGGTGCACGATGGGGATCATCGCGCGAACCGGCCGCGCCGCGCGCGGTGCGGCGTCCCCCAAACGGGTCACATGGCTGAGGGACGCCCCGCGCGCGGCGAGGCAGGCGGCTCCCGCTGGTGAAGGCCGAGCTTCCCGTCCTGCGCCTCCGGGCACGTCGGAGACGCGGGCTGCCTCGGGCGCTCTCCGGGTGCCGTCCCTGCGGTCCCAGTCTCGTGCCCGGCCCTCACCTGCCGGGGACCCTCGCCCACCGGTGAGCAGACGTCGAGCTGTCTGCGCCAAGCGTGGACGTTGCGGCCCCGAACCTCTACCGAACGTGCGCAGCCCGTCACAGCGCCCGGCGAGCCCGAGCGCCGCTCAGGTGGCCGTCGCGGTCGCCTGGACGACGCGCCGCTTGATCGCCAGCTCGGCGTCGAGGTCGACCGTCGTGGCGTGGCGCTCGGACGCCGGCCGGTGCGCGAGGACGTTCGCCAGCGCCTCGACGTAGCGCTCGTCGAGCTGCGTCCCGGCCACGCGCCGCAGCTCGGTCAGCGCCTGGAACGAGCTCATCGACGGCCGGTACGTCGTCCCGGCGGTCAGCGTGTCGTAGACCTCGGCGACCGCCACGATCCGGGCCAGCTCGGGGATCGCGTCGCCCGCCAGGCCGAGCGGGTAGCCGCGCCCGTCCGGCCGCTCGTGGTGGGCGGCCACCGCGTCCGCCACGGCGTCCTCGACGCCGACGTTGCGGAGCATCTCCGCGCCCGCGTGCGGGTGCTGCTTGATCGCCTGCCACTCCGCCTCGCTCAGCGTCCCCTCCGCGCCGAGCGCGACGTCCGACAGCGCGAGCCGGCCGAGGTCGTGCAGCAGCCCGGAGGCGTGCGCGTTGCGGACGGTCTCCTCGTCCAGCTCCGCCGCCGTCGCGATCTCCTGCGCCCACTTGGCCACCGCGGCGGCGTGGCGAGCGCTCTCCTCGTCGCGCTGGCGCAGCGCGCGGAGCATCCCCGCGACGACCTCGTGGCCGGCGAGCGAGTGGTCGACGCGCGCCTGGCGCTGGGCAGCGACGAGCTGGAGCATGTACGTGACGCCGAGCAGGAGCAGGACGAGCGCGAGGAGCCCGAGCGTCTGCAGGTGCGCCGAGACGTACGCGACGCCCGCGGCGACGGGCACGGCCCACAGCAGCGCGGGCGCGAAGGGGCTCGGCACGTGGCGCCAGGCGGCGACGCCGTCCCGCCACGTCGGCGCGCCGAAGAGCGCGACGATCATGAAGCTGAGGACGAGCGCCAGCACCGCCGGCGCGGCGAGCGCGAGCATGAAGACCGGCGGGTCGTCCGGCGACGGCCCGATCGCGGCGAAGATCGTCCCTGCGACGAGCGCCGGAAGCCCGGCGGAGAGGACGTTGACCGCGAGCGCGTAGCCGCGGAGCCGGGCGAACGGCCAGGCCGCGAGCTCGCCCGCGGCGGCGATGAGGAACGCCGCGGAGGGGCCGAGCACCGCGAAGCCGACCGACGTGCACGTGAACGACGCCGAGACGAACATCCGGTCCGAGAAGCGGACCGACAGCAGGTTGGCCACGACCGCGCCGGCGGCCAGCAGCCACGTCAGCGGATCGGAGATCCGTTCGTCCGCCGCGAGCGCACACCATCCGGCTGCGCCGAGGCATCCGAGAACGGCGAGGTGCAGCGAGAGCTGAGTGGGCCGCGCGTCGTCCATCGGCGCGCGGACGAGCGTATCGGTGCCCGCGCGCCCTGTCGACGCATGGTCGACTACTTCAGGCGGAAGTTCCCGTGCGCGGCGGACGCGCCGAACAGCTCGACGGCGGCGACGACGACAGGAACGAGGGCGAGCTTGACACGGCGCATGGCAGGGCCTCCAATAAGGGAGATCGACGGGTTGCCCTGCGTTATGGCTGCGACGTGCCACTCTTGGTAGGTCTCGCACAAACTCTGTACGGGAACCTGTGCAAATGCTCCCGCGGTATCTCCAAAGCCCTCCACGTCTGACGTAACTCTGAGCCTTCACGGATGAGGACCCTCAAGACCAGCGAGGCCGCGGCGATGCTCAACGTCACGGCCAACACCCTCCGGGCCTGGGAGCGGCGCTTCGGCTACCCGCGCCCGCAGCGCTCGCAGGGCAACCACCGCCTCTACACCTACGCGGAGGTCGCCGCGCTGCGCGAGGCGCTCCTCGAGGGCCTCTCGATCTCGTCGGCCGTCAGCGTCGCCCGCGAGGGCCTGAGCACCGACGTCCACGCGCTCGTGCGGGCGCTCGGCGCCTTCGACGCGATCCGCGCCGACCACGCGCTCGAGGCGTCGCTCGGCCTGCGCTCGGTCGAGCGGACGGTGGAGGAGGTGCTGCTCCCCGCGCTGCGCGAGATCCACCGGCGCGAGGGCGCCGACGACGCGCACTGGGCGTACGCCGCCTCGTGGGCGGGCGACTGGCTGCGGCGCGCCCGCCGGCTCTCGCCGCCGCCGTCGCGCGGGATCTCGATCATCGTCGGCGACGCGTGCGGGAGCGACCTCGATCCCAGCGCCGCCCAGCTGCGCTCGCTCGAGCTCTTCTGCATGCGCGCCGGCGCGGACGTCCTGACGCTGCCGGTCGAGGCGCCGGGCGGGCTCAACGACGTCGTCGCGGCGGTGCAGCCCGACGTCGTCGTCATGGCCGGCTCGCGCGCCGGCGACGAGGCGCTCGCGCGATGGGCGTACCGGATCCGCAGCGCGGTCGGCCGGCTGCCGCTGGCGCTCTTCCACCGCGACGTCCACGCCGTCGGGCCGGAGTCGCGGGCCAAGGTGCTCTCGCCGACGCCGAGCGCCGCGCAGGAGGACCTCTTCGCGCTCGTGCCGCCCGCCTCGCGCCGCCACCGGCGGGTCGAGCCGGCGGACGAGGTCCGGGAGGTCTCGTGAGCACCCCGAACCACGCCTTCCTCCGCGCCGTCGAGGTCCACGCGCCCGAGCCGCGCACCTTCTGCGGCTACTGCGGCGCGCGCCCCGCGCCGGCGTCGGTCTCCGAGACCCGCGTCTGCGCCGACTGCGGGCTGGGCCTCCTGCTGACCACCGACGCGGGCCTGGCGCCCGCGCCGCACGACGCGTTCGTGGTGGTCGACGCGGGGCTCAGCGTGCGCGCGCTCTCGCGCGGGGCGGAGACGCTCTTCCAGCTCGCGGAGATCGCCGTCGTCGACCAGGCGCTCGACCAGCTCCTCGTCCCCGCAGACACCGCCGACGGCGCCCGCGGCCGGCTCCACGCGCTCGTCTCCGGCGCCGCCCGCGCCCCGCTCTCCGGCGCCGACCCGGAGGTCGAGATCGTCCGCCCCGCCCGCGCCTTCGGCGTCCGCTACCGCGCGCTCGTCGGCCGCTGCGAACCGGGCCGCGCGGCGCTGCTGGTGCTCGCCGAGCTCTAGCCGGGTATCCCCGGCCAGGTGGAGCGCCTGGCCAAGCCGAAGCAGATCCGGTCACGGAGCACGGTCAAGCAGGGCCAGAGGAAGCCGGTGCCCCAGCTCGACTTCTCGAGCGTCGGCCACTCCAACCTGCTCCGCACGCGGTCGAACGCCCCGCAGCGCCCGCAGGCGAACGTGCCGTGGAAGGTCGCCGAGCCCGGCGCGCCGAGCTGGGGCCAGTACACCCGCGCGAACGCCCGCCGGGAGGACGTGCAGCGGATCGGCACCGAGGTCGAGCTCAAGCCGACGCAGATCCCGTACGGCGACCCCGGCACGGCGGGCGGCGCGTTCCGGCAGTGGGCGGGCCGGCACGGGCACAAGGCGGTCTACCGGGCGCGCGACCGCACGGGCGAGGACAAGCACACGTTCCACGGCGTCGAGATCCACCTCGACCAAGGCGTCGACGCGCAGTCCGCGCTGCTCGAGCTCGTCACCCACCCGATGAGCCCCGAGAAGACGGCGCACCAGCTCGCCCGGCTGCGCGACGAGATCGAGGCGGCACGCAAGACGTCCACGGACGGGAAGGACGGCTTCCACGCGTGGCTGCACGACGCGTTCGAGCCCGCGCTGGACCCGGACGAGCACGGCGACCAGTACCGGTACCTGAAGGACAACCTGCGCGTGGTGCCGGAGCTGGCCAAGGGCGGCCTGTTCCCCAGCATGGGCCACGTCACGACGACGCACACGGCCAAGGAGATGAAGCAGCTCGGCCGGCTGCCGATGTTCACGCGGGCGACCCACGTGGCGGGCGACGCCTCGACCCGGCTGTCGACGCGGCGCGCGTCGCTCTCGGCCCGCGACCTCGCCGACGCCGAGAACCCGCAGGAGGTCGTCGACAAGTACCTGGCGGCCGCGCCGTCCGCGGTGGAGCGGCAGAGCGTCCTCAAGCCCGGCACGCTCGTCGGCAAGGGGACGGCGCCGATGATCAAGCACGCGCGCCAGCAGTTCGAGCGGACGGCCGGCGGCACGACCGGCGGCATTCCGCACACCGTTCCGGTGGACCGGCTGACCAGCGACGCGGGGACGCTCGGGCCGGCGGTCAACTCGTACACGAACAAGATCCAGCCGGTGCACGAGCGCAACGGCGAGATCGCGTACGTCGTCGAGTACCGCGGCAAGGGGCACGTCGAGAACGCGGTCGGCCACCTCCTCAAGGGCGGGCGCGAGGAGGACTTCGTGCGCGCGACCCGCGAGGCGCTCTACCCGCCCGCGCGCCGGAGCACGTCGTTGGGGCGGGCGGGGCTGAACCGGCTCGCGACGCCGTCCGTGACGCCCGTGACGACGGCCGCCCAGACGCCGGCGCAGGCGCGGCTGCGCTCGCTGGTCAAGCGCGACGTGACGCCGCAGAAGGAGCGGCCCCAGGCGACGACGACGAAGGCGAAGCTGAAGCCGCCGGTTCCGAAGTGGCCGCAGTTCAAGCTCGGCCCGTCCTCCCGGCAGACGCCGAACACGAGCCTCTTGGACACGAGCCTGCTCGACACGAGCGCGCTCAACCGGAGCACGGTCAAGCAGGAGGCGGCGGGGAAGCAGCGGGGGCGGGCCGCGGTCAAGCTGCCGACCGTCTTCGGCGGGGACGGGTTCGACGCGGGGCTGCGGATCGCGACGGAGGGGGAGCGGGCGCCCCGGAAGTCGTCGGCGGCGTCGAGCCTGCTCGGGAAGGTGCCGCTGCACCCCCGCAAGGGCTCGGCCCAGCGGAAGGGGCTCTAGCCGGCGCCGAGCGCGGTGAAGAACTTCGCGGCGATGGGGGCCGCGACGCGGCCGCCGGACTGGCCGCCCTCGACGAGGACGGCGATCGCGACGTCGCCGCGGTAGGCGACGAACCAGGCGTGGGTGGGCGGCGGGTCGCCGCCGCCGTACTCGGCGGTGCCGGACTTGCCGCGCGGCTCGCCGGGGACGGACGCCAGCGCCGTGCCGGTGCCGCCGGTGACCACCGCGCGCATGAGCTGGCGGAGCGTGGCGACATCGTCTTGCGGGAGGGGATCGCCGGTGGCGTCGGTCTGCTCGTCCTCCGCCGCGCTGCCCCGGATGAGCCGCGGCGCGCGCCAGCGGCCGTCCGCCACCGTCGCCGCGACGCCCGCCATCGCCAGCGGCGACGCGACGATCTTGTCCTGGCCGATCATCATCGCCGCGCGGGCGACCGGGTCCGACGCCGCCGGCACCTTCGACCGCCCCACGGTGAGCGGCAGCTCGACGTTGCGGCCGAGGCCGAAGTCGCGCGCCACGCGGGTGAGGTCGTCGCGGCCCAACCGCCCCGCGAGCCCGACGAAGGCCGTGTTGCACGACTGCGCGAAGTCGGTCCGGAACGGCACCGCGCCCGCCGCGCCGCCCTCGAAGTTGCGGAACGAACGCCCGTTGACGGTGCGCGTCTTCGGGCAGTCGACGGTGCTGTCGACGTCCAGGCCGTCGCGCAGGAGCGCCGCCGTCGACACGATCTTGAACGTCGAGCCCGGGGGATAGAGCCCCTCGAGCGCGCGGTCGTACGCCTGATCGGTCGGGCGATTGGCCACCGCGAGGACGTCGCCGCTCGACGGCTGCACGGCGACCAGCGCCGCCTTGCGCTCCGTGTCGCCCAGCGCGCGCTCCGCCGCCGCCTGCACCTCGCGGTCGAGCGTGGTGCGGAGCGTCATCCCGTCCCGGCCCTTGCGCTCGAAGAGCGTCTCGGCCAGCCCGCCCGTCGTGACGTCGCGCGTGACGATCTCCCGCGACGCGGTGCCGCGCAGCTGCGCGTCGAACCGCGCCTGCAGCCCCCACTGGCCGGTCTCGTCGCCGGCCTTCAGCCGCCCCTCGGATTTCGCCACCTGCTCGGCGGTCGCGGGCCCGACGGCGCCGAGAAGCGCACGGGCGAACCCCTTCGTCGGGGCGAGCGGCGCGCGGCGCTGGTTGGTCGAGACACCGGGGACGGCCGCGAGCTCCTCCGCGATCGCGTCGAAGTCGGTCTTGCGGAGGCTGACGACCGCGAGGTACCGGCCCTTCGGCGCGTCGGCGATCCGCTGCTCCAGCGCGTCCGCGTCGAGGTCGAGCAGCTGCGCGAGCCGCGCCGCCGTCGCGCCCGCGTCGCGGACCTTCGACGTCTGCACGGCGAGGTCGACGACCTGCCGGTTCTGCACGATCGGCGCGCTCTCGCGGTCGACGATCGCGCCGCGCTCGGCGGGGAAGACGGCGGTGCCCAGGCGCGTCTCGGGCGTCAGGTCGCGGTGGATGACCGTCGGGCTCCAGCGCACCTTCCAGCCCTCGTCGCCGTCGCCCTTGACGAGCGCGATCCGCGTGCGGGTCGTCCACGGGCCGATCCCCGGCACCGTCCAGCGGAGCGTGACCGGGGCGCTCGCGCGGCCCTCCTGCTCCTCGGACACCTTGCCCGCCTGCGCGCGCAGCGTCGCGCCGTCGAGCCCCTTGCGCGACGCGGCGAGCGCCTCGGCGGCCTCGGCTGGTCGGTCGGTCAGCTCGGCCGCCGCCGGGTCCTCGCCGCCCTGCCAGGCGGTCAGG
>DATMVO010000227.1:0-3108 GCA_035563115.1 Solirubrobacteraceae bacterium
GCAGGACGTCGATGCCCAGCGCGGTCGTCCCCTGCACGCCGAGGGCGGCCACGTGGCGCCCCGGCCCGCAGCCGACGTCGAGCACCGGTTCGTGCGCGCGGGTGAGCAGGGCGAGGTCCGCGGGCGCCGCCTCGGCGGCCCACAGGCCGAGCGCCAGCGGCGTGACCGAGCCGTTCTCCCACCGCAGGACGTGCGCGTCGCCCGCCACGGCCGCACCGGCGTACGCCCGCCCGAGCAGGTCGTTCGGGTCGCCGTCGGGGCGCCGGATCTCAGCAGTGGGCACGTCGCGGCCCTGCCCGCAGAGCCGTCGTGTCAATCCGTGCACCCGCGCCGGAGGGGCGCTCGGCCAGGACGCGGATGTTGGAGGGCGTCACGCCGTACCGGCGCTTGAACGTCCTGCGGAACTGGGACGGGTCGCGGTAGCCGACCTGGAGGGCGACGTCGGCGATCGTGCGGCTGGAGGTGGCGAGCAGCACCAGCGCGCGCTCCATGCGCAGGGCGCTCAGGTGCGCGCTGAACGTCGTGCCGGCGACCTCCTCGAAGGCGCGTTGGAGCTGGCGGCGGGACGTCGAGATGGCCGACGCGACCGTGTCGATCGTGACGTCCGGGCCGAAGTCGGTGGCCAGCAGCGCGACCGCGTCGCGATGCAGCGCCTCGCGCGAGCGCGCCGTCGTCCACCTGGGCGACGAGCTGTGGGACATGCCCTGTTCTTGCGCGGCGCCGCGGCGCTCGGATCAACGCCGGCCAGCGGGCCGGGCGAGCGCCTGGTGCCAGCTTCGGCCCGGTCGGGCGAGGGGCTCGGGTACCGGTCCGCTCGTCCCCACCCCGAGAGGAACCCGCATGACCGACGCCCTGAACCACGTCTACGAGACCCTCGACGACGTCCACCGCGACAAGCCCGCCGCCACGCGCCGCACGCTGATCGGCGGCGCCGCCGCCGCGCTCGGCTCGATGGGCATGCTCGGCTACGCCACCCGCGCCGCGCAGGCGCAGGACTCCGGCGCCGCGGCGAACGACGCCGCGACGATCGCCAACGTCGCCGCGACCGCCGAGGTGCTCGCGACGATCGTCAACACCGTCGGCTTCGAGAACGCCGACAAGCTCGGCATCGACGCGACGACGAAGGCCAACCTCGCCGCGGCCGCGCGCGAGGAGCTCATCCACTACCAGACGCTCACCTCCAGCGCCGTCGGCGGCAAGGAGATCACCAAGCGCATCTGGGTCCCCAACGACGCGCTGGCGACGAAGGAGGGCCTGCTCGGCACGCTCGTCGTGGGCGATCAGATCTTCATCAACGCCTACCTGCTCGGCATCACCGTCTTCGCGCGGACGGGCATGGGCACCGGCTCGAAGGGCTCGCAGTTCGCCCGCTACCTGGCGGAGTTCATGGGCGCGGAGGCCGTCCACCGCGCGCTCGCGCTCCAGTCGCTGGGCAAGCTGGGCAACGACCGCGCGTTCATGCGCTTCGCCCAGCGCGAAGAGGTTCCGGGCCTGCCGTCGAGCGGCCAGCCCGGCTTCTACGACATCACGGGCGCGGTCGCGCAGCTCGAGGCCGCCGGCTTCGGCTTCGGCAAGGAGGGCAACAAGCCCGGCACGTTCTTCGAGTTCGACGCGGTCTCGGCGCGCACGCCCGACCCATCCGGCGTGAACACGCGCACGCTCTCCTAGCGGCACGTCGCCGTGCGGACCGGAGCGGTCTCACTCCCGCTCCGGCCCGCGGCGACTGGGTAGCCCTCACGCGACAACGAGCGAGGGGGCAGGGCATGAAGGCCGTCGTATGGCACGGGGTCGGCGACATCCGCGTCGACGAGGTGCCGGATCCGCGGATCCAAGATCCGAACGACGCGATCGTGCGGCTCACCGCCAGCGCGATCTGCGGCACCGACCTGCACTTCGTGCGCGGGACGATGTCCGGCATGAAGGAGGGGACGATCCTCGGCCACGAGGGCGTCGGGATCGTCGAGGAGGTCGGCAAGAACGTCCGCAACCTCCGGCCGGGCGACCGCGTGGTGATCGCGTCCACGATCGGCTGCGGCTTCTGCTCGTACTGCCGCGCGGGCTACTACGCGCAGTGCGACACGACCGAGCCCAAGGGCGGCACCGCGTTCTTCGGCGGCCCGGAGGCGGCGGGCTCGTACGACGGGATGCAGGCCGACTTCGTGCGCGTGCCGTTCGCCAACGTCGGCTGCGTGAAGCTCCCCGACGAGGTCACCGACGACCAGGCGATCATGATCTCCGACATCTTCCCGACCGCCTGGTTCGGGGCGAAGCTCGCGGAGGTCGAGGACGGCGACACGGTCGCGGTGTTCGGCGCCGGCCCGGTCGGCGTGTTCGCGGTGATCAGCGCGTTCCTCCAGGGCGCGGGCCGCGTCATCGCCGTCGACCGCCACGCCGACCGGCTCGACATGGCCCGCGAGCAGGGCGCCGAGCCGGTCAACTTCGACGAGGAGGACCCGATCGACGTCATCCGCGAGCTGACCGGTGGCATCGGGCCGGACCGCGTGATCGACGCGGTGGGCGTCGACGCCGAGCACGTCCACGCCGGGCCGGGCGCGGGTCGCACGGAGACGCCGGACGAGGAGTTCGCGCAGGAGGTCGAGCAGACCGCGCCCGAGCACAAGGACGACGGCGCGTTCTCCATCGGCGAGGGCGCCGCGCCGTCGATGGCGCTCCGCTGGGCGGTGCGCTCCGTCGCCAAGGCGGGGACGATCGGGATCATCGGCGTCTACCCGCCGACCGTGCAGGCCTTCCCCATCGGCGAGGCGATGGGCAAGAACCTCGCGATCCTCGCCGGCAACTGCAACCACCGCCGCTACATCCCCGAGCTGGTGAGCATGGTCGCCGCAGGCGTCGTCGAGCCCGATCAGGTGCTGACCAAGCGCGACGAGATCGTGTCCGCGGTCGACGCCTACGAGGCGTTCGACGCGCGGACGTCGGGGTGGACGAAGGTGGTGCTCGAGCCCGCCGGCTAGCTGTCCTGCCTGCGGACTTGGTGAACGGCTGAAGAAGTAAGACGTCCGGTCTCCGACGGAGGGTGCGGTTTGCGAGAACTGCCCCGAAGAAGGAGACCGGACGTTGGAAGACCGTAGGTGCAAGCTCGGACTGCTT
>DATMVO010000228.1:0-3649 GCA_035563115.1 Solirubrobacteraceae bacterium
AGCTCCCGCTCCATCCAGCGGCGGATGACCTCGTCCCACTCGGCGTGGGTCATCGCCGCACCGGGCAGCGCGCCCTCGCCGTGGCGCAGCCCGTCGAACACGAGCCGCAGCGTGCGCCGCCACTGGCCGGGCGCGACCGCCTCGGTCACGTCGGCCACCCGCCCGATCGCGAAGAGGGTGAGGGAGAGGTCCGCGGGCGCGACGCCCGCGCGCAGCACGCCCGCATCCAACGCGCGCGCGACCGCGCCGCGCAGATGCTCGGCGATCGCGGTCGACTCCACCACGCGGGTCGGCGTCGCGCCGAACCCCACGGCGATGAGCTGCCGCAGCCCGCGGTCACCCGCGCCGGCCTCCATCAGCAGCTCGACGATCCGCACGAGCGCTTCCCATGGGTCCTCACCGGACGCCGCGCGGCGCGTCTGCGCGCCAAGCTCGGCGATCCGGGCGCCGTAGACCTCCGCCACGAGCGCCTCGCGCGTGCCGAAGTGGCGGTAGAGCGTCGCGCTGCCGACGCACGCGCGCCGCGCCACCTCGACGAGCCCGACGTCGAACCCGCCGTCGCTCCACGCCTGCGCGGCCGCCGCGAGGATCGCCTCGCGGTTCGCGCGCGCGTCTCTGCGCCGCGGCCGGTCTGGGGAGGACGCTGAGAGGGCCGGCACCGTCGGTCACCCTAACCCCAAGGCGCCTCAAGCGCACCTCAAGGGAAGTGGGCACCCCTGTTCGCTTGGTGGTAGCTTTCCGGCGTCGTCCCGGCGCTCCGCCGGTTCCCGCCCCGCCCCGCAGTACCCAGGAGAACATGTCCGACCCTCAGTCGTCCGCCCCCCGGCGCCGCCGCCTTCCCTCGGCTCTCGTCACGGTCTTGGCCGTGGTCGGCCTGCTCGCCGTCGCCGCTGCCGCCATCGCCGTCGGCGTCGACTCCAGCAACCAGAAGGAGCGCGTGACCGGCGACATCGCGCTCAGCAAGGCCGAGGCGCACGGCCGCAAGCTCTTCGCCGGCTCGTGCTCGACCTGCCACACGCTCGACGCCGTCGACGCCGTCGGCACGGTCGGCCCGAACCTCGACACGCTGGCGCCCGACATCGAGCGCATCACGGACGCGATCGACAAGGGCCGCGCCGGCGGCGGCGGCCAGATGCCGAACGACCTCTACCAGGGCAAGGACGCCGAGGACATCGCGGCCTTCGTCTTCCGCGCCACGCACAAGGACATCCCGGCGGCACCGGCCTTCAAGGCCAAGGACCTCGGCGGGCCGCAGTCCAACGGCGACGACTGGCTCACCAACGGCGGCGGCACCTACAACACCCGCTTCTCGCCGCTCGACGAGATCAACACGTCGAACGTCTCCAAGCTCAAGGGCGAATGGATGACCCACCTCGGCAGCGGCCTGGCGAACAAGTACTCCGCCGAGGGCCAGCCGATCGAGTACCAGGGCGTCCTCTACATCCCGACCGGCGCGGACGACGTGTTCGCGGTCGACGTCGAGACCGGCAAGATCATCTGGAAGTACGCGGCGCGGCTCCCCGACACGCTCGCCTCCGTCATCTGCTGCGGCTGGGACAACCGCGGCGTGGCGATCGGCGACGGCATGGTCTTCAGCCCGCAGCTCGACGGCAAGCTCGTCGCGCTCGACCAGCGCACCGGCGCGGTCAAGTGGAAGGTCTCGATCGGCGACCCGAAGGTCGCGCAGACGGTCACGGCCGCCCCGCTCTACGTCGACGGCCTGGTCTACACCTCGCCGGCCGGCGCCGACTACGGCATCCGCGGCTACGTCGACGCGTACGACGCGAAGACCGGCAAGCGCGTCTGGCGCCGCTACATGGTCCCAGGCCCGGGCGAGGACGGCCACGAGACCTGGCCGCAGGACAACGACTTCTGGAAGCGCGGCGGCGCGGCGGTCTGGGCGACGCCGACGTTCGATCCCGACCTGAACACGATGTACGTCTCCACGTCCAACGCGGGCGGCGACTGGGACGGCTCCCAGCGCGAGGGCGACAACAAGTGGGCGACGTCGATCGTCGCGATGGACCCCAAGACCGGCAAGATCAAGTGGGGCTACCAGCAGATCCACCACGACATCTGGGACTACGACTCGACGAGCCCGACCGTCCTGATCGACGTGAAGATCGACGGCAAGCTGCGCAAGGGCATCGCGGAGCCGAACAAGAACGGCTACGTCTACTTCCTCGACCGTGAGACGGGCAAGCCGATCTTCCCGATCCCCGAGAAGCCGGTCACCCAGTCGGAGGTCGACAAGACCGCCGCGACCCAGCCGATCCCGACGATGCCGCCGTTCAGCCCGCTCGAGGTGAGCGAGCAGCAGCGCAGGGGCCTCGTGCAGGCGATCGAGGCGCAGCTGCCGCCCGGCGCGCCGAAGGTCACCGTCCGGGCCGGGAAGCTCTACGACCTGGGCGTCTCGCGGACCAACGAGGTCGTCGCCGTGGCGCCGAGCGCCGCGGGCGGGAACAACTGGCCGCCGTCGTCGTACAACCCGGATCTCGGCATGTACTACGTCTGCTCCCAGGACGGCGCGCAGGCGTTCCTCCTGGAGAAGGAGGCGCAGAAGTTCGAGCCGGGCCAGACGTTCTCCGGCGCCGCCCGCGCCGCGGCCACGACGGGCTTCAACAACCCGGGCCGCGTGACCGCGTACGACATGTCGACCGGCAAGATCGCGTGGCAGAAGCGGTTCCCCGACGCGTGCTACTCGGGCACCGTCACCACGAAGGGCGGCCTGGTGTTCGTGGGCCGCAACGAGGGTGAGCTCGAGGCGTACGACGCCAAGACCGGCAAGACGCTCTGGAGCTTCCAGACGGGCGCCGGCGCGAACTCGACGGTGACCCCGTTCGAGCACAAGGGCAAGCAGTACCTCGCGTTCCTCGCCGGCGGCAACGCCCTCGGCGGCACGGCGCACGGGGACAACTTCTGGCTCTTCTCGCTCGACGGCAAGCTCGGGCCAGCCAAGAAGGCGGGCGAGGGCACGGCGGTGCAGCACGCCGGCCAGTCCGAGGAGACCGAGGACGCCGGCGAGGGCACCGCGGAGGACACCGCTCCCGAGGGCGGCAGCGCGGACGAGGGCCAGCAGGTCTTCACCGACAACTGCGGCACCTGCCACGGCCTGCAGGGCGGCGGCGGGAACGGCGGCCCGGACCTGACGACGCTCCCGGACGCGAAGGACGTCGAGGCGGTCGTCAAGCAGGTCACCAACGGCGGCGGCGGCATGCCGGCCTTCGGCGGCCAGCTGACCGACAAGCAGATCGCCGACGTCGCCGCCTACGTCTCCGAGAAGATCGCGAAGGGCGGTTGACCCGCATCCCCTCCGTCCGGGCGCTGGCCGTCCTCGTCCTCTGCGCGCCGCTCCTGGCGGCGTGCGGGGGCGGGGGCGACGCCGGCGACGGGCCGCTGTCGCGGGCCGCGTACGTGAAGGCCGCCAGCGCGGCGTGCACGGACGCGGCGCGCGCGACGGCGAAGGCGCAGGTGCCGGTGGACCTCCCCGGGCTCGCGGCGTACGCTCGCGTCGTGGAGGGCGTCGGCCAGCGGCTCAGCGACCGGCTCGGGGACCTGCGCCCGCCGGCCGCGGACGCCAAGAAGCACGCGGCGCTGCACGCCGCGACCGAGGAGGCCACGCACGCGGCCGGGCAGCTCGCCGACGCGG
>DATMVO010000229.1:0-4026 GCA_035563115.1 Solirubrobacteraceae bacterium
CCGCGCCCACGTCGAGCGCGCCTAGGCCAGCACGAGCGCCGGGTCGGTCGCGAGCGCCCCGTCGGGGCCGAGCAGCCGGCCGATCCGGTGGCCCTCGAACGTCGACTCGGCCAGCATCCGCGGCGCGACGCAGTCGCCGGCGCGGTGCACGGCGACGATCCCCGCGGCGTCCAGCGCCGCCCGGTCCCCGACGAGCTCGTGGTACAGCGCGTCGCGCGAGCGGCGCTGCGTCGCCAGGACGACGGCGTCGGCCGCGATGCGCCGCTCGCGGCCGAACTCGTCGGCGCAGACCACCGCGTCGGCTTCGATCGCCGTCACGACCATCCCGGTCACCAGCTCAGCGCCGCCCTGCACGAGCTCGCGGCGCAGCGTCGGCGCCTCGCCGGCGTGCTCGGCGTGGATCGCGACCGTCGGCCAGGGCGTGACGATCTCGACGTCGTAGCCCTCGCGTTGCAGCCACTGCGCGGTCGCGGCACCGACGAGCTCGCCCTCGCCGTCGACGACGACGACGCGCTTGCCCGCAGGACGGCGCCCGTCGAGCAGGAGCTGCTCGGGTGTGAGGACCTGCTCGGCGTCGGCGCCCGGGATGGGGGCGTGGGTGCTGAGCGAGAGCCCGCTCGGGGCCCAGCGCGCGCCCGTGGCGAGGATCACGACCTCAGCCCCGTAGTCGCGCACCCCCGCCGCGTCGAGCTCGGTGCGCGGCGCGAACTGCACGCCGGACAGGCGCCCGATCCGGTGCTCGCGCAGCTCGGTCAGCCGCGCCCATGGCCGGAAGCCGGGCAGCGACGCGAACCACTCCAGGTGGCCGCCCATGCGCGGGCGCGCGTCGACCAGGTGGACCATCTGGAAGCCGCGCCGGCCGAGCACCGTGGCGGCCTCCATCCCGGCCGGCCCGGCGCCGACGATCAGGATCGGCAGGTCCGGGTTCTCGGCGCGCTCGAACCGCTCGGGGTGCCAGCCGCGGCGCCGCTCCTCGCCGGCCGTCGGGTTCTGGCTGCACGACAGCGAGCCGACCATGTGGCGCTGCGCGCACTGGTTGCAGCCGATGCACTCGACGACGTCGTCGAACCGCCCCGCGCGGATCTTCTGCGGCAGGAACGGGTCGGCGATGCCGGGGCGCGCGCCGCCGACGAGGGTCGCGGTGCCCTTGCGGACCAGGTCCGCCATCAGGTCGGGCGTCGTGAAGCGGCCGTTGAGGGCGATCGGCTTGTCCGTCGCCTCGTGCACGCGGCCCGACCACGTCAGCGCGAAGCCCTCCTCGTACACGCGCGAGGGGGTGAGGTCGACGCGCGAGTTGTCCAGGCCGCCGATCGTGATGTCCCACAGGTCGACGAGCGGGTCGGCCATGCGGATGAACGCCAGCCCCTCCTCGAGGTCGACGCCGCCGGGGCCGAGGGCGTCGACGGCGACGCGCGCGACGATCCCGCACGTGTCGCCGACCGCCTCCCGCACCAGCGCGAGCGTCTCGAGCCACATGCGCGCGCGGTTCTCCAGCGACCCGCCGTACTCGTCCTCGCGGTGGTTGTAGAACGGCGAGAGGAACTGCATCAGCAGGCTGCTGTGGGCGCCGTAGACGCAGATGAGGTCGAACCCGGCGTCCCGCCCGCGTACGGCGGCAGCGGCCCACTCGCGCTGGACCCGGTGGATCTCGTCGCGCTCCATCGCCTTCGGGATCGTGCGGCCGAAGAAGCTGCCCTCGAACTGCAGCTGCGACGGCGCGAGCGCGGGCGTGCGGACCTCGAGCGGCGACGCGACGACGCCGCTGTGCGCGAGCTCGAGCGAGGCGAGCGCGCCGTGGGCGTGCACGGCCTCGGTGATCGGGCGAAGCGCCTGCGCGCGCTCGTCGGTGGCCACGGAGAGGAGGTGGTCGCTCTCGACGCTGAAGGTGCACTCGCCGGCCGTGATGACGCCCCAGCCGCCTTCGGCCCGCGTCGCGTGGTGGGCGGCCGCCCGCAGCGGGTCGGCGTCGATGCCGTGCCCCAGCGAGTACGGCAGGCCGTAGAACCGGTTGGGCGCGGTCACCGGCCCGATCTGGACGGGGTCGAAGAGGAGGTCGTACCGGCTCGCCGTCATGGAATGGAGCGTAGGACGCTCCGACTACCGGTGTCAATGTCGCCGAATATCGAACGCTACGAGTCGGAGGTCCCTCATCGGTCGTCGGTGACTCCGGTTGCGGCAGGCGATTCGAGCGTGTAGCGTTCGAACAGAAGTACCCGAATAACGAACGAAGCGCGGCCCGTCAGGAGACGGTGGGAGCGCCGAGATGGGTCGTCGGCCACCGCGTCGTTCGGACACAAGAGGAGGACGGAGCACCATGAAGCGGTTCTCGGCGGCTGGAGTCGTCGCGCTCGCCCTCGCGGCGGGTGGCCTGACGGCCTGCGGCGACGATGCGAACACGGATGCGGGCAACGCGAGCGGCGGTGGCGACGGCAAGGCCAAGGCCGCCAAGGTCGCGTACGTCACCTACGCCTACACGGACTTCGTCCAGGCCGAGGAGCAGGGCGTCAAGGACGTCGTCGGGAAGGCCGGCGGCAGCGTCCAGGTGTTCAACGCGAACTTCGACGCGCAGAAGCTCAACACGTCGTGTCAGGACGCCGTGCGCAGCGGCCGCTACAACGCGATCCTCCTGGGCTCGGTCGACTCCCCGACCGGCGTCCCGTGCGTGACCGCGGCGAAGGCCGCGAACATCCCCGTCGTCACGATCGAGCCGCCCGTCGGCAAGAACGTCGACACGACCGAGATCCAGGTCGACGGCGTCGTCGGGGCGGTGACCCTGGCCTCCACGCCCAACGCGGACAACCTCGTGGAGGTCGCGAAGCTCGCGTGCGAGGGCCTCGACCCGTGCGAGATCATCGCCGAGGTCGCCACCCCCTCCGACCACTTCACGAACGAGGCCGTCAAGCGGGTCGCCGCCGATGTGCCCGGCGCGAAGATCGTCCAGAAGGTGGCGGGGCAGTACGACCCCAGCATCATCGCGAAGGTCTTCCCCGACGCGCTCAGCGCGCATCCTGAGACCGACGTCTTCCTCGCGGCCGCGGACTCGCAGGCGCTGGCCGTCGTCCCCGCCCTCAAGAAGGCCGGCAAGTTCGGGAAGGTCCGGCTCACGGGCAACGGCGGCAGCCGCCTCGGCGCCAAGGCCGTCGCCGACGGGACGATGTTCGCGACGGCCGGCAACTGGCCGCGCGAGATGGGCAACCTCGCCGCCGAGATGCTCACGAAGGCGATCAACGGCGAGAAGATCGAGAACCCGGCGATCGACGCCATCACGATGGACGAGCCGCGGATCGTGACGAAGGAGACCGTCAGCCAGTTCAAGCCCGAGTGGGGCGCCGAGGCCAAGGGCTGAGCGCAGCGGCTGGAGCGCCGGACGCGCGCATGCAGCACGAACGGACGGCCGCGGCCGGGCTGGCGCCCGCCGCGGCCCTTCGCGGTGACGGGGCCGCGCAGGACGAGCCGATCGTCGTGGTCGGCGCCTCCCTCGCCGGGCTCAAGGCCGCCGAGGCGATCCGCGCCGGCGGCCACACCGGGTCGCTGACGCTCGTCGGCGACGAGCCGCACCGCCCGTACGAGCGGCCGCCCCTGTCAAAGGGGGTCCTCGGCGGCGCCGATCCCGCCCAGGCCGCGCTCCCGTGCGACACGCTCGACGCGACGTGGGAGCTCGGGGTCCGCGCGAGCGGGCTCGATGCCGCCGCGCGGGAGGTGCGGCTCGAGGACGGGCGGGTGCTGCCCTACGCCGGGCTCGTCCTGGCCACCGGTACTCGCGCGCGCGAGTGGCCGGCCCCGGTCCCGGCGGGGGTGCTCACCATCCGGGGTCTGGACGACGCGCTCGCCGTGCGCGGCGCGCTCGCTCCCGGCCGGCGGCTCGTCGTGGTCGGCGCCGGCTTCCTGGGCTGCGAGGTCGCGGCCACCGCCGCGGCGCTCGGGGTCGACGTCACGCTGATCGACGTCGCGGAGACGCCGATGGCGGTGCTCGGCCCCGACGTCGGGGCGCTGTACCACGCGCTCCACGCCGGGCGCGGGATCCGG
>DATMVO010000230.1:0-3643 GCA_035563115.1 Solirubrobacteraceae bacterium
TGCGCGCCGGCCGTGCCGGAGGCGGCGCCCGAGGAGGCACCGCCGGAAGAGGAGGAGGGGAGCGCCGCGGTCAGCTCGACGGCGGGGACGTCGTCGTCCGGGTCCATCCCCGGCCAGCCGCGCACGGCGACGACCGCGCTCAGGAGGAAGAGCAGCGTGACGGAGGCGGCGACCAGCGACAGACCAGCGCCGAGGCTCGCGACATGGGCTCGCGTGACCCGCACCCTCCCCGCATCGGCATCCACGACGGGACCCTTGAGCCCCGGTTTCCGGAGCGTCACGGCACGCCGCCGGACCCTACGACCCGTCCGCGTACGGGCGGAGGGTCGAGTTCGACTCGCCGCTGCGGTCGCGCGTGATGCCGGGCGGCGACGTGTCGGTGGAGACGAAGATGCAGAACCACCGGTCGGGGTCGTCGCCGGGCGCGCACGTTCGGTACCGCTCGTCCTCGAGCTTGATCGTCGTCGCGCGGTCCAGCCCGTCGCGGTACTCGACCGGCGCCTGGTGGCGCAGGTACTGGAGCGCCGCGCGCGCCTGCGCGTCGTAGTCGCGCTCGGCGTCCGCGCGCTCGGGCGCGTGCAGCACGCCCGCGACCACGAAGAAGACGAGCATCGCCAGCAGCATCGCCGTGCCCGTGTAGTCCTGCGCGATCACCTTCGGCAGATCCGTCCGGCGCCGGCGCAGGAGCGTCGCCGCCACCGGCGCGAGCGCCGCCACCGCGACGAGGTTCAAAGCGGCCGCGAGCAGCGCGCCCGACGGGAAGGGCGTCCCGCCGTCGCCGGCGATCGGCAGCTGCGTGAGGAGGATCCCCTCCGCGACGGTGAGGATCACGAACAGGGGCCACAGGAGCGCTCCGCGGAAGCGCCACACCAGCCGCGATCGCCAGAACGACTCCGCCTCCATCCCTGCGCAGCGTAGAGCGCCGCGACGCGGCCGTGGCGCCGACCTACAGTGCAAGGGGCGATGGATCTCTGGGTGTGCCACGCCGGCCGCATGGAGTACCGGGAGGCGCTGCGCCTCCAGCACCGGCTGCGGGCGGCTCGCCAGGCGGAGCTGATCCCCGACACGCTGCTCCTGCTCGAGCACGATCCGGTCTACACGCGCGGGCGGCGCGCGACGCCGGAGGAGCTGCCGCTCGGCGCCGAGTGGTACGCGGCGAAGGGCATCGACATCGTCGACGTCGACCGCGGCGGCAAGGTCACCTACCACGGCCCCGGGCAGCTCGTCGGCTACCCGATCGTGCGCGTCGGCTCCGGCGTGCTCGGCTTCGTCCGCACGCTCGAGGAGGCGATCGTCGCAGCGCTCGCCGACGAGGGCGTCGACGCGCACGGCCGCATGGACGATGGCCGCGACTTCACCGGCGCGTGGGTCGGCGACCGGAAGATCGGCTCGATCGGCCTCCACGTCAACAAGGGCGTCACCACGCACGGCTTCGCGGTCAACGTCGACGGCTCGCTGGAGCCGTGGAGCTGGATCGTCCCCTGCGGCCTCCCCGAGGCGCACATGACGTCGATCCTCGAGCAGACCGGCCGCGCCGACCCGACCTGCTTCCGCAAGCGGATGGCGCACGCGCTCGCGCAGGCGCTCGGCACGCGCCAGCGGCTGGTGACGCCGGCCCGGCTGGAGCGCGAGCTGGCGGAGCCGCGGCCCGTCATATCCTCGGCCACGTCGTGACCGTCGAGCCGCAGCAGCAGCCGCCGCGCAAGCACCAGACGCGCTCCCGCGCCAACCCGGGCGGGATGGACGTCCTGAAGGTCCTGGGCCCGGACGTCCTGGACCTCCGCTCCCGCAAGCCCTCCTGGTTCAAGGTCCCCGCGCCGGGCGGCGTGAAGTACCGCGAGCTGAAGAAGCAGGTCAACGCCGAGAACCTCAACACGGTCTGCCAGGAGGCCGCCTGCCCCAACATCGGCGACTGCTGGGAGCGCGGCACCGCCACGTTCATGATCCTCGGCGACACGTGCACGCGCCGCTGCGGCTTCTGCCACGTCAAGACCGGCAAGCCGACGTGGAACGACCCGCTCGAGCCCGCCCGCGTCGCCCGCTCGGTCGCCAAGATGGGCCTCCGGTATGCCGTCGTGACGTCCGTCGACCGCGACGACCTGCCGGACAAGGGCGCGCGCATCTGGGCCGCGACCATCCGCCAGATCCGCGCGCAGGCGCCGGACTGCAAGGTCGAGGTGCTCACCCCCGACTTCCAGGGCCACGAGATGCCGCTCGCGATCGTCATCGCCGAGCGCCCCGACGTCTTCAACCACAACGTCGAGGTCGCGCCGCGGCTCTACCCGCTCGCGCGCCGCGGCTCGACGTGGCAGCGCTCGCTGCGCGTCCTGCGCAACGCCAAGGAGCTGGGCGAGGGCGAGGTCAAGACGAAGTCGGGGATGATGGTCGGCCTCGGCGAGACGCACGAGGAGCTCGTCGCGGCGTTCGAGGACCTGCGCGAGAACGGCGTCGACTTCCTCACCGTCGGCCAGTACCTGCGCCCGACCGAGCGCCACCTGCCGGTCGTCCGCTACTGGCACCCGGACGAGTTCAAGGCGCTGGAGGAGGCCGCGTACGCGATGGGCTTCGAGCACGTCGCCGCCGGCCCGCTCGTCCGCTCGAGCTACCACGCGGACGAGGCGGTCAAGATGGACCGCCCGGGCGTCGGCCCGCTCGCCGCGGCCGTCTAGACCTCCGCTGACGCAAGCGGGATCGCGCCGCCTCCGCGCCGCGTACCCTGCGCGGGGCCGTCGATGTTCCCCCTGAAGGACAACATCCCGACCGACCGGCTGCCGGTCGTCACGCTCGCGCTGATCGCCGCGAACGTGCTGATCTACTTCCTCGTCCAGCGCGGCGGGTGGGAGATCACCACGCTCGGCTCCGGCCAGTGGTCGCTGGGCGGCGAGGCCGCCTACCCGTGCGACCTGACGGCGCAGTGCCCGCCCGGCGAGCCGCCGGCCGGCCACATCGGCCCGTGGGCCAGCGTCTTCACGGCGATGTTCATGCACGGCGGCCTGCTCCACCTCGCCGGCAACATGCTCTTCCTGTGGATCTTCGGCAACAACGTCGAGGACGCCATGGGCCGCGTCACGTTCCTGCTCTTCTACCTCGCCGGCGGCGTCGCCGCGATCGCGCTCCAGACGGCGATCGACCCGGACGCCGCGGTGCCGACGGTCGGCGCGTCGGGCGCGATCGCCGCGGTGCTCGGCGGCTACCTGCTGCTCTACCCGCGCGCCCGCGTGGTCACGGTGATCTTCATCGTCATCTTCTTCACGCTGATCGAGATCCCGGCCGTCATCGTGCTCGTCCTGTGGTTCGGCCAGCAGGTGCTCTTCGGGGCGCTGGACTACGGGACCGGCGGCCAGGGCGGCGGCGTCGCGTACTTCGCCCACATCGGCGGGTTCGTCTTCGGCATGCTGACCGTCCGCCTCCTCGCCAAGCCGCGCCAGACGGCGCCTGCCCCCTACCGCGTGTGACCTCCAGCCGCCGACCCGACCTCCCCCGCAGCGGCGCCTACGCGCGCCGCCCGGCCCCGCGACGCCGCCGGCGCGGGCGGATGCTCGCGCTGATGACCGCGTTCGTCGTCGTGCTCGCGGGGCTCGTGGTGCTCGGCCTCCAGTGGGGGAGCGACGGGTCGTCGAGCGCGAGCGGCGGCGCGGGCGCG
>DATMVO010000231.1:0-3729 GCA_035563115.1 Solirubrobacteraceae bacterium
CACCCCGCCGCGGCGATGCCCGCGGCGGCGAGGAAGGCGAAGAAGAAGCCCCACGTGATGCCGACCGTCGCGCCGACGCCCTCGACGTCGGGCCGGTCGAAGACGCGCCAGAGCAGCAGGATCGCCGCCCACCCGCCCGCGGCGAGGATGACCGTCCCGTCGCCGCCGGGGAGGTGGAAGGCCTTGCGCTGCCCGCGCGCGATCAGCAGGGCGAAGACCCCCGCTGCGACGAGCATCACGGCGGCCTCGACGAACGAGAAGACGCCGAACGCGGTCATGTTGCTGGTGTCGAGCCCCTGGTTCCCGACCACCGCGTTCTTCTGGTACCAGGGCAGCACCAGCGTGATCAGCAGGGCGATCGAGAAGAGCCCGGCCAGCTGCTGGTCGCGGTCGAGGTTGCGCAGGACCGACTGGGCGCGCGAGGCCATCGCCGTCAGCCCTCCAGCGCGTCCAGGCCGGCCAGTCGCCGCTCGATCAGCTCGCGCACGCGCGCATCGACGCTCGGGTCGCGCGCGACGTCGCGGGCCTCCTCGAGCGCCTGCCGCGCCCGCCGGGCGCGGTCGGCCTGGTCGCCCTCGTTCTTGAGCACGTTGTCCGCGCGCAGCAGCAGCTTCCGGATGCGGTCGGAGGGCGTGGTGCTCATGGGCTGGAGCGTATCCGCCGCGCCCGTCGGCCACGCGCCCCTGCCAAGCGCGCGTGGCCGGACGTCCGGCTGCGGCTACGGGACCGCCGCGAAGCCGCGCGAGCCGCTCGTGCAGCGCCCCAGGACGCGGCCGCGCTTGCTCTTCGTCGTGGTCGTCGCCCGGACGGTGCCGAGCACGCCGCCGGAGACGAAGACGCCGCGCACGACGACGCGGCCGCGCTCGGTGCCGTTCGAGTACTTCGTGGTCCAGCGCTCGTCGATCGTGAACGTGCCGTTGGACCGGATCGCCGCGCCCGGCTCGTAGAAGACGTCGTCGCCCTTCTTGCCGTTGCAGCGCCACGGGAGGGTGAAGTTCGCGCGCACGACCCGCTTGGCGTCCGCGGAGGTGCGCAGGACGACGTCGAACAGCCCGGTGCCGCCCACGAGCCCGCGCAGGACCGTGTTGGCCGGCGGCGCGACGGGCTTGCGGCCCAGCTTCTTCGGCAGCGTGGTGGAGACGAACGTCGCGGGCCCGCTGCACGTCTTTCCCTCGCCGGTGGAGGAGGCGGTGATCGTGCCGCTCGCGCGCTGGTCGCTCTCGAACCGCCCGGTCAGGCTCAGCTCGGTGACGAAGCGGTCCTCGCCCTTGCCGCTCGTGCGGCGCTCGGTGAGGGTGAACGAGCCGTCGGCGCCGACCGTCGCGTCGCCCGAGCCGTAGACCTCGCGGGTGTTGCCGTCCGGGCACGCGACGATGGCGGACGCCGCGACGTCGAGCTTGCTCGCGTCCTTGCCGGTCACGAGCGAGACGTTGCTGTCGCCGGCGCGGCCGGGGAAGTCCTTGCCGGCTTCGGCCGCGACGACCTCGCCGCCGCCGTACCAGGTGTTCGGCGGGGCGGCGACGGCCGGGGCGGCCGCCGTGCCGAGGGCCGGGAAGGGGATCGCGACCGCGAGTGAGAGCCTGCGCATCCGTGGCATGCCGCCGCACGTACCCCCGCGGCGCGCGCGGCAAGCGCGGACGTGCCGGCACGGGCGGCGTGCCAGCATGCGCCGCCATGGCGACGCCGGTGACGCACCGCTACGGCGACCACCCCGAGCAGGTGGCGGACCTCCTCGTGGCCGACGTGCCCGACGGCGCGACCGCCCTGGGCGACGGCACCGTCGTGCTCATCCACGGCGGCTTCTGGCGCAAGCGGTACACCCGCGCGCTGATGGCGCCGCTGGCCGACGACCTCGCGCGGCAGGGGATCGCGTCGTGGAACGTCGAGTACCGGCGGCTCCACACCGGCGGCGGCTGGCCGACGACCGCGCAGGACGTCGCCGCCGCGATCGAGCACCTGAGGACCGCGCTGGGGCGCGAGCCCGCCGCCGCGGTCGGCCACTCCGCGGGCGGCCACCTCGCGCTCTGCATGGGCGACCGCGTCCCGCGCGTCGTCGCCCAGGCCGCGGTCACCGACCTCGTCGAGGCGTCGAAGCTCCGGCTCGGCGACGGCGTGGTCGACAAGTTCGCGGGCGAGCAGCTGGCCGAGGCGTCGCCGACCACCCGCGCGCCGCTGCCGGCGCGCGTCCTGCTGATCCACGGCACGCTCGACGACATGGTCCCGCCCAGCCAGTCCGAGCGGTTCGCCGCGCGCGGCGGCGACGTGACGCTCTCCCTCCGCCCCGGCGAGGGCCACATGGAGCACATCGACCCGCGCAGCGGCGCGTGGCAGGAGGCGGTCGCGTGGCTGACGAGCACGACGTCCTGAGCGCCGAGCACGCCGCCGCACTCGACGCGGCCGACCCGCTCCGCCACTTCCGCGACCGCTTCGTCATCCACGCGAGCTCGCCGCTCTACGTCGACGGCAACTCGCTCGGCCGCCTCCCGCACGCGACCGCGCAGGCCGTCGGCGACGTCGTGGCGGAGTGGGGGAGCCGGCTCGTCACCGCGTGGCCGGACTGGATCGACGCGCCGCAGCGGATCGGCGACCTCCTCGCCCCCCACGTCCTCGGCGCCCGCCCCGGCGAGGTGCTGGCCTGCGACTCGACGACGGTCAACCTCTTCAAGCTCGCCGACGCCGTCCTCACGCAGGAGCCCGGGCCGGTCGTGGTGCTCCGCGACGACTTCCCGACCGACCGGTACGTCCTCGAAGGGCTGGCCGCCAAGCACGGGGTCCCGCTCACCCAGGCCGCGAGCGTTGCGGAGGCCCGCGAGCACGCCGAGCGCGCCCGCCTCGTCGTCCTCTCCGCCGTCGACTTCCGCACCGGTGCGCTCACCCCGCTCGACACCTTCCGCGGCACCGGCGCACGCGTCATCTGGGACCTCAGCCACGCCGCGGGCGCCGTCGAGCTCGACCTCCACGCCCACGCCGACCTCGCCGTCGGCTGCTCGTACAAGTACCTCAACGGCGGCCCCGGCGCGCCCGCCTGGCTCTACGTCAGGACCGAGCTCCAGGACGAGCTCAGCACGCCGATCCAGGGCTGGTTCGGCCAGCGCGACCAGTTCGCGATGGGGCCGCGGTACGAGCCGGCGCCCGGCATCGACCGCTTCCTCGCGGGCACCCCGCCGATCCTCGCCCTCGCCGCCGTCCGGGCCGGCGTCGAGCTGACCGCCGAGGCCGGGATGCCCGCCATCGCCGCCAAGCACCGCGCGCTCACCGAGCACTTCGTCGCCCTCGCCGACGCGTGGCTCACGCCGCTCGGCTTCGCCGTCGGCTCCCCACGCGACCCGGGAAGCCGCGGCGGCCACGTCAGCCTCACCCACCCGCGGGGCTGGCAAATCTGCCGCGCGCTGATCGAGCAGCAGTCCACGATCCCCGACTTCCGCGAGCCGGACGTCATCCGCTTCGCCTTCCCGGCGCTCTACACGTCCTTCGCGGAGGTCCGCGAGGCCGCGCGCCGCACCCGCGACCTCGTCGCGTCAGGCGCCCATGAGCAGGTCGCGGCCGAGCGCCACCGCGTGACCTAGGCCGCCGGCGCGGGGGCGAAGCCGCGCTTGCGCGCGAGCAGCGCCTCGTCCGCCGCCACCACGAGCGCCCGCACGTCCGCGTCCGACTCGGCGGTCGCCCACCCGAAGGTGATCCCGACCGGCCGCCCGTCGGGCCGGCGCACGCTCAGCGCCACCGCCCGCT
>DATMVO010000232.1:0-5495 GCA_035563115.1 Solirubrobacteraceae bacterium
ACTCGCTGCACACGACCGGCTGGGCGTTCGACATCGAGCGCACGTACCGGTCACGCGCGCACGCCCTGGCGTTCCAGTTCATGCTCGACCGCCTCCAGGCGCTGAACCTCATCGCCTGGGTGCGCGAGCCCGCCGCGATCCACGTCACGGCGGGCCCGCGGGCCGAGGAGCTCCTCGGCCTGCTCAGCCCAGCAGGCGCCTGACCCGCTCGGCGACGCTGTCGGCGGTGAAGCCGAAGCGCTCGAGCACCTCGGTGCCCGGGGCCGACGCGCCGAAGCGGTCGATCGCGACCTGCGCCGCCGCGTAGCGGTCCCAGCCGAGCGAGATGCCGGCCTCGACCGAGAGCGTCCGCTCGCGGTCGGTGAACACGCTCTTGCGGTAGGCCTCGTCCTGCTGCTCGAACAGCTCCCACGAGGGCATCGAGACGACGCTCACGTTCAGCCCGTCCTTGGCGAGCTGGTCGGCGGCCTCGACCGCGACCCACACCTCGCCGCCGGTGGCGACGAGCGTGCCGTCGGCCCCGTCACGGAGCTTGTACGCGCCCTTGCCGACACCCGGGCCGGAGCCCTCGAGCACCGGCAGGTCCTGCCGCGAGAGCGACATCGCGGCCGGGCCCTCGAGGTCCTCGAGGATCACGCGCCACGCCTCGGCGGTCTCGGCCGCGTCCGCCGGGCGCAGGTAGACCAGGCCCGGGATCGCGCGGAGCGACATGTGGTGCTCGACCGGCTGGTGGGTCGGGCCGTCCTCGCCGAGCGCGACGGAGTCGTGGGTGAAGACCCAGGCGACCGGCAGGCCGGTGAGGGCGCTCAGCCGGATCGAGCCGCGCATGTAGTCGGCGAACTGGAGGAACGTCGAGCCGTACGGGCGCACGATGCCGCCGTGCGCGGCGAGGCCGTTGACGGCGCCGCCCATGCCGTGCTCGCGCACGCCCCAGTACACGTTGCGGCCGCTGGCCTCCTTCGTGAACTTGTCCGAGGCCGGGAAGATCGTCTTCGTCGACTCGGACAGGTCCGCCGCGCCGCCGACCATCGTCGGGACGGCGGGCTCGAACGCGGCCATGACCTTGCCGCCGGCGCCGCGGGTCGCCATCTTCGTGCCGACCTCGTACTTGGGCAGCAGCTCGCCGACGGGCTTGGCCGGACGTCCCGCCCACGCGGCGTCCCACTCGGCCGCCAGCTCCGGCTTGGCCTGCTTGAACGCCTCGTAGCGCTCCTGCCACTCGGCCTGGAGCCGCGCGCCGCGCTCGGGCGCGAAGCCCTCGTAGACGCCGTCCGGCACGAAGAACGACTTGTCCGGGTCCCAGCCGAGGTTGGTCTTCGTGGCGCGCACGTTGGCCTCGCCGAGCGCCTTGCCGTGGACCTCGCTCGTGCCCTGCTCGGGCGAGCCGTAGCCGATGATCGACTTGACGGAGATGAGCGTCGGGCGGTCCTGCTCGGCCTGGCCGGCGGCGATCGCCTTGCGCAGCGCGTCGAGGTCGTTCGCGTCCTCGACGATCTCGGTGTGCCAGCCGTACGCCTGGAAGCGCTTGACGCGGTCCTCGACGGAGAACGAGAGCGACGCCGCGCCGTCGAGCGTGATGTCGTTGTCGTCGTAGAGGTAGATGAGCCGGCCGAGGCCGAGCTGGCCGGCGATCGACGCCGCCTCCGACGCGATGCCCTCCATGAGGTCGCCGTCCGAGACGATCGCGTAGACGTGGTGGTTCTGCAGGTCGGGGCCGTACTGCTCGCGCAGGAACTTCTCCGCCATCGCGAGGCCGACGCCGTTGGCGAAGCCCTGGCCGAGCGGGCCGGTCGTGACCTCGACGCCCGGCGTGACGTGGACGCGGTCGCGCTCCGGGTGGCCCGGCGTGAGCGAGCCCCACTTGCGGAACTTCTTGAGCTCGTCGAGCGGCAGGTCGTAGCCCGCCAGGTGCAGCGCGCTGTAGAGGAGCATCGACCCGTGGCCCGCCGACAGGATGAACCGGTCACGATCCGGCCACGTCGGGTCCTTCGGGTTGTGCTTCATCACCTCGGCGTACAGCAGCCACGCGATCGGCGCCATCGCGAGCGGCAGGCCGGGATGTCCGGAGTTCGACTCCTGGATCGCGTCGATCGACAGCGTGCGGATCGTGTCGATGCAGAGCTGCGGGTCTGCCTTGGTGCTGGTGGCCATGCGGTCCTCTCTCGAAAGTTCTCCCTCTGAGAGTATGCGCGGCCACCAGCGAGCCCAACCGTGGTTCAGCCGCGCTTGCGCTTGACCAGCCGAAAGGTCGTCTCCCACTGCCACGTGACGACGTGGCGGGCGTTGTCGTCGCCCGTCCCGGTGAACGTCTTGGCGCCCCGGATCGTGAACTGCTTCGTGCCGTAGAACTTCGACGGCGACGCGGCCGCGGTGACGTCCATCAGCGACGGCGACTCGTCGTTCTGCCACTCGATCGTCGCGTCCGGGCCGCTCGGGCAGCTCTCGCGCCCCTCGTCGACGATGACGCTCGGGTAGACCTTGGAGCGGTCCCTGAACGCGAGGTTCCAGTCGAGGTCGATCGTCTTGACGCCGCAGCCGGAGGTCGGCGCGTCGCGGCGCGGGTTCGCGTTCTGGCACTTCGCGCTGCCGGTGTGGAGCTCGACGTCGGTGCCCTCGCGCTTGGCCGGGCCGCGCAGCTCGACGCCCTCGCCGGTGCCGACGTTGAGGTTCGGCAGGCGCCCGCCGCTCCCGCGCATGACGAGCACGCGCTTGGGGCGGCGGCTGGAGAGGGAGATCGAGGCGGTGCCCTTGCCCTCCTCGGTCACCGTGCACGGGTCCCACGGCGTGCCGATCTCGCCCTTGGACGCGTACGACCACTCCTCGGTCATCTGCGCCTTGACGGTCACGTCGTACTGCCACTCGGACGCCTTCGCGGCGTGGGCGGCGGAGGGGATCAGCGCCAGCGCGAGGAGCGCGGCCGGGAGCGTTCTGCGGAGCATGGCGGCGACGCTACGTGCGCCGCCGCCGGTGCGAATCGGGGAACCCCCTAGGGCGTGAGCTGCTTCTGCTCTCCCTCGCCCGGCTCGAGCCCGGGCTCCGAGCGCGCGGCCCGGAGCTCGTACGCGCGGCGCGCGTTCGGGTCCGCGTCGAAGAGGACGCGGTCGGCCTTGATGAGGCGCGAGACGCCCTCCTGCGCGCGGCGCGGGAGCAGGCGCGTGACCGTGCCGATCGCCTTCGTCGACTTCGGGACGTGCACGTCGACGATGCCGAGCTGGAGCGCCTCGACGATCGCGTCGGCGACGTCGCTGGGCTGGACCGCCTTGACGCCCGCGGTCTGCGCGGTGCCGTGGCCGAGCTCGGTGTTGACGACGACCGGGCAGACGTACGACATCTGGATGTCGTGGCCGGCGAGCTTCAGCTCCCCCCGGATCGCCTCGGTGAGCCCGACGACCGCGAACTTGCTCGCGCTGTAGGTCGCGCCGCCGGGCGCGCCGTAGAGGCCGGCCTGCGAGGCGATGTTGACGATCGCGCCGCGGTGGCGCGGGATCATCCGGCGCAGCGCCGCCTTCGTCCCGAAGATCACGCCGTGGAGGTTGATGTCGACGATCCGCTGCGCGGTCGCGTCGTCCTCGTCCCAGAAGTGCGACAGCGGCATGATGCCGGCGTTGTTGACGAGGACGTCGACCGGCCCGAGCTGCTCCTCGGCCGCGTCGAGGAACGCCTCGATCGACGCCTTGTCGGTGACGTTGAGCTCCAGCGCGACGACGCCCCGGCCGAGCTCCTCGGCGGTGCGGCGGGCCTCCTCGACGTCCAGGTCGCCGATCGCGACCTTCATCCCCTGACGCAGGAACGCCTCCGCCGTCGCCTTCCCGATGCCGCGGGCGGCGCCGGTGATGGCGGCGACCTGACCCGACAGGACCTTCGGCTGCTTCGCCATGGTGCGGACCCTCTCCTCCTCGAAACGTGACGCAGGCGTCACCTTACACGAGGTGCGACAGGGCGTCAGGTGCGCGAGGGATCGCCGGCGACCGTGGTCGCCCGCCCGGCCCGCTTGGCCTGGTAGAGCGCGCGGTCGGCGCGGTCGAGCAGCTCCTGCGGCTCCATGTCGTCCTCCGTGTAGAGGACGACGCCGGCCGACGCGGTCTCGCCGCCGGGCGTCGCCGCGCGGACGCGGTCGATGACCTCGCGCGCCAGCTCCAGGTCGCAGCTCGGGAGCAGGACGCCGAACTCCTCGCCGCCGTAGCGGGCGAGCACGTCCATCGTGCGCAGCTCGCGCCGCCACGCCGCCGCGGTGCGGCGCAGGTGGGCGTCGCCGGCCGGGTGGCCGTAGGTGTCGTTGAACGCCTTGAAGTGGTCGAGGTCGAGCAGCGCGAGGCAGAGCGGCTCGCCGGTGCGGTCGGCCCGCGCGATCTCGCGGATGAGCGCCTCGTCCCACGCGCGCCGGTTCGGCAGCGCGGTCAGCTCGTCCGTGCGCGCCTGGCGCTCGAGGAGCGCCTGGTGGTGGTCGCGCTCGATCGCCTGGCCGGCCTCGGCGGCGAGCGCCTCGACCAGCTCGGCGCGCATCGCCCCGATCGCGCCCTCCGCGTCGCGCCAGCCGAGCCCGAGCACGCCGACCACGTGCTTGCCCTTGCGGATCGGCGCGAGGTGGACGGAGCGGATGCCGCGCTTGGCCGCCGCCGGGTGGCTCGTGAGGTTCGGGTGCTCCTCCAGGTGGGTCGCGTCGAGCGCGGTCCCGAGGAGGAGCGTGCGAGCGATGAGCGAGCGGTCCGGGTCGGCCGGGAACGACGCGCCCTCCAGCTCCTCGACGCCGTGCGCGGCGGTGACCACGACCTCGTCGCCGCGGCGGTTCGGCTCGGCGATGAACGCGCCCTCGGCGCCCCCGATCGCCTTGGCGGCGCCGCACACGCGCCCGCGCGAGGTGCCGTCCTCCGACCAGGCCTTCGCGAGCTCCACCACCGCCCGCTCCGCGGCATGGAGCCGGCGCGCGCGCCGCTGGGCGACGACGAGGAGCACGGCGGCCGCGACGAGCGCGGCGAGGAGGAGGAGGCTGAGGAGGGCGACGAGCATGCGGGTGCACGCAGCTTCCCCCCGTTGGCGTCCACGGCAAACCGCGCGCGGCGGAGCCGGTGGACGAATTGCGGATCAGCCTTCGCCGGCGGGGGCGGCCTCGGCCTGCCCCTTGCCCTTCCCGTTGCCGCCGGCGTTCCCGTTCCCGTTCCCGCCTGCGTTGCCGTTGCCGCCGGCGTTGTCGTTCCCGTTGCCGTTGCCGCCGGCGTTCGGGGAGCCGCCGGCGTTGCTGTGGTCCGGGGGGCCGTTGCCGTTGCCGTTCCCGCCCGCGTTGCTCTCCGCCGGGCCGTTCCCGTTGCCGTTGCCGTTGCCGTTGCCGCCGGCGTTCCCGTTGCCGTTCGCGGCGCCGCTGCCGCTCCCCCCGGCGCCTGCGCCGGTGCTGCCGCCTCCGCCACCCGCGCTACCGCTGCCGCTGCCGCTGCTGCCGCTTCCGCTGTTGCCGCTGCCGCCGGCGGGCTTCGACGGAGCCGGGGGCGCGCTGGGTGCGG
>DATMVO010000233.1:0-4362 GCA_035563115.1 Solirubrobacteraceae bacterium
GTACGCGGGCCGCGTCGTCGCGGCGGACCTCGGCGTGGCGATGCTCGCGCGCGCCCACCGCGTCGCGGCGCAGACCCCGCTCGACGTGGCGCTCCTGCGCGCCGACGCGACCGCGCTGCCGCTGAGCGACGGCGCGGTCGACGCCGCGGTCTCGCTCAACGGCCTGCACGTGATGCCCGACCCGCGCGCGTTCCTCCTGGAGCTCGGCCGCGTCATCCGCCCCCGCGGCAAGCTCTGGCTCGTCACGCTCGTCTCCCGCGGCTCCCGCCGCGCCGACGCCATCGTCGTCGCCGGCCGCGTCACCGGCATCCTTCCGGGCGCCCCACCCACCCGCCGCACCCTCCTCCGCTGGCTCGCCGACGCCGGCTTCGCCGCCCCAGCCCCACTCGGCGGCGCCGGCCTCGTCGGCATCGCCGCCACGCGCCGCTGAGTCGCTTGTTGCCGCGCCGCGCCGCGCTCTCTGTCTTGCGTGGTCGGCGTGCGGGACGTGGTCCGGGGCGGTGGCGGGTGGTGGTCGTCCTTCGGGGCCGTGCGGGTTGTCCGTGGAGCGCCCATTTCGTCACTTCGGTCGAACGCCGATGTCGTTGGAGTGACGAAGTGGGCGCCCAGCGCCCAGAACGTCACTTCCGTGCTCCGCGATGGAGGGTGAGTGACGAAATCGGCGCCACAACTTCCCACTCGTCCGGCGCTCCGGCGCGAGATGGAAGTTCTGCTCCCTATAGGCGCACAACTTCCCACTCGTCCAACCGGGGCCGACGAGATGGAAGTTGTGGCGCGACGACCACGGGAGAACGAGCGGCGGGTCGGACGACCACAGCCCGCCACCGCCCCGACCGCGCTCAGCCCTGCGGCGCGAGCGCGGAAGAGCGCGACCGGGCCAGAGCGAGCAACCCGGTGAGCACCACCGCCTCGGCGGCGGTCGGGAGGCGGACGTGGCCGCTGCGCAGCGGCCAGGCAGCGTCGACGCCGGGGCCGTTGAAGAGGTCGCGGGTGAGGTGGACGGCGATGCCGAAGGCGGCGAAGCGGGTGCGGCGACTGCGGCGGCCGGCCGCGGCGAGGGCGAGCGGGGTGAGGAAGGTGTGGGGGCGCGGACGGGGGAGGTCGAGCTGGCCGCGCAGCATCTTCGCCGCGATCGGGAGGTGGTCGACGTCGAGCGCGATGGAGGTCGCGAGCGCGGGGGCGGCAGCGTCGCCGAGGAGCCGCGGTGGCAAAGCGCGCAGGGCGAGCACCGTCCACACGTGGTGCGCGCTCCAGTCCAAAGCCGCCATGACCGGGACCGGCGGCTCGTGCCGGTCCAGGTACGCGTCCACGGCGACGCACCAGATCGCGCCGCCGCAGAGCGCGGCGAAGGGCACGCCGCGGACGAACGCCGCCGCGCGCCCCTCGCCGGAAGCCATCTAGTCGCCGAGGACGGTGCCGAGGCGCCGCTCGAGCGCGGCGGCCAGGGCGTCGCGGACGGTGCCCTCCTCGAACCGCTCGACCAGCTCGGCGAGGAAGCCCTCGACCACAAGCCGCTCGGCGCTCTCCTGCGAGAGCCCGCGCGAGCGCAGGTAGAACAGCTGCTCCGGATCGATCTGGGCGATCGCCGCCGCGTGCGTGCAGCGCACGTCGTTGGCGAGGATCTCCAGGCCCGGGATCGCGTCCGCGTGCGCCTTCTTGGACAGCAGCAGGTTGCGCGACTCCTGGAAGGCGTCGGTCTGCTGCGCGCCCGGGTCGACCTTGATCATCCCGCGCCAGACGACGCTGGAACGGTCGCTCAGGATCCCGCGGAACGCGAGGTCGGAGACGCAGTTGGCGGCCGCGTGCTCCTGCGTCGTGTCGAAGTCCAGGTGCTGACGCCCGCGCGTGGCGTAGGCGCCGGTGACCTTGCCGGTCGCGCCCTCGCCGTCGAGGATCGTGTTCTGGAAGACCTTGCCGTTGGCCGAGCCGAAGCCGAGCACGACCCAGTCGAGCGTGCCGTCGCGGCCCACGCGGGCGCGCTGGCGACCGAAGACCCACGACTTCTCGTCGAGGTCCTGGGCGGACAGGAAGCGCAGGTTCGCGTTCTGGCCGACGACCAGCTCGAAGACGACGTTGACGAGGCCGTCGGTGGCGGCGAGCTGCTGCTCCCACACCTCGGCCTGCGCGCCCTCCTCCAGCACCACGAGCACGCGCCAGTTCAGCGCGCTCCCCTGCTGCGCCTGGATGGCGTTGAGCACCACGGGCGCGGCGAGCGTCTGGTTGCGCGGGACGTAGACGAACGCGCCGCCGTCCCACTCCGCCGCGTTGCGCGCGACGAACGGATCGGCGTCATCGACGACCGTCCCGAGGTACTGGTCGACGAGCGCGCCGTGCTCCTCGACCGCCTGCGACAGCGGCATGACGATCGGGCCCGCCGTGCCGACGGCCGGGACCTTCTCCCACGCGCCGTCGACCTGCGTGATCACGATCGAGCCGTCCGGAGCCGGCAGCACCGGCTCCGGGATCTCGATCGACGCCGGCGTCGCGTCCGCCTTCGGGAACGACGCCAGGTCGAACTTGCGCAGCTCGGTGAACTCCCAGCCCGGCGTGCCCTTGTGGTTCGGCAGCTCCAGGGTCCGCCAGTCCGCGGCGGGCACGGTGGCCTCAGCCAATGGAACCCTCCATCTGGAGCTCGATGAGGCGGTTCATCTCCACCGCGTACTCCATCGGGAGCTCCTTGACGATCGGCTCGATGAAGCCGTTGACGATGAGCTTCGAGGCCTCCTCCTCGTCGATGCCGTGCGACTGGAGGTAGAACAGCTGCTCCTCGCCGACCTTCGACACGGTGGCCTCGTGGCCGACGTTGACGTCGTCCTCGCCGATCCGGATCGTCGGGTAGGTGTCCGAGCGCGAGTCCTCGTCCAGCAGGAGCGCGTCGCAGACGACCTTCGACTTCGAGCCGGTGGCGCCCTTGGCGACCTCGAGCAGGCCGCGGTACGAGGAGCGCCCGCCGTCCTTGGAGATCGACTTGGCGAAGATGTTCGACGTCGTGTTCGGCGCGGCGTGGATGATCTTGCCGCCCGCGTCCTGGTGCTGGCCCGCGCCGGCGAACGCGATCGAGAGGATCTCGCCGTGCGCCCGCTCGCCCGTCAGGTAGACGGCCGGGTACTTCATCGTCAGCTTCGAGCCGAGGTTGCAGTCGACCCACTCGACGGTGGCGTCGGTCTCGGCGACCGCGCGCTTCGTGACGAGGTTGAAGACGTTGTTCGACCAGTTCTGCACGGTCGTGTAGCGGATGCGCGCCCCGGGCTTGGCGAACAGCTCCACCACCGCGGAGTGCAGCGAGTCGGACGAGTACGTCGGAGCCGTGCAGCCCTCGACGTAGTGCACGTACGAGCCCTCGTCGGCGATGATGATCGTCCGCTCGAACTGGCCCATGTTCTCCGTGTTGATGCGGAAGTAGGCCTGCAGCGGCATCTCGACCGAGACGCCCGGCGGGACGTAGACGAACGAGCCGCCCGACCACACGGCGCTGTTCAGCGCGGCGAGCTTGTTGTCGTTCGGCGGGATGAGCGTCCCGATGTACTCCTTGACCAGATCCTCGTGCTCGCGCAGCGCGGTGTCCATGTCCATGAACACGACGCCCTGGGCCTCGAGCTGCTCGTTGACCTGGTGGTAGACGGACTCGGACTCGTACTGGGCGCCCACGCCGGCGAGGAACTTGCGCTCGGCCTCGGGGATGCCCAGGCGGTCGAACGTGTTCTTGATGTCCTCGGGGACCTCGTCCCAGGTGCGGCCGGCCTTCTCGGACGCGCGCACGAAGTAGTGGATGTCGTCGTAGTCGACCTCGGCCAGCATCGGCGAGCCCCAGGTCGGCTGGGGCCGCGAGATGAAGTGCTCGTACGCCTTGAGGCGGAAGTCGAGCATCCACTCCGGTTCCTTCTTGTAGTCCGAGATGAGGCGGACCAGCTCGGGAGTCAGGCCCTTCGGCGCCTTGAACGAGTAGTTCGTCTCGGCGTCGTGGAACCCGTACTTCTCCTTGTAGTCGGCGTTGATGCCGAGCAGGGACTCCTGCTCGGCGAGCACTTCAGGGGTCGCCATGATTCAGTCGATCTCCACTCGGATGACGCCGTCCTCCACCGATACGGGGAAGGTGTCGACAGGGACGTAGGCAGGAAGGTTCAGGGGCTTGCCGGTGCGCAGGTCGAACCACGAGCCGTGCCGCGGGCACTCGACGCGGCAGTCGTCCCAGTCGACGTCACCCTCGAGCAGGATGCCATGGTCGTGGGAGCAGCGGTCCTCGATGGCCAGCAGCTCGCCGCCGCAATTGAACACGCCCACGTCGATGTCCTCCCAGACCACGCGTCGGTGGCTTCCGGGCGGCAGCTCGTCCAGCGGGCAGATGTCGATGAGCGGGCTCAA
>DATMVO010000234.1:0-3328 GCA_035563115.1 Solirubrobacteraceae bacterium
GTACACGCCGTCCCGGCGGATTCAGCGCCCGCGCGTGACCGCCAGCGTGCGGGTCAGCGCCGTGCCGCCCTTCGGCGTCAGCGTCACCTTCGCGGTCACCTTCCGGCCGCGCTTGACCGCCTTCCGCGCGGCGGCCGGCAGCTTCACCGTCACCGTCCGCGCCTTGGACGAGGGCTTGACCGTGAACCGCACCTTCGTGCCCTTCGCGGCGGCGGCCGCCGCGGCGCGCGCGCCCGAGGTCGTGAGGGTCAGCGTCCCCGCGCACCCGGCCGGGCAGGCGGCGCGGAAGCTCAGCCGGTCGCCCTTCGGCGACAGCGTCGCGGTCTTCACCGGCACGAGCGGCGCGAGCAGATCGCTCTCGTCATCTGCCGGCGGCCCCTGCGGGACGAGCGGCGCGAGCGGCGGGTCCGCCGGCTTCGGCGTCGGCTGCTGCGCAGGCGGCGTGCTGCCGAACGTCTCGTGCCTCGTCCGGTCGAAGCGGACGGTCCCCTCCCACGAGTACGCGCACCGCGTCGTGCTGTCGTTGCGGCCCGGGCAGCGCTCCGCGGCCTCCTGCGCCGGCGTGGAGTGGATGAGCTGGATGATCGTGCCCATGCCGATCGCCTCGCCGGGCAGGTCGAAGTCGGCGTCGATCAGTCCCTGCCCGAACGGCGCGAAGTCCGCCAGCTCGATCTCCATCGGGTAGCTGCCGGGGCACGGCATCGACGCGCGCAGGCCTTCGGTGATGCGGACGGTGAGGCGCTCCCCCGGCCCGAGCGGCTCGAGCATGTCGGGGTTGTCGTCGAGGATCGTCCGGCCGAGCGTCGAGAGCCCGTCGGGCGTGCAGGCGAAGCTCTCGGTCTGCAGCTGGTCCCCGGTGGCGCGGAACCGGCGCGTGCGCTGGCCGGTGCCCGTCACCGTCACGTCCCCCAGGCCCCAGTGGCCGGGGTTCATGAGCTTCCCGTCGCGGAACAGCACGTCCTCGATCGTCGTCTTGACGGTCGCGACGGCGTCCGTGGTCTCCTCCTCGAACGCGCCGCGGTCGAAGTCGCGGTGCCACGCGTGGCCGTAGGTGACCTTCGCCTCGACGGTGACGTCGTAGGTGGTCTCGGTGATCGCGACGGCGTGCGCGGGGGCGGCGCCGCAGGCGAGCGCGGCGGCGGCCGTGGTCAGCGCCGCGGCGGCGCAGCTTCTCCGGAAGAAGGGCATGGCGCGATCCTGCTCGGAACGCGCCCGCCCCACATCGGGGAACCCCCCGAGCGTCCGAAGGCGCTACCGCGCGAGCGCGGCGTTCGGGACCGGCTCGGGCCCCGACCAGTCGTAGAAGCCCATCCCGGTCTTGCGCCCGAACCACCCGGCGGCGACGAGCTTGCGCAACGTCGGCGGCGGCGCGAACCGCTCGTTGCGCAGCTCGGCGTACATGTTCTCGCACGTCTTCATCAGCGTGTCGAGACCGACGAGGTCGTTGAGCATGAGCGGCCCGACCGGGTGGCCGGCGCCCGCCTTCATCGCCGCGTCGATCTGGTCGGCGGTGCCGACGCCCTCCTCCAGCGCGCGGATCGCGTCCGCCATGTACGGCACGAGCAGGCGGTTGACGACGAAGCCGGCGGTGTCGCGGGTGGGGATCGGCTGCTTGCGGATCCCGCTCACCCACTGCTCGGCGGCGGCCATCGTCTCGTCGCTCGTGGTGATCGCGCGGACGACCTCCACCAGCGCCATCCGCTGCACCGGCGAGAAGAAGTGCAGGCCGACGAACCGGTCCGGCCGCTTCGTGACCGCCGCCTGGTCGACGACGCTCAGCGCGGACGTGTTCGTCGCGAAGATGCCGGCGTCCTTGACGATCCCGTCGAGCTCGGTCCACAGCGCACGCTTGAGGTCGAGCACCTCCGGGATCGCCTCGACGACGATGTCGCGGTCGGCCAGCGCCTCCAGCTCGGTCGTGCCGGTGACGCGCGCGAGGACGGCGTCCGCGTCCTCCTGCGTCGCCTTGCCCTTCGCGACCGCCTTGGAGAGCTGCTTCTCGATCCCCGCGAGGCCCGCGTCGACGAAGCGCTGCTCGACGTCGCGCAGCACGACGTCGTAGCCCGCCTCCGCGGCCACCTGAGCGATCCCGTGTCCCATCAGGCCGGCACCGACGACGCCGACCCGCTTGATCTCAGCCATGGGACGGGAATCTAGGGCTCAGCGGCCGACCGCCACCGTCACGGTCACCGGGGCGCCGCCCTTCGGGGTGAGGATGAGCTTGGCCCGGCGGGCCTTCCGCAGCGCCGTCCGCGGCCCCTTCACCGTGACCGTCTTCGCGCCCGGGCGGACCGTGAAGCGGAGCGTCGCGAGCGGCTTCTTCGTCCCGGCGCGCCCGCTCGTCAGCACCGCGGTGCCGCTGCAGCCCGCCGGGCAGGTGGCGGGGAAGGTGAGCGCGCGGCCGTCGCGGGAGACCGCGGCGCGCTTGGGCGGGACGGGCGTGGACGGCGGGACGGTCGGCCCGGCGGGGACGACGGGGCCGGCGGGCTTCGGCGGCGTGGTCGGAGCGGCCGGCGGTGCGGGGGCCTGCGGCGCACCGCCGTCGCGCGGGACGTCCTCCGGCCACTCCGTCAGGTAGTGGCTCTCGCCGACGCGGCGGAACGTGATCTTCGCCGTCCAGTCGAACTCGCAGGCCTGCGTCTCCTCGTACTGGCTCGCGCGGCGGTCGGGACAGAACGCGGGCATCTTCGCGTCGTCGCGGGCGCGGACGAGCTGGACGACCTGCCCCATCCCGATCGTCTCGCCCGGCAGCGTGAAGATCGCGTCGAGCTTCGCTTGGCCGATGGGCGCGTGGAAGCCGCTCAACCCGCTAAGGTCGAGCGCGTCAGGGTGAGGCGCGTCGCCCGAGCAGCTGAAGTCGATCGGCGCGGCGTCCGCGAAGCGGACCTTGAACGCCTGGCCCGCCGGGCCGTGGCCCGCGCCGTCGAGCGTCGCGATCCCCGGCAGGTCGGCCGCGACCACGTTGCACGACGCGTCGCGGCGGATCGTCGTCTGCTTGACCGGGTCCCACCGGCGGTCGGTGACGTGCGCGGTGCCGGAGGTCTCCTGCGTCGCCGTCGTCCACCGGTGGTTCGTGAGCAGGACGCCGTCGCGGAAGACGATGTCGCCGACCTGCGCGCGGACGGTCGTGGTCGCCTCCATCTGCACCTCCTTCTGGTACTCCGGGTTCGGCTGCTCGAGGAAGTAGCGGTGCGCGTAGGTCGCGGTCAGCTCGAGGTCGGCCTCGTACTCGGCCTCGTAGATCGCGGCGTGGGCGGCGGGCGCGGTGGCGGCCGCTGCGGCGAGCGCGGCGAGGGCCAGGAGCGGGCGGGTTCGGAGCATGGCCGGG
>DATMVO010000235.1:0-6132 GCA_035563115.1 Solirubrobacteraceae bacterium
GGTCGGCTCGTCGAGGAGGACGACGTCGAACCGCGCCGCCTGCAGCGCCGCCAGCCCGGCGCGGGCCGCCTGCCCGCCGGACAGCTCCCGCAACGGCCGGTCGAGCAGCTCCGGCGCCAGCCCGGACTCCGCCACCGCGGTCGCCACCCGCGCCTCCGCGTCGTCGCCGCCCAGCGCGAGCCACCGCTCCAGCGCGGCCGCGTGCTCCTCCACCACCGTCAGGTCGCCGGCCGCCAGCCGGGCCTCCAGCGCATCGACCGCCCGCGCCGCGCCCGCGACCCCGATGCGCTCCAGGATCGACCCGCGCACGGTGCGAAGATCGTCCTCCGGCGTCTGCGGCAGGTAGCCGACCGTCCCGAACGCGCGCACCCGGCCCGCGTCCGGCGCAGACACCCCCGCGAGCACGCGCAGGAGCGTCGACTTCCCGGAGCCGTTCGGGCCGATCAGCCCGATCCGGCTCCCGGCGTCCACGCGCACGGAGACGTCGTCGAGCACGGTCCGGGGACCGTGGGCGAGGGTGAGGGCGGACGCGTCGAGCAGCGTCGCGGGCATGCGGGCCTCCTACGGGGACGGCGGGTGAGAACGGTGCGGACGCCGCGCGACGGGGGGCGGCGTGGGCGGTGCGGCGTGTTCTCAGCTGGCGTCCATGAGGCGGCCCCGAGGGCCACGTCCGAAGGTACCAGCGCACGGGCCTAGAATCGAGGGTCCCCATGGCCCATCGTCCCGTCGACCCCAGCCAGTCGTTCCCGGCCCTCGAGCAGGACGTCCTCGCGCGCTGGCGCGAGCGCGACGTCTTCCAGGAGTCGGTCCGCCGCCGCCAGGGCGCGAAGCCCTGGGTCTTCTACGAGGGCCCGCCGACCGCCAACGGCAAGCCCGGCGTCCACCACGTCCTGGCGCGCGTCTTCAAGGACATCTACCCCCGCTTCCAGACCATGCGCGGCCGGCTGGTCGAGCGCAAGGGCGGCTGGGACACCCACGGGCTGCCGGTCGAGATCGCCGTGCAGAAGCAGCTCGGCATCGAGAACAAGCACGAGATCGAGCAGTACGGGATCGCGGAGTTCAACCAGAAGTGCCGCGAGTCGGTGTTCGAGTTCCTCGAGGACTGGAACGCGCTGACCGAGCGGATCGGCTTCTGGGTCGACCTGGACGACCCGTACCGCACGCTCGACCCCGACTACATCGAGTCGATCTGGTGGGCGCTGCGGCAGATCGCCGACAAGGGGCTGCTCTACGAGGGCCACAAGGTCGTGCCGTACTGCCCGGGCTGCGGCACCGCGCTCTCCTCCCACGAGGTCGCGCAGGGCTACAAGGACGTCATCGACCCGTCGGTCTACGCGCGCCTGCCCGTCGTCGAGGACGGCGGCCCGGTGCAGCGCGGCGACGAGCTGATCATCTGGACCACGACGCCGTGGACGCTCGTCTCCAACGCCGCCGTCGCGGTGCACCCGGAGATGACGTACGTGCGCGCGAAGACCGGGCCGCTGGAGGCGCCGGTGATCGTCGCCGAGGCGCTGGTGGAGAAGGTGCTCGGCTCGGCCGACGACGGCGCCGACGTCAAGATCCTCGACCGCTTCCCCGGCGCGGCGCTCGACGGCGTCCGCTACGAGCCGCCGTTCCCCTACATCCCCGGCAAGGAGTACGGCGAGCGCGGCCACACCGTGCTGCTCGCGGACTTCGTCACCGCCGACGACGGCACCGGCCTCGTCCACACCGCGATCGCGTTCGGCGAGGACGACTTCGACCTCGGCATGCGGTACGGCCTCAACGTCGTCAACCCGGTCAAGCTCGACGGCACGTACGACGAGCGGATCGGCAAGTACGCGGGCCGCTTCGTGAAGGACGCCGACCGCGACCTGATCGCCGACCTCGAGTCGCGCGGCAAGCTGCTCAAGTCCGAGGACTACGAGCACTCGTACCCCTTCTGCTGGCGCTCGGGCGACCCGCTCCTCTACTACGCCAAGCCGGCCTGGTACATCAAGACCTCGGAGAAGCGCGAGGACCTGCTCGCCTCCAACGAGTCGGTCACCTGGTACCCGGAGCACATCAAGCACGGGCGGTTCGGCAACTGGCTGGCCAACAACGTCGACTGGGCCCTGTCGCGCGAGCGCTACTGGGGCACGCCGCTGCCGGTGTGGCGCTGCTCGGAGGGCCACGTCCACGTCATCGGGTCGTTCGACGAGCTGGAGGAGCTGAGCGGCGTCCGCCTCGAGGATCCGCACCGCCCGTACGTCGACGACGTCACGTTCCCGTGCCCCGAGTGCCGCAAGCGGATGAAGCGCGTGCCCGAGGTCATCGACGTGTGGTTCGACTCGGGCGCGATGCCGTTCGCCCAGCACCATGCGCCGTTCGAGAACGAGGGCGTCTTCGCGCAGCGGTTCCCCGCCGACTACATCTGCGAGGCGATCGACCAGACGCGCGGCTGGTTCTACTCGCAGCTCGCCGTCTCGACGCTGCTCTTCGGCAAGAGCGACTTCAAGAACGTCGTCTGCCTCGGCCACATCCTGGACGAGGACGGGGCGAAGATGTCCAAGTCCAAGGGCAACATCGTCGAGCCCTGGGGCGTCATCGACCAGTTCGGCGCGGACGCGCTGCGGTGGTACTTCTTCACGTCCAAGCAGCCGTGGGACGGCTACCGCTTCACGACGAAGGACGTCGGCGAGGGCGTGCGGCTGTTCCTGCGGCAGCTGTGGAACACGTACGGCTTCTACGTGCAGTACGCGAACGTCAACGACGTCGCGTCCGTGGAGGCCGGCACGTCGGAGGACGAGCTCGACCGGTGGGTGCTGTCGCGGCTGGCGGCGACGGTCGAGGAGGTCACCGAGCGGCTGGAGAACTTCGACGCGACCTTCGCGGGCCGCGCGATCGCGCAGCTCGTCGACGACGTCTCGAACTGGTACGTCCGCCGCTCGCGCCGCCGCTTCTGGGACGGCGACCCGCACGCGTTCGCGACACTGCGTGAGGTGCTCGTGACGGTCGCGAAGCTGCTCGCGCCGTTCACCCCGTTCGTCGCCGACGAGCTGTACGAGAACCTCGACGGCAGCGAGCCGTCGGTCCACCTGACCGACTGGCCGGCGGTCGGCGCGCGCGACGCCGAGCTGGAGACCGCGATGGCGACCGCGCGCGACGCGGTGCGCCTCGGCCACTCCGCGCGCGGCGCGGCGAAGGTGAAGGTCCGCCAGCCGCTCCGCGAGGCCGTCGTGGTCGCGCCGGGGCGCGAGCGCGAGGCGATCCAGCGGCTGGAGGCGGTCGTCCGCGAGGAGCTGAACGTCAAGGCGCTGCGGTTCGTCGACCGGGCGGAGGAGCTCGGCTCGTACGAGGTCAAGGCGAACTACCGGACGCTCGGGCCGCGGTTCGGCAAGGCGATGCCCCAGGCCGCCGCCGCGATCGCGGCGCTGGAGCCGGCGTCCGTGGCCGACGCGCTGCGCGAGGGCCGGACGATCGGCGTCAACGTCGGCGGCAGCGAGCACGAGCTGGGCGCCGACGACCTCCAGCTGCGGCTGGAGCCGCTGGAGGGCTACCAGGTCGAGCGCGAGGCGGCGCACGCCGTGGCGCTGAACCTGGAGCTCGACGACGAGCTGCGCCGGGAGGGGCTGGCCCGCGAGGTCGTCCGTGCCGTGCAGAACGCGCGCAAGAACGCGGGCCTGGAGGTCGAGGACCGGATCGCGCTCGTGCTCGGCGGCGACGACGCGCTCCTCGCCGCCGCGCAGGCGCACGAGGCGTACGTCACCGGCGAGGTGCTCGCGACGTCGGTCGCCTACGACGGCGCCGTCAACGGCACGGCCGAGGCCGCGACGATCGAGGGCCGCGAGCTGCGCATCGCGCTCACGCGCGCCTAGCCTCCCCGCTTCCCCCGCGCGGCCTTTCGTGTCGCGCGGGTGGGGCGAACTTCCATCGCCGCGGACCTACCAGCGCGCATGGACACCACCAAGCTCCGCGCCGCGCTGGACTCGGTCCCGCGCGGCCGCTGGACCAGCTACGGCGACCTGATCGCCGCCATCGGCGCGCCCGTCGCGCTGACCCGCCACCTCAACCAGGCGTTCGTCCGGTACGAGCTGCCGAACGCCCACCGCGTGCTCAAGGGCGACGGCACCGTCGCGCCCACCGCGCTCGGCGACCCCGAGGGCGTGCGCGCGAAGCTCGTCGCGGAGGGCGTCCCGTTCGACGGCGCCCGCGCCGACCGCGAGCTCCGCTTCCGCCCCGACCCCGTCCCGGACCCCGAGCCCGGCGACGCGGACGCGGACGACGAGCCCGAGCCGGCGCTGGACGACGACCCGCTCGACGACTCCATCCCGGACTGACCGGGGCCGGCCGGGGCGCCCCGCGCGGGCGCCACCGGCCGGCCGGCCTCAGCGCACGACCGTGAAGGCGATCGTCCGCGGCGGATCGCTCCGGTTGCCCGCCGCGTCGACCGCCACGAGCGAGAACCGGTACCGCCCCGGCGCGAGCGCCTTGCCGCCGACCTTCCCGGTGAAGCTCAGCGCCCCCTCGTCCTCCTTCAGCGCCACGGTCAGCGTGCCCACGCGGCGCACCCGCGTGCACCGGCTCGCCTTCCCGCGCCGCGGCTTGCGCGCGACGCACGCCGAGCCCGCACGCCAGCCCTTCGTCGTCCGCTCGACGCCAACGAGCAGCCGCCCGGCCTCGCTCGACACCCACGTCAGCTTCGTGCCCTTCCGCCGCCCGCGCGTCGCGAACGTCATGCGGCTCAGCCCGAGCGCCGACAGCTGCGGCGCCTTCGTGTCCTTCGCGGCCTCTTGGCCCCCGCCGCCGGGCTTGACGGAGCCGCCGCCCGCCCCGCCGCCAGCGCCACCGCCGCCGCCCGCTGGCGCCGGCGGCACCACCTCCACCGTCCGCTGCGCGGTCGTCACGTTCCCCGCGCCGTCGGCCGCGGTCACCGTCACGGTCCGCGTCCCGGCGGCCGGCCACGACACGTCGACCGCCTCCCCGGACGCCCCGTGCCCGTCGCCCAGCTCCCACGTCACCGTCGCGCGCTCGTTCTCCGTCACCGTCGCCGCCAGCCGCACCGTCGCGCCCGCCGTCACGGTCGCCGGCACGTCCAGCGCGATGATCGCGGGCGCCGCCCCGTCGTACAGCGCTGCCGGTGACCGGACGGTCGCATCGGCGCCCTGCCGCGCCGCCGCCACGAGCACGGATCCGGCGAGGTCCGGCGCGGCCAGCACGGTCTGCGGCGTGCCGTCGCCGGGCACGGTCTGCGTCTCGGCCAGCGTCCCGTCCGGGCGGACGAGCAGCGCGCGGAGGATGGGGCCGGTGTGGGCGAGCACCATCGCGTGGCCGCCCGCCGGGACGACCCGGTCGAGCACGAGCGGCTCGGCGCCCTCCTGCGTCGCGACCGGGACCTTCGTCGCCGGGCCCGACGTCCGCGCGGCGAAGAGGGTCGCGGGTCCGGCCGTGCCGAGGCCACCCGAGCCGGCCTCCGTCTCACGCCAGGTCGCGAGGACCTCCGAGCCGAGCGGCGTGAGCCGGAAGTCGCCGATCGAGGTGCCGTCGAACGCGCTGACCGTGCGATCCGCGACGATCGCCGCCGGCCACGTGCCGCCGCCATCGCGCCGGGCGACGCGGAACGTCGACGCGATCGCGAAGAAGTCGCCGCCCGTGGTCCGGATGGCGACCTCGGCTCCGCCGTCCGGCCGCAGGACGGCGTCCTCCACCCCGAGGCTCCCTCCGAACGGGCTCAGGACGCCCGTCGACGTCGTGGCCGTGTAGACGGTCTCCGCCGGAGCGAACGCCGCCGAGCCGGGCAGCAGCCGCGCGGCGCGTACGGTCCACGTCGAGGTCGTGGTGGTGAACGGCGGGCTGCCGCTCGTCGTGTCGAACCGGCCGAGGCCCGCAACGACCGCCCCGCCGCCCGGCCCGGCGCGCAGCACGAAGCCCTGCGGCGCGCCGTTCGTGTCGAGCGCGGCCAGGAAGGAGAACGCGCCGCCCCCGGGCGCGCGCCGCCACAGCGCGATCCCGGTCGCGCCCTGCTGGGCGGCCACCATCGCCCCGTCCGGGAGCGCCACGAGCTCCACCGGGGTCGTCGCCCCGCCCAGCTCCTGCACCGGGCCGAACTCCCCCTCACCCGCCGCGCGGACCTGGAGGTGCGCGCCGGTCCCGTCCGTCCACGCGACCGCGGTG
>DATMVO010000236.1:0-4942 GCA_035563115.1 Solirubrobacteraceae bacterium
GCCCGCGCCGCATCGCGGGCGCCGCGGCGGCCGTGGCGGCGCGCGAGTCGTTCCCCGACCACCTGCGGACCTACCTGGCCGTCATCACGATGCTCGTCGTCATCTGGGCGCTGACCGGCGCGGGCTTCCCGTGGCCGGTCTTCCCCGCGATGGGCTGGGGGATCGGGGTCCTCTCGCACTGGTCGGCCGCGCGCCGCGCCCCGCGCGCGCAGCTCCACGCGCCTCACGCCTAGAGGCCTGCGCGCCCCGCGCCGCGTGCGCGGGTAGGCCGGGCGGCGTGAGCGTCACCGCCGTCCATCCGCTGCTGCTCGGCTGGGAGCACGGGCCCGAATCGATCTCGCTCGAGGGCGGATCGAGCGAGCGCGTGCTCCGGCTCCCGATCACCGCCGTGCTGGTGGAGACGGATGCCGGGCCGGTGCTGCTGGAGACCGGCTGCGACCCGCGGCCGTACCGCCGCTCGCCGCCGGACACGTCCGTCTACTCCATGGGGCTCCCGGAGTTCCCCACCGACGGGGACCCGCTCCTCGACGCGCTCGCCGCGCTCGGCGTCGCACCGGGCGACCTCGTCGCCGCCGCGGTCTCCCACCTGCACCTCGACCACGCCGGCGGCCTCCACCACCTCGCCGCCGCGGGCGTCCCGGTCGCGATCCAGCTCGAGGAGCTGGCGTTCGCGTCGGCGCGCGCGGGGTGCGAGCAGAGCTACCTGCGCGAGGACTACGCGCTGCCAGAGATCCGCTGGCGCCTGCTCGACGGCGACGCGCAGATCGTCCCCGGCGTCGACGCGCTCGCCACCCCCGGCCACACGCCCGGGCACATGTCGTACCTCGTCCACGCGCCCGACGGCCCGTGGCTCTTCGCCGTCGACGCCATCGACCTCCAACGCGGGATCGACACCGACACCCCCATCGGCTCCTCCGCCGACCCGGCCGACGCGCCGCTCAGACGCCGCTCCCACGACCGCGTCATCGGCCTCGCCGAAGAGCACGGCGCCCGCCTCGTCCCCGGGCACGACCCGGAGACGTGGCGGGAGTTCACCGGAGCGAGCTAGGAGACGTCGAAGTCCGACTCGGCGTGCGGGCCGACGACGGCGACTGCGAGCTTGTCGGCGACGTCGGCGGCGACCTCGCGGACCTGGTCGTAGGTGACCTTGTCGAGGCGGTCGATGGCGCCGTCTGGGTCGATGTCCTCGCCGAAGACGATCGTCTGGTTGGCCGCGTAGCGGGCGACCGCGTTCGTGTTCTCGAAGGCCAGGACGCGGCGGCCGGCGCCGTACGCGCGGGCGCGCTCGACCTCCTCCGGCGTCGGGCCGTTGTCGCGCAGCTCGGTGACGATCTCGCGCATGCGCGTGTACGCCTCGACCGACTTGGACGACTCCAGGCCGGCGCCGAGCGCGAGGACGGGGAGGTCGGCGAAGGCGTGGTCGGCCGACCAGACCGAGTAGCAGAGCCCGCGCTGCTCGCGGATCTCGTCGAACAGGCGCGAGCCCATCGAGCCGCCGAGCAGCGTCGAGTAGATCGTCAGCGCCGCGCGCTGCGCCGGGTCCTTCGGGTCGATCGACGGGCGGTAGATCATCCGCAGGTGCGACTGGTTCGTGTCGCGCTCCTCGACCAGCACGCGCGACTGGATGTCCTCCGGCGCGGGCTCGTACCCCTCCGCCGACGGCAGGTCCGGGAAGCGCTCGAACAGCGACGAGACCTCGCCGTTGGCCGGCACGTGATCCAGGTTGCCGACGATGAACGCGCCGCCGCGCGCGCCCGCCCACTGCCGCGAGCGGAAGGCGACGATCGCCTCGCGCGAGAACGTCCGCAGGTGCTCCTCCGGCCCGAGCACGGTCCGCCCGAGCGGGTGGTCGCCGAACGCGGCCTTGTCGATCAGCTCCTCCGCGACGGCGGACGGCTGGTCCTTGTAGCGCTGGATCTCCTGGATCACGACGCCGCGCTCGCGGTCGAGCTCCTCGGCGTCGATCTTCGGGCGGCCGACGAAGTCGGTGAGGAGGTCGATCGCCTCCAGGGCCGCCTCGGCGCGCACGGTGATGTGGAACGCGACGAGGTCGTGCGACGTGTAGGCGTTGAGCGAGCCGCCCATCCGCTCGGCCGTCTCGTTGACCTTGCGGTAGTCGTCGAACTTCTCGCCCCCCTTGAAGACGAGGTGCTCGAGGAAGTGGGCCATGCCGTTCTCGTCCGGCCGCTCCGTCCGCGCGCCGGCGTCGAAGGCGACGAGCACGGTGACCGCGCGCGTTCCGGGAAGCGCCACGCGGTGCAGCGGCAGCCCGTTGGCGAGGGTGGAGCTGGTGATCTGCGGCATGACTCCGAAGATACTCGTGCGTTCAGGGCGCCTGGAGTCCTCGCGCCGCGTCGCGGTAGGCCTGGGGCGAGACGCCCTCGCGCCGCTTGAACGCGCGCGAGAAGTACAACGGGTCCTCGTAGCCGACGCGGTGCGCGACCTGGCCGACGGTCAGCTCGGTGTAGCGGAGCAGCCGCTGTGCCTCCAGGTGGACGCGGGCGCTCACGAGCCCCTTCGTCGTGGAACCGGTCACCTCGGCGAGCGCGCGGGAGAGCGCGGCGGCGGGGACGGCGAGCGCCTCCGCGTAGTGCGCGGCGTCGTGGTGGCGGGCGAAGTCGTGCTCGAGCACGCGCAGGAACCGCTCGTGGAGCGAGCCCTCGGAGGCGCCCCGGGCGCCGCCCGCCCAGCGGTCGAGCCAGAGCAGCAGCACGGCGAGCAGGTGGCGCTCCAGCGCGGCGGTGCGGCCGTCGGGCGGGACGCGGACCTCGTCGTCCATCGCGCGCAGCAGCGCCTCCAGCGCGGGCTCGCGGGAGGGCGGCACGGGGACGGTGAGCCCGCCCCGGCCGGCGAGCATCCACGCGGGCGCGCCGTCGCCGAAGAGCAGCTCGTCGGTGAACCGGACGATCGCCAGGTCGACGCCGCGGGCCTCGTCGAAGACGTGCATCTGGCCGCGCCCGATCACCGTGATCGTCCCCGCCTCCGTCCGCACCTGGTGGCCGTCGAGCCGGTGGCGGCCGGTGCCCGCGCGGACCCACAGCAGCTCGTGGTAGTCGTGGCGGTGCGGGTCGACCGCGTCCTCGGGCCGCATCTCCGCGCCCTCCCAGAAGAGGACGGTGAGCGGGCGCTCGGTGCGGCGGACGGGGCCGGCGGTCGTCACGGAAGTCCATCCATCCGCGCGGTTGTGCCATGGGGGAAGCGGGCCCGCGCGGCGATGCTGAGGCCATGAGCACGACGCCCGAGACGACCGCCCCGACCGCCGCCTCCTCCTCCGACACCTTCCCCGCCGCGCTGCGCCTCGGCCCGGCGCACCTCGTCGTCACCGACCTCGACCGCTCCGTCGCCTTCTACCAGGACGCCCTCGGGCTGCACGTCACCGATCGTGACACGCGGACGGCGGGGGTGGGCACCGACGCCGAGCCGCTCCTCGTCCTCCACGAGCGCCCGCAGGCCCGGCCCGCCGGCAAGCACGCCGGGCTCTACCACGTCGCCCTCAACTACGGCGTGCGCGAGGAGCTGGCCCGCGCGGCGCTCCGCCTCGCCGCGACCCGCACGCCGATCCAGGGCGCGTCCGACCACGGCACCCACGAGGCGATCTACCTCCCCGACCCGGACGGCAACGGCCTCGAGCTCGCCCACGATCGCCCGCGTGAGCAGTGGAAGACGTACGAGGACTTCCTCACCTCCGGGCCCCGCCCGCTCGACACGCACGCGCTCCTGCGCGTCGTCGAGGGGGAGGAGCCGACGCCGCTCGCCGCCCCCGGCATGCGCGTCGGCCACCTGCACCTGCACGTCGGCGACCTCGACGCGGCGGTCGCCTTCTCCACGGCCGTGCTCGGGTTCGAGACGCAGGCCGTCCTCGGCGACGTCGCCGCGTTCGTCTCCGCCGGCGGCTACCACCACCACCTCGGCATGAACACGTGGCGCGGCAAGGGCGTCCCCGCCGCCCCCGCCGACGCGGTCGGGCTCGACCACTGGACGGTCGTGCTCCCGTCCGCGCAGGACGTCGCCGCCGCGCGCGCCCGCGTGGAGCGCGCCGGCGCCCCGGTCGAGGAGGTCGACGGCGGCTTCCGCACGCGCGACCCGTGGGCGACGGCGGTCGAGATCGTGGCCGAGACGCGCTAGCCGGCGCGCAGCTCGCGGCCCAGCACGTCGGCGAGCACGACCACGTCGTCGCCCGGCGGTGGCTCGGTCGTGACGTCCACGCCGAAGTCGTAGAAGCTCATCGTCGTGGTGGAGCGGCGGCCCGCGTCCCGCAGCTGCAGCCGCCGGACGAGGTCTTCGCCGCCGATCCACGCCGTCGCGACGGTCTGCCCGCCCCCGAGCCGCCCGCGGTACTTGCGCACGTCGAGGCCGAGCTCGCGGACGTCGCCGAGATCCTCGACGTCGCCGGAGCGGGCCATCGCGGCGAGCACGGCGGTCGGGTCCTCGACGCGCACGGACGGCACCTCGGCCAGCGGCGAGCCGCCCGCGCCGTCGCGCTCGCGCAGGAGCTGCCGGTTCGGCGGATCCTCCACGAGGTCGACCAGGAGCCACGGCTTGCGCGGCGCGGGCGGCTCGGGCAGGCGCAGGTAGACGGCGTTCTGGAAGAACCGCGCCTCCACCGCCGCGCCGCCCTCGAACTGCCGCATCTGCGAGAGGTTGTAGAGGAAGGTGCCGCGCTCCTCGCGGAAGTCGAACGTGCCCGTCGCCGTGTAGCGGAGCGGGGCGGCGCCGCCGGTGCTGACGTCGATCCGCATCCGCGACGTGCCGGCCTCGAGCGTCTTGGCCTGGCTGGCGGCGAGCGCGTTCTCGTCGGCGAACGGCGTGATGACGCCGAGCGCGAGGAGGATGGAGACGACGGGGATCGCGGCCGCCGTCGCCGCGCCGGCCGTGCGGGCGACGGGGTGGCTGCCGCCGCACCAGCCGACGAACCGGGCCCACCCGCCGCGGACCGCCGCGA
>DATMVO010000237.1:0-4522 GCA_035563115.1 Solirubrobacteraceae bacterium
CGGCGGACGTGCTCGGCGCGGCGCGCGGGGTCGGCGGGGTGACGCGGCGCGGGCTCACGAGCGTCGTCGCGGCGACGAGCCACTGGTCGCGCGGGGGCTGGTCGGCGCTGCCGGCGCGGCGGCTGCGGATGCTGCGCGAGCTGCATGTCGACCACCAGGCCGAGCAGGCGCCGCACCGCGACAACCGGGTCCTCCTCGGCGCGGGCCGTGACGCGTTCGGGATGCGGCGGGTGACGATCGACTGGCGCTGGCACGACGAGGACGTCGCGAGGACGCTCCGCGCGCAGCGCATGTACGCGGACGAGCTGACGCGGGCGGGCGTCGGGCGGCTCGTGCTCGCGCGCGACGACGACGGCCGCCCGGTGGTCCTCAGCCCGTCGACCGGCCACTACCTGGGCACGACGCGGATGGGCGCGACGCCGCGCATCGGGGTGGTGGACGCGCGGTGCCGCGTCCACGGCGCCGGCGACCTCTACGTGGCGGCCGGCAGCGCGTTCCCCACCGGCGGCTTCGCGAACCCGACGCTCTCGATCGTCGCGCTCGCCCTCCGCGTCGCGGACGAGCTCAAGCGCACGCGCGGCCTCACCACCGCGCCTCCGGCGGACGTCGCGTCGACGCCCGCCGTGCCGCACTAGGACCGTCTACCGCCGGCCGGCCGGTTCGCGAGGGCGGGCCCGCTGCGCGACCGCGGCGTCGTCCGTGCGCGGATCGGAGATGGCGAGGCGCCCGTCGGTCTCCTCGGGCGGGAGGCCGGGGCGGGCAGGGACCATGCCGACCGCGTTGACGCGCGGGCGGTTGGCGTAGTCGCCGAGCCGCTGGAGCTTGTGGCCGCGCCGCTCGAGCTCGGCGAGCGTCGCCTCCGGGATCCGGTCGTCCTCCAGCTCGACCCGGCCGCCCTCGCCGTTCATCGCGTCGAGGCGCGGGGCGTCGAGGGCCTGGTCGATCGGCTGGTCGAAGTCGACGGACTGCACGATCGTGTTGAGGACGCCCATGATGATCCGCGCGCCGCCCGCGCCGCCGACGACGAGGGTCGGCCGGCCGCCGGGCTGGACGACGATGGTGGGCGACATGGAGGAGCGCGGGCGCTTGCCCGGACCGGGCGCGTTCGCCGTGCCGGGGTTGCCGAAGTCGGTCAGCTCGTTGTTGAGCAGGATGCCGGTGCCGGGCGCGACGACCGCGCTGCCGAACTCCTGCTCGACCGTGCACGTCACCGCCACCGCGTTGCCGGCCGCGTCGAGGATCGAGATGTGCGTCGTCGACTCCTCCGGCCGCGCGGGCGGCTCGATCGCGCCCGGCGCGTACTGGCGGGCGAGCGTCGGCAGGATCTCCGCCGCGCGCGCCTTCGTGTAGCCGGACGAGATGAGCGTCGCGGTCGGCTGCGGGATGACGTCGGGGTCGGCGACGAACTTGCCGCGGTCGGCCCACGCGATCTTCTGCGCCTCGATGATGCGGTGGAGCGTGTCGGCCGAGCCCTGGCCGCTCGCGGTCAGGTCGAAGTTCTGCAGGATGCCGAGCATCTCGGCGATCGCGATGCCGCCGGAGGAGGGCGGCGGCATGCCGATGATCGTGCGCTCGCGGTACGTGCTGCGGATCGGGTCGCGCCACACGGCCTTGTAGCCCGCGAAGTCCTTGACCGTGAGCAGGCCGGCGTCCTTCGTCGCGGGGCGCGGGGCGCGCATGTCGCGCACGATCGCGCGGGCGATGTCGCCGCCGTAGAACGCGCCGACGCCCTCGCGCATGATCCGCCGGTAGGTCGCGCCGAGCTCGGGCTGGCGCAGCGTCTCGCCCTCCGCGTACGCCGAGCCGTCGGGCTTGAGGTAGGTGCGGACGGTGCTGGGGAAGAGCGCGATCCGGTCGCGGTTGGCCGTCATCGCCTGCGACAGCGAGCCGGTCACCGCCACGCCCTCACGCGCGAGCTGCTCGCCCGGGGCCATCGCCTGGGTCAGGCTGAACGTGCCGTACCGCTGGAGCGCGGCCGCCATCCCGGCGACGGTGCCGGGGACGCCGACGGTGAGGTGGCCGGTGAACTTCTTGTGCAGGCCGGGCGGGGTGAGCGAGTGCTCGCGGAAGGCGGCAGGCGCGGTCTCGCGGAAGTCGAGCGAGCGGCTCGCGCCGGTCCGCGAGCGGTACACGAGGAACCCGCCGCCGCCGATCCCGCACGACTGCGGGCGCGCGACGCCCATCGCGAAGACGGCGGTCGCGGCGGCGTCGATCGCGTTGCCGCCGGCGTTGAGCGCCTGGAGCGCGGCCTGGCTGGCGGCCGGCGACTCGGTGCCGACGACCCCGGCGGTGCCGGTGACGGCAGGCCGGAAGCGGGACCCGGTCTGGGCGCTCGCGATCGCGGCGCACCAGAGGGCGAGGACGAGCATGAAGACGGCGGCGGCACCCCTGCGCATGGGCTCGCTCGTACCCCGCGAGGGGCGCGGCGACGCACGCGGTTCGAACCGGGCGATGACTTCTCATGCGCCCGGCGGTCTTGACTTCGACCCGTGGTGAACGCGGAGAATCGACGTGGGGGACCGAAGCGATGAGCGAGGAGCGACGACCATGACGCAGCCGCTGGCGATCGAGGCGACCGGCCTGGTGAAGACCTTCGGGGAGACCCGGGCGGTCGACGGCGTCGATCTCGCGGTGCCGCAGGGCGTCGTCTACGGCGTCCTCGGCCCGAACGGCGCCGGGAAGTCGACGACGATCCGGATGCTCGCGACGCTGACGCGGCCGGACGGCGGGAGCGCGCGGGTGCTCGGCCACGACGTCGTGCGCGAGGCCGACGCGGTCCGCGCGCGGGTGAGCCTCACCGGCCAGGGCGCCTCGCTGGACGAGGAGCTGACGGGCCGCGAGAACCTCGTGCTGCTGGCGCGGCTGCTCGGCTACGGGCGCGCGGCGTCGCGCGAGCGGGCCGACGAGCTCCTCGACGCGTTCGAGCTCGCCGACGCGGGCGGCAAGCAGGTCCAGCACTACTCCGGCGGCATGCGGCGCCGGCTCGACATCGCCGCGTCGCTCGTCGTCACGCCCGACCTGCTCTTCCTCGACGAGCCGACGACCGGCCTGGATCCGCGCTCGCGCAACCAGGTGTGGGACATCGTGCGCGCGCTCGTGGCGGCCGGGACGACGATCCTGCTCTGCACGCAGTACCTCGACGAGGCCGACCAGCTGGCGGCGCGGATCGCGGTGATCGACCGCGGGAGCGTGATCGCGGAGGGGACGCCGACGGAGCTGAAGGCGTCGGTCGGCCAGGGCGCACTGCACGTGCGGGTGGCGGACGCCGGGCGGCGCGAGGAGGCCGCGGCGCTGCTGGCGCCCGCGCTGGACGTGCCGGTCGCGTCGGTGGTGCGTGAGTCGGACCCCGCGGCGCTCTCCGTGCCGGTCGCCGACCCGGACCGGGCCGCCGACGCGGTCGCCGCGCTGTCGCGCGCGGGGATCGGGCTGGCCGACTTCTCGCTCGGGCGCCCGTCGCTGGACGAGGTCTTCCTGGCGCTCACCGGGCGCCCCGCGGAGCCCGCCGCAGACGACGCCGACGACGACCCGACGACCCCGACGCTCCAGGAGCAGGCCGCATGACCGCCGACCGCCTCAACGCCGCCCTGTCCTCCGGCGCCCGCCCGGAGCGCCCGGGCGCCGTCGCCGCCGCGCTGACCTTCGGGTGGCGCGGGATGCTGAAGATCAAGCACGTGCCCGAGCAGCTGCTCGACGTGACGATCACGCCGGTCCTGTTCCTGCTGATGTTCACGTACCTGTTCGGCGGCGCCGTCGCGGGCTCGACCGACGAGTACCTCCAGTTCCTGCTGCCCGGCGTGCTCGTGCAGGCCGTGCTCTTCACGACCGTCTACTCCGGCGTCTCGCTCAACACCGACGTCACCAAGGGCGTCGTCGACCGCTTCCGCTCGCTGCCGATCCCGCGCGCCGCGCCGCTGATCGGCGCGATCCTCGGCGACACCGTCCGGTACGCGGTCGCGTCCACGATCGTCGTGGTGCTGGGGATCGTGCTCGGCTTCGACGTCGGCGGCGGGGTCCTCGGCGTGCTCGGCGCGGTGCTGCTCGTCGTCGGCTTCGCATTCGGGCTGTCGTGGGTCTTCACGACGGTCGGCCTGCTGATGCGCGCACCGAACGCGGTGATGAACACGGGCTTCATGGCGCTGTTCCCGCTCGTCTTCCTGAGCAACGTCTTCGTCCAGCCCTCGACGCTCCCGTCCGCGCTGGAGTGGTTCGTCGACGTCAACCCGATCTCCCACCTCACCACCGCCGTCCGCGGGCTCATGGCCGGCGCGGCGGAGACTGGCGACGTCCTCCTCGTCCTCGCCGAGGCGGCCGCCCTCGTGGCGATCTTCCTCCCGCTGACCGTGCGCCTCTACCGCTCGCGCTGAGGCGGCGCGGTCGCCTGCGCGGCGAGGGCGGTGTGGAGGGTGGCGGCGTCGGCGGCGTCGAGGTGCTCGGCGGCGAGGCGGCGCTTGGAGGAGACGGCGACGCCGAGGGTGGCGACGCGGCCGCGGCGCTGGAAGGGGTTCGTGCGCGTGCGGACCTC
>DATMVO010000238.1:0-17778 GCA_035563115.1 Solirubrobacteraceae bacterium
AGCGGCCCTGGACCGGCGCGGCGGCCCCGCTCCGGCGGGATCCGAACCGCCGCCGCGGCGCCCGCGCGGTCGCGGCGCGCGTCGCCTTCGCCAGCGTCAGCTTCGGCGCGCGCAGCGGCGCGAACGCGTCGTTCGTCACCTCGCCCGCCCACACGAGATCCCACAGCGCCTCCTGCACGACCTCGGGCGCCAGCTCGAACTCCACCAGCAGGTCGGTGAAGAAGCAGGGCGACGCCGCGAGCCGCGCGCGCAGCCGCTCGTGCTCGGGGTCGGACGGCCGCTCGACCTTCGAACCCGGAGGTCCGAGCAGCTGCGCGTCCTCGCGGAAGTACAGCGCGACGCGCCCGTTGTTCCGGCCCAACGCGCCCGCCCCGACCCACACGAGCTCGCCCGACGCGCACAGCTGGTCCAGCCACGTCGTCGAGTACGCGCCCGTGCGGCGTGGGAGCACGTCGCGCTCCCACACGTCCGCGGGCAGCGCGAGGCCCTGCAGCGGCACGAGGATCTCGCGGAGCCGGTCGATGCCCGCACCGGTCGGCGGGTGGCGGTCGACGCCCTGCCACGACGGCAGGAACGCGGCGAGCGCCTCCTGGTCGACGGCCTCGACCTCCTTGCGCAGCACCGCCAGCGACGCGCGGCGCAGCCGGCGCAGGACGCCGGAGTCGCACCACTCGCGCTCGGTCCCGCCCGGCCGCAGCTCGCCGCGCACGAGCTCGCCGTCGCGTTCGAGCAGCCCCAGCGCGGCCGCGACGTCGACCCGGTACCGCGCCTTCGCCTCGTCGGTCGTGAAGGGCCCACGGGTCCGCGCGTACCGCGCCAGCAGCTTGACGAGCGCGTTCTCAACGTCCGCCACGAACGGCTCGGGGAGCCCGGACGGCGGCACCGCGCCGACCGCGTCGCGGTAGAGGCCGGCGTCGTCGGAGGCGATCCACCGCTCCTCACCCGCGATCCGCAGCTTCACCGCGCGCCGCTCGTCCTCGAGCGCGCGCAGCATGGCCTCCACATCGACGCCCGGGATCACGCGGGCGCGCACCTCGTCCAGCGACAGGTCGCCGACCCGCCGCAGCACGTCCGCCAGCGCGTCGCGGTTCTCCGCCCGCGTGCGGTCGGAGCGGTGCTGGAGATCGTCCTCGACCTGCTGGAGCGCGTCCGGGTCGATGAGGTCGCGCAGCTCCTCCTGCCCCAGCAGCTCACGCAGGAGGTCGCGGTCGAGTGACAACGCCGCGGCACGCCGTTCGGCGTTCGGCGTGTCGCCCTCGTACATGTACGTCGCGACGTAGTCGAACAGCAGCGACGACGCGAACGGCGAGGCGGTCGGCGTCTCGACCTCCACCAGCGACAGGTCGCGCCGGTGGAGCGACCGCAGCAGCTCCTCCAGCCCCGGCAGGTCGAGCACGTCGCGCAGGCACTCGCGATACGTCTCCAGCACGACCGGGAAGTCGCCGTAGCGCTTGGCGACCTCCAGCAGCGACTGCGCCTTGAGCCGCTGCTGCCACAGCGGCGTGCGCTTGCCCGGGTACGCGCGGGGGATGAGCAGCGAGCGCGACGCGTTCTCGCGGAAGCGCGAACCGAAGAGCGCGCTGCCGCCCAGCTCACCGACGACCAGGTCCTCCAGCTCGTCCGGGTCGATGAGGACGAGGTCGGCGCCCGGCGCCTCGTCGGCGTCGGGGAGGTGGACGATGATCCCGTCGTCGGACCAGATCGCGTCGGACTCCAGGCCGTACTCGTCGCGGATCCGCGCGGACAACGCCAACGCCCAGGCCGAGTGGATCCGCCCGCCGAACGGCGAGAGGATGCACAGCCGCCAGTCGCCGATCTCGTCCCGGAACCGCTCGATGACGATCGCCCGGTCCGAAGGCACGACCCGCGTCGCCTCCTGCTGCTCGCGCAGGAAGTCGAGGAGGTTCTTCGCGGCCAGCGCGTCGAGGTCGTACCGCTCCTCCAGCACCTCCGCGGTCTGGTCGACCGCCCAGCGCGAGAACTCGCCGATCGCGCGCCCCAGCTCCTTCGGCCGGCCCACGGAGTCGCCGCGCCAGAACGGCACCGCCCCGGGCGCGCCCGGCGCGGGCGTCACGATGACGCGGTCGCGGCCGATCTCCTCGATCCGCCACGTCGAGGCGCCGAGCAGGAACGTCTGGCCCGCGCGCGCCTCGTAGACCATCTCCTCGTCCAGCTCGCCGACCTTGCGCCCGTCGGGCAGCGTGACCAGGAACAGCCCGCGGTCGGGGATCGTGCCCGCGTTGGTGATCGCCAGCGCGCGCGAGCCCTTGCGGGTGCGGATCGTCCCGCCGACGCGATCCCACACGATCCGCGGGCGCAGCTCGGCGAACTCCTGCGACGGGTAGCGGCCGTCGAGCATGTCGAGAACGTTCTCGAAGAGCGGGCGCGGCAGCTCGGCGTACGAGTAGGTCCGCGTGACGAGCGCGAAGACCTCGTCGACGCTCACCGGCGCCTCCTCGTCGGTCGACGCGGTGATCGCGACGAGGTGCTGGGCGAGCACGTCGAGCGGGTTACGCGGGACGACCGTCGGCTCGATCTTCCCCTCGCGCATCTGCTTGACGACGACGGCGCACTCGAGCAGGTCGGCGCGGAACTTGGGGAAGATCCGACCCTTGGACGTCGCGCCGACGCCGTGGCCCGCGCGGCCGATCCGCTGGAGCCCGCGCGCGACCGACTTCGGCGACTCGACCTGGAGGACGAGGTCGACGGCGCCCATGTCGATGCCCAGCTCCAGCGACGAGGTGGCGACCAGGCACGGCAGCTCGCCCGCCTTGAGCATCTCCTCGATGACCGTCCGCTCCTCGCGCGCGAGCGACCCGTGGTGGGCGCGCGCGATGTCGGCCTCGGCCAGCTCGTTGAGGCGGATCGCGAGCCGCTCCGCGCCGCGGCGGTTGTTGACGAAGACGATGGTCGAGCGGTGCTCCTTGACCAGCTCGAGGATCTTGGGGTAGATCGCCGGCCAGATCGACTTGCGCGTCGCCTCGCCGCCCTGCAGCGCGTCGAGCTCGATGCCTTGGCCGTCATCGGGCTCGATCATCGACTCGACCGGGACCTGGATCTTGAGGTCGAGGTCCTTCCGCACGCCCGCGTCGACGATCCTCGCGGTGCGCTTGGGCCCGACCATGAACCGGGCGACCTCCTCCAGCGGGTTCTGCGTCGCGCTCAGCCCGATCCGCTGGAAGTCCTTGCCCTCCTCCTGCAACGCCGAGAGCCGCTCCAGCGTCAGCGCCATGTGCGCACCGCGCTTCGTGCCCGCCACCGCGTGGATCTCGTCGACGATCACGGCCTCGACGCCGGTGAGGATCTCGCGCACCTGCGACGTGAGCATCAGGTAGAGCGACTCAGGCGTCGTGATGAGGATGTCCGGCGGGCTCTTCCGCATGTCGGCGCGCTCCTTCTGCGACGTGTCGCCGGTGCGGATGCCGACGCGCAGGTCGGCGCCGATCCCGCGCAGCGGCGCGCGCAGGTTCCGCTCGACGTCGTAGGAGAGGGCCTTCAGCGGCGACACGTACACCAGCCGCGTCTTCTTCTCCGGCGCGGACTCACGGCTCAGCTTGTCGAGCCCCCACAGGAACGCGGCGAGCGTCTTGCCGGACCCGGTCGGCGCCGAGATGAGCACGTGCTCGCCCCCCGCGATGGCCGGCCACGCCTGCTCCTGCGCGGGCGTCGGCCCGGCGAACGCGCCCTCGAACCACGAGCGGACGTGCGGGCTGAAGGCGGACAGCGGCATGCCTTCCACAGTACGCCCGGACGGCCCGCCGCGATCATGCCAACAGGACGGAACCGGTCCGCTTTCCGGGTCACACGCGCCACGAAGCTCCCGCCGTTGATCCGGTGGGCTCCGCACGCCGCAACGACCCTCCATCACTGCCCGTCACGAGGAGTCCCCCATGCAGCGTCGTCTCCGTCTTCCGTCCCCGTCCATGGCGGTCTCGCTGGTCGCGCTGAGCGTCGCGCTCGGCGGTACCTCGTACGCCGCCGTCGCGATCACGGGCAAGGACGTCCGCAACAGCTCCCTGACCGGAGCCGACGTCCGCAACAGCTCCCTCACCGGCACCGACCTGCGCAGCAGCAGCATCACGTCGAGCGACATCCGCAACGGCTCGCTGCGGGCGCAGGACTTCCGCTCCGGGGACCTCCCGCGCGGCGCGACCGGCCCGGCCGGCGCGACGGGTGCGCAGGGCCCGAAGGGCGAGCCGGGCGCCGCCGCGCCGCGGATGCGCTGGGTGCTCGTCAACGCCGCCGGCCAGATCGAGGCGCAGTCGGGCGGCTTCACCGTCCAGTCCGGCTACGTCGGCAACCCGGCCGGCGCCGCGGGCAACGTCTACATCGACGCCGGCGAGGACCTCTCCGACAACGGCATCGTCGCGACGATGGCGCTGCAGAACGCCGTCGACCAGGACGGCGACGGCATCATGAACGGCCGCGCGCCGGGCGAGGACGCCAACCCCGAGTTCGCGGGTGAGATCTCCGCCACCCGCTGCGCCATCGCCGGTGTCGTCACCTGCGCCCCGGCCGGCACGAACGTCCCGACCTCGTTCGTCGTCAGCCCCCGCAACAGCGACGGCTCGGTCACGCAGGACGGCGCCCGCAAGCGCTTCTACGTCGCGATCACCGGCTGAGCGCGCGGGCGCGCTCCAGGACCCCGTCGATCATCGGCGGGGTCAGGACGCCCGTGAACGTGTTCTGCTGCGAGGGGTGGAAGCAGCCGAGGAGCGTGTAGGCGCCCACGGCCGCCTCCGCCCCGTGGCCGAACTTCGGCTTGGGGCGCGGGATCGTCGCGCCGTCGAGCGCGAGGACGCGCAGCGCCGCGTCCCACGCGAAGGCGCCGAGGCAGAGCAGCACGCGCACGTTCGGGAGCAGCTGCAGCTCCGGTACCGCCCAGCTCATGATGCAGGTGTCGCGCTCCTCCGGCGTGGGCTTGTTGGCCGGCGGCGCGCAGCGCACGCCGCACGTGACCCAGGCGTCGCGCAGCTCCAGCCCGTCGTCGCGTGAGACCGACGTCGGCTGGTTGGCGAAGCCGGTGCGGTGGAGGGCGGAGAAGAGGAAGTCACCGGAGCGGTCGCCGGTGAAGATGCGGCCCGTGCGGTTGGCGCCGTGCGCGGCAGGCGCGAGGCCGAACAGCACCACCGACGCCTGCGGATCGCCGAAGCCCGGGATCGGGCGGCCCCAGTACTCCTGCTCGGCGTACGCGGCCCGCTTCACCGAGGCGACCTCCTCGCGCCACGCGACCAGCCGCGGGCAGCGGCGGCACGTCGTGACCTCCGCCTCCAGCGCGGCGAGGCCCTCCAGGCTCATCGCGGACTGGCGGAGAGCAGCCCGGTGACGAGCCGCTCGATGACCGGCTCGAGCGCCGCCGGATCCTCCGGGAGGCCCTTGCGGAGCTGACGCGAGCAGAGCTCCATGATCGCCCCGACGAGCGCGAACGCGTCGTCGAACGAGGCGAACTGCGGCGCGCCGTACTGCTCGTGCGCCAGCGCGCCCTCGGCCATCAGCAGCTCGGCGAACGTCTCCAGCACCGAGTCGCGGCGGGCGTTCGCGCGCGGTCCCGCGCCGATGATCTCGACGAGCAGCGTGCGCGCGTGGTCGGGGTAGGCGACGAGCGCGCCGATGAACGCGTGGATGCCCGCGCGGATCCGCTCCTGGGGCGAGTCGCCGGTCGAGATCCCGGCGACGACGGCGGCGCGCGTCTGCTCGGCGGCGGCGTCGAAGAGCGTGACGATGCACTCCTCCTTGTTGGAGAAGTGCTCGTAGAACGTGGCCTTCGACATCCCGGCCTCGCGGCTGATCGCCTCGGCGCTCGCCTCCGCGTACCCGACGCGCGCGAAGACGGCCGCGGCGGCGGCGAACAGGCGCGCGCGCTGGCGCTCCAGGCGCACCTCGAGGGGCGGCGCGTGGCGACCGCGCGGGACTGGCGGGGCGGGATCCGGCATCTCGCGTCCAGCATAGGTGCAGGGTCCAGCGCGCTCAGCGGCACTCGGCACATGTCGCGGCACTAAGCTGGCGACCCGTATGCGACGCACCGCCCTCGCCCTGATCCTCGCCGCCGCGACCACCGCGGGCTGCACGTCGTCCGGCGACGCCGACCCGACCTTCGACGGGGAGCAGGAGGCGGTCGCGAACGTCGTCGACGACCTGGCCGAGGCCGCCGCGGACGAGGACGGCCGCCAGGTCTGCCGCGAGATCTTCGCGGCGCCGCTGCGCGACAAGCTCGGCAACGGCTGCCAGACCGCGATGGAGCAGGCGTTCGACGACGCCGACGTGACGGAGATGACGGTCCGGTCGGTGCGGGTGAGCGGGAACACCGCCCGCGCGCAGGTCGACAGCGGGCGCGACGACGAGAAGCGCGAGCGCAAGACCTTCCAGTTCGTGCGCGAGGGCCGCGACTGGCGCATCAGCTCGCTCGGCTGACGCGTCCCCGCCCCGGCCCGCGCGCGGGCCTACGCGTCGTCGCCGGCGGTGTTCGGCGCGAGCACGCTGCCGTACTGGCGCTCGTAGTACGCGCGGTAGTCGCCGCTGCGGATCGGCTCCCACCAGTCCTTGCGCGACTGGTACCACTCCACCGTCTTCGGCAGCCCGTCCGCGAAGCGCACCTGCGCCTCCCAGCCCAGCGCCCGCACCTTCTCGCTCCCCAGCGAGTACCGGCGGTCGTGGCCCGGGCGGTCGGTGACGTACTCGATCAGCGACTCGTCCGCGCCCGTCAGCTCGATGATCTGCCGCACCACGTCGAGGTTGTACGTCTCGTCCGGCCCGCCGACGTTGTACGCCTCGCCCGGCCGGCCGTGCTCCAGGACGTGGCCGATGCCGCGCGCGAAGTCCTCGACGTAGAGCCAGTTGCGCACCTGCTTGCCGTCGCCGTACACCGGCAGCTTGTCGCCGTGCAGCGCGTTGAGCACCATCAGCGGGATCAGCTTCTCGGGGTACTGGTACGGCCCGTAGTTGTTGGAGCCGCGGCAGATCAGCGTCTCCATCCCGTACGTGTGGAAGTACGAGCCGACGAGCAGGTCCGCGCCCGCCTTCGTGGCCGAGTAGGGCGACGACGGCGCGAGCGGCGACTCCTCCGTGAAGGAACCCTCCTCGATCGAGCCGTAGACCTCGTCGGTGGAGACCTGGAGGTACCGCACGCCGGCCTGGCGCGCCTCCTCCAGCAGCACGTACGTGCCGAGCCCGTGGGTGGTGACGAACGCGTCCGGCTCGGTGATCGAGCGGTCCACGTGCGTCTCCGCCGCGAAGTTCACGACCGCGTCGATGCCCTCCATGGCCGAGCGCACCGCCGCCGCGTCCTCGATCCCCGCGTGCACGAACTCGTGCTCGACGTCGGCGAGGTTCTCGCGCCGGCCCGCGTACGTGAGCTTGTCGAGCACGACGACCTCGTCGCCGTGGTCGCGCACGCGGATGCGGACGAAGTTCGAGCCGATGAACCCGGCCCCTCCACAGACGAGCAGCTTCACGTGCTCACACGCTCCTTGAGATGGTCGGCGACGGCCTCCTGCCACGGCGGCAGCCGCAGGCCGTCCTCACGTTCGGTGCCCAGCACGCTGTAGGCGGGGCGCGGGGCCGGGCGGGGGAACTCCTCCGTCGTCACGGCGACGACGCGCACGTCGAGGTCGGCCTTCGACAGCGCCTCGATCGCCAGCGCGTGCCACGAGCACTCCCCGGCGTTCGTGCCGTGGAAGACGCCCGCGCCGCGGCGCTCGGCCAGCTCCACCAGCGCGGGCGCGAGGTGGCCCGTCCAGGTGGGGGAGCCGACCTGGTCGAAGACCACGCTCAGCTCGTCCCGCTCGCCGCCCAGCGCCAGCATCGTGTCGACGAAGTTCTTGCCGCCGCGCCCGAAGAGCCACGCGGTGCGGACGACGGCGTGCTGGTCGGACGCGCCGAGCACCGCCTCCTCGCCCGCGAGCTTGGTGCGGCCGTAGGCGGTCCGCGGCGCGGGCGTGTCCGACTCCACGTACGGGCGGTCGCGCGCGCCCCCATCGAAGACGTAGTCGGTGGAGACGTGGACGACGTACGGCGCGGCGGCGGCGAGGTTGGCGGCGGTGTCGCGGTTGATCCGCAGCGCCAGCTCCTCCTCGGCCTCGGCCTTGTCCACATCGGTGAACGCGGCGCAGTTGATCGCCACGTCGGGGGCGTACTCCGCGACGAACCGCGCGGTCGCCTCGGCGTCCGTCAGGTCCAGCTCGGGGAGGTCCGTCCCGCGCACCTCGTGGCCGCGCTCGCGCGCGACCTCGACGACGCGGTGGCCCAGCATCCCGTTCGCCCCGCACACGAGGACGCGCATCAGAGGATGCCGATCTCGCTGTTGTCGCCGACCATGAACCGGAACGCGCGCGGCTGCGAGGTCGTGCGGCCGATCTTCACGTTGCGGCCCAGCAGCGACGACTCCATCCGGCCGTCCAGGCCGCGGACCGACGAGCCCTCCAGGAGGATCGAGTGCTCCACCTCGGCGTTCTCGACGACGCAGCCGTCGCCGACCGCCGTATACGGGCCGATGTAGCAGTCGACCAGGTGCGCGCCCTTGCCGATCACGGCGGGGCCGCGGACGGTGGAGCGCTCGAGCTTGGCGCCCTCCTCGATGATCACGCGGCCGTGCGTGGTGGAGTCGATCATCTCGCCGTCGGTGCGCGAGAGGATCGTGTCGAGCACGAGCCGGTTGGCCTCGAGCATGTCGTCCAGCCGGCCGGTGTCCTTCCACCAGCCGCGCACGATGTGCGGCTCGACGCGCTGGTCGGTGTCGACCAGGTGCTGGATCGCGTCGGTGATCTCCAGCTCGCCGCGCGGCGACGGCTCGATCGCGCGGGCGGCGTCGTGGATCGACGCGGTGAACATGTAGACGCCGCAGAGCGCCAGGTCGGTCTTGGGCTCCTTGGGCTTCTCGACCAGGCGCGTGACGCGGCCGTCGGTCAGCTCCGCAACGCCGTAGCTCGACGGGTCGTCGACCGGCGTGAGGAGGATGAGCGCGTCCGGCTCGTTCGTCTTGAACGCGTCGACCAGCTCGGTCATCCCGCCCTGCAGGAGGTTGTCGCCCAGGTACATGACGAACGGGCTCGTGCCGAGGAACGGCTCGGCGGTGAGGACCGCGTGGGCCAGGCCGGCGGGCTCGTCCTGGAGGATGTACGTGATCTTCACGCCGAACTCCGCGCCGTCGCCGGTGACGCGCTTGATCTCCTCGCCGGTCTCCGGCGCGATGATGATCCCGACCTCCTCGATCCCCGCCTCGGCCATCGCCTCGATGCAGAAGAAGAGCACCGGCTTGTTCGCCACCGGCACGAGCTGCTTGGCGCTGGTGTAGGTGATCGGGCGGAGCCGCGTGCCGCGGCCGCCGGAGAGGATCAGGCCCTTGAGCGGTTCCATCGGTGCGCGGAGGCTACCGCCAGGGCGGGCTCAGTAGACGCCGGCGGCGAGCTTGCGGTGGTCCCACGTCGCCCGCTCGCGCTCGGCGAAGCGCAGGCCGACGCGCTTGGCTGCCTGCTTGCGGATGCCCTCGAGGAACGCCTCCGGCACCTCGCCCTCGGGGAAGCCGGGGGTGTAGCGGCGCAGGATCTCGGTGCCGAGCGCGGTCACGGTCTCCAGGTCGTGGACCAGCTCGACCTCGGTCTTGAACATGACGCCGCGCAGCTGCGCGTACTCGGTCCCCGCCTCGACCTGCACGGTCGCGCGCGGGTCGCGCTCGAGGTTCTTGACCTTCTGCGACTTGGCGAACGTCCACGCCCACAGCTCGCCATCGCGGACGACGTACCAGAGCGGCATGAGGTGGGGGAAGCCGTCGCGCCCGATGGTCGCGCAGACGAGCGTCTTCTCCTCGCCGAGGAACGCGAGCACCTCGTCCTCGGTCATCTTGATCTGGTCGCGGCGGCTCATGGCCGCGGCACGTTACACCCGCGGGCTGCGCTCAGCGGGGCGTGGCCGCGGCCGGCGCGCGGAGCGCCTCGACGGCGGCGCGGACGGCGTCGCGCGCCTCGCCCGGCTCCAGCACCGCGGCGTCGCCGGCCAGCTTGAGGATCTGGCTGACGAGGTAGTCGGTGCCCTTGTAGGGCAGCTCGACGATCAGCGCGCCGTCCCGCAGCTCCTGCGCGACGCGGCGCTCCTCGCCCTCCCACCGGGCCCGCTCGGGCGAGACCCACACGCGCGCGGTGCGCGACGCCTCGACCTCACCGGTGCGCGGCCAGCCGTCGACCATCGCGGCGGGGTCGACCTGCGGGCGCGGCGTGAACGTCTCGTCGGTGATCTCGGCGGTCTTGACGCGGTCGAGGCGGAAGGAGCGCAGCGCGTCCTTGGCCGGGTCGAACGCGGCGACGTACCAGCCCTCGCGGCCGTTCATCAGCGCGTACGGCTCGACGACGCGGGTGGAGAACTCGTCGGCGGTGGCCTTGTAGTACTCGATCCGCAGCAGCCGCCGGTCGGCGATCGCCTCGCTGATCGTGCGCGCGATGCCGGAGTCGTCGGCGGTGGCGCCGGCGATGTGGAGCTGCTCGCGCGGGTCCTCACCGCCGAGCGCGGCGACGACCTTCTCGCGCGCGGAGGTCAGCGCGCCGCTCGGCAGGTGCTCGCCGATCAGGTCGATCGCGGCGACGAGCGCCTTCGCCTCGACGGGCAGGAGCCGCGCGGGGCGGGCGAAGTTGTCGGCGTACGGCTCGGGGTCGACCTCGATCGTCCCGTCGTCCTTCAGCTCGGCGTAGAGGACGTACGTGCCGCCGCCGAACGAGACGACGTTGAGGACGGCGATGTCCTCCACCAGCTCATTGCGGCTGACGTTGAGCGCCTTGCGCACGTCGGTCTCGCGCGGGCTGAGCCCCTTGCGGCCCGCGTCGATGAGGATCGTCGCCAGCGTGACGAGGCGCGCGAACCGCTCGGGGCGGATCGACGCCTCGCGCCGCGAGGAGGCCGACGGCGTGTCGGCGCCCTCCTCGGGCTCCTCGGGCTCGGGCAGCGCGGGCGCCAGCTCCGGTCCCTCGGTGTGGAGCTCGTACAGGCGCTCGACGCGGGCGGCGAGCTCGTCGGCCAGCGCCCGCGGGCCGACGACGCGGGCGTTCTCGCGCAGGCCGAGGACGAACGACGCGAGCTGGCGCGCATCCGCGTACGGCGTCGCCAGGATCATCCCGTCCTCGACGTGGCGGGTCGTCCCGAAGCGGCCGTAGTGGCGCTCGACCTGCCAGGCGATCCGCTCGGAGACCCACACCTCGGCGGTGTCGACGGTGTCGCCGAACTGCCACTCGGCGCGGCCGGAGTAGGCGCGCGGGTCGAAGTCGGTGGGGCGCTTGAAGTCGTGCTCGGCCTTCGTGGCGTACGCGACCTTCCCGCGCATCCGGCTGAGGCGGAAGACGCGGATCGCGTCGCGCTCGTGCGAGCGGCCCACGAGGTAGAACTGGCCGCCCTGGAAGAGCAGGTGGTACGGGTCGACCTTGCGCGGCTCGGTCGTGTCCCGCTGCATCGTGTAGTAGTCGAACGTGATCGTCTTGTGGCGGAAGATCGCGGTCTCGACCTTGGCCAGCCGCTGGCTCAGCTCGTGGCCGCCCGCCGAGGCGGTGATGCCGAGCGCGACGCCCTGGCTGTCGGGCGACTGGAGCGGGCTCGGGCGGCCCCACGAGATCTGCTGGAGCGCGAGGCGGAGCGGCTCGGCGTACGCGAACTCGCCGTCGAGCAGGCCGAGCGCCGTGTGGAGCGCCGCGAGCTCCTCGTCGGAGAAGGCCACCGGCGGGAGGTGGAAGTTCTCCGGGCGGAGGGAGTACGTCTCCTGCTCGCCGCCGGCGTCGAGCGGCTTGTCGACGGTGAGCTGGATGCCGAGCGACTCCAGCTCGGCGCGATCCGCGTAGAAGCGGCGGGCGAAGGCGTCCTCGTTCATGCCGCTGTAGCCCTCGACGTCCCTCCGGATCTCGAGGGCCGTGACCGGCCGCCGCTCCGCCATGAGGTACGAGATGAGGGAGAGCTGCCGGATGAGCTTCTCGGTGTCCTTCGCCATGCGCCGGTAGACGATAGATCGCCGGGCCAACCACTGAGTGAGGTGCGATGCACCTCCGCGCCGCTCTTTGCGGAATTCCGCGCGAGTAATGTTCCGCCGCGTGACGAAGCTGGCGGTAGTCGACGACCACGAGGCGCTGCGGGGCGGCCTCGAGGTGCTGCTCACGCAGGCCGGGCACGAGGTGGTGGGCACGGCGGGGAACATCGCCGCCGCCCTGGACCTCGTCGAGCACGCCGATCCGGAGGTGGCGCTGGTCGACATCAAGCTCCCCGACGGCAGTGGGATCGACCTCACGCGGCAGCTGCTCGCGCTGCGGCCGGACCTGGCGATCGTCCTCTACACGGGGGATGCCGACGCCGAGCTGCTGTACGAGGGGCTCGACTCCGGCGCGCGCGGCTACGCGCTGAAGGCGGGGTCGATGGAGGAGCTGCTCGCCGCGATCAAGCAGGTGGCGGCCGGCCTGTCGTACGTCGACCCGCGGCTCGACCGGATCCTCCTGTCGCCGCGGGCGACGGCGCGGGTGCCGCAGCTCTCGCCGCGCGAGCGGGAGATCATCGGGCTGATGGCCGAGGGGCACACGGCCGAGCAGATCGGCGACCAGATCACCGTGAGCGTCGAGACCGTCCGCACCCACGTGCGGAACGTGATCCGCAAGCTCCAGGCCCGCAACCGCGTGCACGCCATCGCGATCGCCCTGGAGCGCGGGGAGATCCAGCTCGAGCAGCAGCAGCGCTCCTCCCATGGCTGACGACCCGCTCCGCCAGCTCGTCCACGACCTCCGCTCGCCGCTGGCGATCATCGACGGCTTCGCGGCGCTGCTCGCCCGCGACGAGGGCAAGCTGACGCCCGAGCAGCGCAAGGACTACGCCGTCCGCATCCGCACCGCCGCCGGCGAGATGCGCCGCGCGATCGACGAAGCGGGCCGCGCCGCGGACTCCTAGTTCTCGTCCGCGCCGTGCTCCTGTTGTCGTCCCGCCCGGGCTCTGTCCGGTCCGGTTCGGCGGCGGGTGTGTGGTGTTCAGCGGAACCCAGCGCACCTTCACCGTCGTCGCGGTCGTGAGGGTGCGATTCGTTTCGCCTGGCGGAACTCAGCGCACCCTCGTGCGGGAGCTCGTGGCCAGGGTGCGATTGGTTCCGCTTCGCGGCTGACTAGGCGGCGACGCGGGCCGCGTCGGTGGCGCGGGCGGCGAAGTAGGCGCCGCCGCCGAGGACGCGGTCGAAGGCCGACCAGCAGGCGCCGTCGGGGAGCTCGGCCTCGAGGCGGTCGAAGGAGCCGAGGCGGCCGCCGAGGTTGTCGAGGAAGTGGACGAGCGTCGCCTCGCGGGTGCAGGGGACGACGGGCGAGCCGTGCTCGAGCGTGCCGTGGTGCGAGAGGACGATGTGGGTGACGGCGGCGGCGACCTCCTCGGGGAAGCCGGGGATCCGCTCGATCTCGCTGCGCACGAGGAAGTAGCCGAGCGGGATGTGGCCCTGGAGGCGGCCGGCGTCGGTCATCGCGATCGCGCCCGGCTCGTCGTCGCACGGCGTGTACGCCTCGAGCTTGCCGATGTCGTGCAGCAGCGCGCCGGTGACCGCGACGTCGCGGTCCAGGCCCGGGAACGTCGCGCTGATCGCGCTCACGCCCTGCGCCACCGACAGCGAGTGCTCCAGCAGCCCGTGCCGGTACGCCTGGTGGAGCCGCTTGGCGGCCGGCGCGTCCCGGAAGCGCGGCCACAGCGGCGCGTCCGGGCCGACGATCCGGTCGAGCAGCGCCGCCAGGTGCGGGCACTGCACCGTGGCCACGAGCGCGCGCAGGTCCGACTCCATCTGCTCGGCAGAGCGGGGCGGGCCTGCGACGACGTCGGACATGTCGGGGACCGTAGACCGGGCGGCGGACGAAACCGTGCCGTTTGCAGGTCCGCTCCGTCCCCCGTGCGACACTCCGCGCCCAGATGGAGCCGAGGATCCGCCCCGCGACCGCCGCCGACCTGCCGCAGGCGCGCGACACGCTCGCCGCCGCGTACGCCGGCGCGGCGTGGACGAGCTGGGTGGTCGACCCGCGCGACCACGAGGAGCGGCTCCGCGAGCTCTACGCGATCTACCTCCGGGTCGCCCTGGAGCTCGGCGCGGTGCACGTGGCGGACGACGGGTGCGCCGTCGCCGCGTGGACCTTCAGCGGCGCCGAGCGCGCCCAGGCCGAGCTGCTCTCTCGCGAGGGCCTCGACGCCCGCGTCGCCGAGCTGAGCGGCGACCGGATCGACCACCTCGCCGACGCCGCCCGGCTGCTCACGCCCCACGCGCTCACCGGCGACTTCTGGACGCTCGCGGCGTTCGGCGTCCACCCGTCCCGGCAGCGCCAGGGGATCGGCACGCGGCTGCTGCAGCCGATGCTCGACCGCCTCGACGCCGAGGGCCACACGGCCGACCTGGAGACCTCGACCCCCGAGAACGTGCGGCTCTACGAGCGCCTCGGCTTCACGATCCGGGCCGAGGAGCAGATGCCCGCCGGCGGCCCGCACGTCTGGCTGATGACCCGCCGCCCTCAGCCGCGGTAGAAGGCGATCGCGCGGTCGGCAAGCGCCCGCACCTGCCGCTCGTTGCCGATCGAGTTGACGATCACCGCCAGCCCCGGGATCGCCCGGCCGGCCAGCCGCGACGCCCCGCGCTTCAACGCCATCTGCGCGAGCCGGGAGACCAGCGTCTTCTCATCGCTCCTGCTGATCGCCCGCGTCACCGCCGCCTCGGCCAACGTGCGGCCCGCACCGTCGAGCGCCTTGCGCGCCTCGACCGGGTCGTCGTACAGGTCGTAGAGCGTCAGCAGCTCGGCCGGCCGCATCGGGTCGAGCGGGTCGTAGCCGTACGCGGCGGCGACGAAGAAGACCATCCGCGACTGGATCCAGATCGCCGCGGCCATGTCCGGCACCATCGTCAGCGCGCCGCCCAGGCCGGTGACGCCGCCGGTCACGCGGGCGTACCGCGCGTGCGTCCGCTTCGCGCGCTTGGCGAGCTTGTCCGGCGACGTGCCCGGCGCCTGCTCGGCCAGCCAGTCGCGCGCGGCGGGGCCGTGGCGCTCGGAGGCCGCGAGCGCGATCAGCTCGGGCGCCCGGACCGGGTCGGCCTGGATCCGCTTCAGCAGCGAGGCGGGGATCACCGGGGCGGGACCGGGATCGGTCACGCCGTCGTCGTCGTCGGGCTCGCGGGCGCTCTCGTCGGCCATCGCCCCGCACCATGGCAGAAGGCACCACGCGTGGGCTCCGGGCCTCCAGATACCGTGCCGCCTGGCATGCAGCCGCTCGTCGAACACCGGCTCGAGCTCGCCGGCTTCACCACCCGCGCCCTGGAGCTGGAGGGCGACGGCCCGCCGATCGTGCTGCTGCACGGCTGGGGCGACAGCGCCGACACGTGGCGCCGGGTGCTCGACCGGTTCGCGCGCAAGGACCGGCGGGCGCTGGCGATCGACCTCCCCGGCTTCGGCACCGCCGACCCGCTCCGCCCGCACGGCTCGATGCTCGAGCAGCTCGGCGAGACCGCCCGCGCCGCGGTCGAGTACGCGCTGGACCAGAGCGCGGGCACCGCCACCGAAGCCGTCCTCGCCGGCAACTCGCTCGGCGGCACCGTCACCCTCCGCGCCGCCGAGGACCCGACCGCGCCCCTCGCCGGCATCGTCCCGATCGCCCCCGCCGGCCTGGAGACCCCGCGCTGGTTCACGATCGTCGAGCGCGACCCGTTCGTCCGCTTCGTCCTGCGCTCCCCGATCCCGCTCCCCGAGCGGATGCTCCGCGCCGCGGTCGGCGAGGCGTACCGCCAGCTCGCCTTCGCCAAACCCCGCGCGGCGGCGGCCGAGGTCGTCCGCGCGTTCACCGACCACCACACGACGAAGGCGGCGGTCAAGCGGATCCTCGACAACGGCGCGCGGCTGCTCCCCGAGCTGGAGGACGCGTACCGGCTGGAGGAGATCGCGTGTCCGGTGCTGCTCGTGTGGGGCGATCGCGACCGGATGGTCACCCACCGCGGCGCGCAGCGGGTCACCGCCGCGCTGCCCGACACGACGTACGAGCTGCTGGAGGGCGTGGGCCACTGCCCGCAGGTCGAGGCGGCCGAGCGGGTGTCCGAGCTCCTGCTCGACTTCGCGGCGCGCCCCTCGCAACGCGTGGCCTGATCCGGGATAGTCGTCGCCGTGGCCACGCTGGCAGAGAGGCTGGCGGCCCGCGATGCGGAACGCTTCGTCGGGCGCGAGAGCGAGCTCGCCTTCTTCGACGAGCTCCTCGTCGACGATCCTCCGGCCAACGTCGTCCTCCTCCACGGCCCGGGCGGGATCGGCAAGTCGACGCTGCTGCGCGAGGTGTCGCGGCGCGCGGCCCGGCGCGGCTGGCAGCCGCGGATGGTCGAGGGGCGCGAGCTGGCGCCGGCGCCCGGCGAGCTGGAGCGCGCGCTGGACGGCGTCGAGGGCGAGCAGCGGCCGCTCGTCGTCTTCGACACCTACGAGCGGATGACCGCCGTCGGCGGCTGGCTGCGCCAGCGGCTGCTGCCGACGCTCCCGTCCGCCTCGCTCGTCGTCCTCTCCGGCCGCCGCCGCCCCGAGACCGAGTGGTTCCAGGGCGGCTGGGAGCGGATGGTGGTGGAGCTGGAGGTCGGCCCGTTCGGCGACGCGGACGCGCGCCGGATGGTGCAGCTGCACGGCGTCACCGACGAGCAGGCGGTCCAGCAGCTCGTCGAGTGGTCGGAGGGCTCGCCGCTGGCGCTGGAGCTGGGCGCGAGCGCCGCGTCGTCGGCCGGGGACGGCTGGCGGCCCGAGTGGCTGGAGGGCCGGCCCGACCTCGTCCAGGCGCTGCTGCGGCGGATCGGCAGCGAGGAGCTGGAGGCCGGCGACCTGGAGGTGCTCGCGGTCGCGGCGATCGCGCGGACGGTCAACGCGCGGCTGCTGCGCTCCGTGCTCCCCGAGGTCGACGCCGAGGAGGCCGAGGCGTGGCTGCGCGACCGCTCCTTCGCCGAGCGCGTCGGCGACGGCGTGGCGCTCCACGACCTCGTCCGCAAGGCGCTGCGGGCCGACCTCAAGCGGCGCCGCCCCGAGCACGAGCGCGAGCTGCGCCGCCGGCTGGCCGACCACTTCCACGCGCGGGCGATGCAGGGCGAGGCGCGGCTGATCTCCGAGCTGGCCGACCTGCAGGAGGGTCCGGCGCTGCGGTGGGCGATGGGGGCGGAGGGCTCGGTCCGCCACCGCGTCGAGGCGCTCGGCCCGAACGACGACCTCTCCGAGATCCCCGTGCTCGTCCACCGCCACGTGCCCGACCTCAGCGACGAGGGGCTGGCGGAGTGGTGGGCGGCGACCGAGCGGCTGCTGCGCGCTGCGCCCGAGCGCGCGGTCGTGGTGCGCGACGCCGACGACGCGCTGTGCGGGATCGCGTACGCGGTCACGCCGTTCAGCGCCCCGCCCGCCGCGGAGGAGGACCCGTGGCTGGGGCGGTGGGTCGAGCACGCGCGCGCCCACGCCCCCGGCGGGCAGGCGATCGTCTGGCGCGACTCGATCGACCTCACGGCGCCCGCCGAGGGCGACGTCACCTCGCCGGTGATCCCGCTGATGAACGTCGCGGCGGTGCTCCGCTCGGGCCTCTCGAACCCGCGTTGGTCGTACATGCCGATCGACCCGGGGAACGAGGCGGCGGTCGCGTTCGCGCGGCTGTCGGGCTCGCGCCACGTGCCCGAGCTGGACGTGCGCGGCGGGAACCGGATGACGGAGTGCTGGATCCTCGACCACGGCGAGGTCGGGATGCTCGGCCAGCTGCGGGCGGCGATCTACGCGGAGGTCGGGCTGCCCGCGCCGTCGGGGGCGGCGGACCTGCCGC
>DATMVO010000239.1:0-4607 GCA_035563115.1 Solirubrobacteraceae bacterium
CAAGCAGTCCGAGCTTGCACCTACGGTCTTCCAACGTCCGGTCTCCTTCTTCGGGGCAGTTCTCGCAAACCGCACCCTCCGTCGGAGACCGGACGTCTTACTTCTTCAGCCGTTCACCAAGTCCGCAGGCAGGACAGCTAGACGGCGGTCAGCCGGAAGCGCTGCACGAGCGACTCGAGCTCGCCCGCCTGGCCGGCGAGCTGGTCGGCCGTCGCCGCGATCTCCTGCGCCGCGGCCGACGACTGCTCGGTGGAGGCTGAGACCTCCTGCGCCGACGCCGACGACTGCTCGGCGACGGCGGTGACCTCGAGCATCTGCTCCTGGACGCGGACGGCCGTGTGGGCGACCTCGTCCACCGCGACGCTGATCTGCTCGACGCGGCCGGTCATGTCCTCGACCGACGCGCCGATCGCCTCGAACGCGGTGCGCGCGTGCTCGACGGTGGCGACGCCGTCGGCCGTCTGGCGCGCGCCGGTCTCCACGACGTCGACGGCGCGGGCGGTCTCGCCCTGGATCTCGCCGATGAGCGTCGAGATCGACGAGGCGGCGGTCTGCGACTCCTCGGCGAGCTTGCGGACCTCCTCGGCGACGACGGCGAAGCCACGGCCCTGCTCCCCGGCGCGCGCGGCCTCGATGGCGGCGTTGAGCGCGAGGAGGTTCGTCTGCTCGGAGATCGCGGTGATCGTCGCGACGATGCCGCCGATCTCCTCGGACTTGGCGCCGAGCTCGCGGATCGTGCTCGTGACCTCGGCCGACGAGGAGCGGACGGCCTCCATCGCGCGGCTGGCGTCGGCGACCGCGTCGGCGCCCTCCTGCGCGAGGCGGCGGGCGTCGGCGGCGGCACCGGCGGTCTCGTGCGCGGAGGCGGCGCTCTGGCGGGTGGCGACGGCCATCGCCTCGGCGTTCGTGCGCACCGACTCGACGGTGCGGACCTGGCGCTCGGCGCCCTCGGCCACCTCGTTGACCGCGCCGGCGATCTCGTCGACCGCGCGGCCCGTCTCGTTCGACGACGCGGCGACGTCGGTGGAGGCGGAGGAGACGACGCCCGCGGCCTGGTTGACCGAGCCGATGAGCGTGGCGAGCGACGCGCGCGACGCGCCGTAGGCGTCGACCGACGCGAGCACCTCGCGGCGCATGTTCTCGACGACCGCGGCCATCTGGCCGATCTCGTCGTTGGAGCGGACCTCGACGGCGCCCGTGCCCGAGCGCAGCTCGGCGGTCAGGTCGCCGGCGGCGAGGGCGTCCAGGCCGCGGCGCAGCTCGGAGACCTCGGTGCCGCTGAGGTCGCGCAGGCCGTCCTGGAGCCGGGCGACGCTGCGGCGGATGCGGGAGGCGACGAGGAACGCGACGGCGATGCCGGCGACGGCCGAGACGAGGAGGCCGAGGATGGCGAAGAGGGCGGTGCCCGAGCGGGCGTCGTCGGCGGCGGCCGCGGCCACGCTCGCGCGCTTGTCGAGGATCGTGGTGAGCTGCTCGAGGCTCTCCTGCACCGGCTTGTCGAGGCCCTCCATCACGGCGTCGCCGGCGGCCGGGTCGAACGCGGCGGTGCCGCCGTTGACCGCCTTCTCGGCCTCGGCGAAGCGCTCGGTGTACGTGGCGTGCGACGTGCTGAACGCGGCGAGCACACGGCCGGCCTCGCCGGTGGTCCCGATGTCGCGGCGCAGCGCGCCGGCGAGGCGCTGGGTCTCGGCGCCCTCCTCGGCGAACTCGTCGGCGTACTTGGCGAAGTCCTCGGCGTCGGCGCCGCGCAGGAGGACGTTCTTGAGCTTCTGGTGCTGGACCTGGAAGGTCGTGCGGACCTTGGCCGCGGAGAGGGCGGCGTCCTCCTCGGCCAACGCGCGCGTGAAGGAGTCGTTGGCGCTGAGCTGACGCTGGAGCGTGATGCCGCCGGCGACGCCCATCAGCGCCACGGCGATGGCGACTGCGGCGATGATCTTGGCCTGGAGGCCGAGCTGCGGAGTGCGGTTCATCCTTGTTCCCTGAGGTGGCATGGCGGCGCCCCATCTTGAGAAGCCGTCTCAGGAGTTATGGATCGGACGGGCGCGTCCGCGGTTGATGACGCACGGGTGCCACGTCCGACCGCTACGTTGCGGAGCGCATGGACCGGCCCCGCTTCGCTCCCTCACTGGGCGTCGTCGTCTTCGTCGTGGGGACCGGGTCCCTGGGCGCGGAGATCGCCGCCGCGCGCCTGCTGGCGCCCTACTTCGGTGACTCGACGCTGATCTGGGCGAACACGATCGGCATCGTCCTCGTCGCGCTCAGCGCCGGCTACTGGTACGGCGGCAAGCGGGCCGACCGCGACCCGTCCCTGACCGGGCTCTACAAGCTGGTCCTCCTCGCGGCGATCCTGACCGCGGCGATCCCGTTCGTCGCCGACCCGTTCCTCGACGTCGCGGTCGACGCGCTCGACTCGATCAGCGCGGGCGCGTTCGTCGGCTCGCTGCTCGGCGTGTCCGTGCTCGTCGCGGTGCCCGTCTTCGTCATGGGGATGGTCTCGCCGTACGCGCTGCGGCTCGGCGTGCACGCGGTGGGGGAGACGGGGCAGACGGCGGGGCGGCTGTACGCGCTCTCGACGATCGGCTCGCTGACCGGGAACTTCGCGTCCGCGCTGGTGTTGATCCCGCTCGTGGGGACGCGGCGGACGTTCCTCGTCTTCGCGCTCGCCTTCGCGATCGTGGCGGCGCTCGGCCTGCGGCGCCGGCCGGCGTCGCTCGTGCCGGTCGGCCTCGTCGCGCTCTTCCTCGTGCCCGCGGGCGCCGTGAAGGCCGCCGAGCGCGACGGCGAGCGGGTGATCCACGAGACCGACACGCAGTACCAGTACGCGCGGGTGATCGAGCAGGAGGACGGCGACCGGATCCTCGAGCTCAACGAGGGCCAGGCCGTCCACTCGCTCAAGCGCGCCGGCTCGTACCTGACCGGCAACTACTGGGACGAGATGCTCGTCGGGCCGTTCGTGACGCGGGGCGAGGCGCCGCGGCGGATCGCGATCCTCGGCAACGCGGCGGGCACGACGGCGCGCGCGTACGGCCACTTCTTCCCGCAGACGTACGTGGACGGGGTGGAGATCGACGGCGAGCTGACCGAGATCGGGCGCGAGTACTTCGACCTCCAGGGCCCGCGGCTGGAGACCTTCACCGAGGACGCGCGGCCGTACCTGCGGCAGACCGACCGGCGCTACGACGCGATCGTCGTCGACGCCTACCACCAGCCGTACGTCCCGTTCTACATGGCGACGAAGGAGTTCTTCGAGCTCGCGCGCGACCGGCTCAACCCGGGCGGCGTGGTGCTCGTGAACGTCGGCCACCCGGAGAGCAGCGACCGCCTGGAGCAGGTGCTGAGCGCGACGATGGACGCGGCGTTCGACACCGTCCTGCGCGACCCGGTGGAGGACACGAACACGATCCTCATCGGGACGAACGCGCGCGGCGCGGGGGCCGAGCGGGTGCGGGCGGCGGCGCCGTCGCTGCCGGCCGCCCTCCAGCCGATCGCGCTGGAGCTCGCCGACCGGATCGAGCCGCGGCTGAGGGGCGGGTCCGTCTACACGGACGACAAGTCGCCGGTGGAGTGGCTGGTCGACGCGTCGATCGTCGAGGTTGCGGCCAAGGGCGAGCGGTAGACGTTCGGGGGACGCGCGGCCGGGCGAAGGGCCGACACAAGCCGGGCGCGCGCGGGTTGACCGGGGTGTGACCCGCCTTCCGCTCGCGCTCCTCGTCCTCCTCCTCGCCGCGCTGGCGCCGCCCGCCGCCGCGCAGACCGCCCCGACCTCCTTCGGCGACGCCCCCGGAGCGCTGCGGCTGCCCGAGGCGGTGGCCGTCGCGCCGGACGGGACCGTCCTCGTCGGCGACCACTTCTCCGGCCGCGTGCAGGCGTTCCGCGCGGGCGCGCCGGTGGCGGACGTCGGCTTCGGGCTGCGCGGCGACGTGTGCGGGCGGCTGGGCTCGGTGTCGGGGATCGCGCGGGCGGCGGACGGGCGGGTCTACGTCTTCGACTCCGACAACCAGCGCGTGCAGGTCTTCGGCGCGGACGGCGTCGTCCAGCGCTGCTGGGGCTCGCGCGGGCGCGGCCGCGGGCAGTTCATGACGAGCAGCGGCGCGTACGCGGCGTCGACCGGCGAGGGCGGGATCGCGGTCGACGGGCGCCACGTCTTCGTGGCGGACACGCGCAACGACCGGGTCCAGCGGTTCACCCTCGACGGCGGCGCGGCGACCGTGCTCGCCAAGGGCGTCGTCAAGCAGCCGCAGGGGCTCGCGGTGCGCGGCCGCCGGCTCCTCGTCGCCGACGACGGCAACCACCGGATCGTCGAGCTCGACGCCGCGTCCGGGCGGGTCGTGCGCGCGACGAAGAACGCGGGCGCGTTCCGCCTGAAGTTCCCCTACGACGTCGCGCTCGCGCCGAACGGGGACGCGTACGTCGCCGACAACAACGGCCACCGGATCGTCGTGCTCGACCGGCGGCTGAAGCAGCTGCGCGCGTGGGGCTCGTACGGCCGGGCGCGCGGCCAGCTCGTCTACCCGCGCGCGATCGCGCTGGCACCGGGCGGGAACGTCGTCGTCGCCGACCCCGGCAACGACCGCGTGACCGAGTACACCGCGCGCGGCCGGTACGTG
>DATMVO010000240.1:0-8262 GCA_035563115.1 Solirubrobacteraceae bacterium
GCAGCACGTCCCCGCCGAGCCCGGCGTGCACCAGCCCGAAGGCCTCCTCCGCCGTCGCCGCGGCGAGCCCGGCAGCGCCCGCGGCGAGCTGCCGCCCCGCGATCCACGCCGACTTGTGGCCCTTGACGTGCGGCCGCAGCCGGAGCCCGGCGGCGTCGGCGCGCGCCTGCATGGCGGCGAGGTTCGCGTCCAGCGCGGCGGGGTCGACGACCAACGCGGGGGTGGGAGGGAGCACGGCGCGGACCCTACCCTGGGGCCATGGCCGCGGACGACCACACGCCCGTCGAACGGCTCCTCGCGCGCAAGAGCGAGCACGACGAGACGTACGCGCAGAAGATCAGCCAGCGGGCGGCGCAGTCGCAGCGCTCGCTGGAGGGCTACCTCCAGGCCGGCAACCGGCCGCGCTGGATGGAGCGGCTGGGGGAGATCGAGGCCGGCGTCGCCGCCGCCCGCCGCCGGCTCGAACGCGCGTACGACGCGCTCCGGTCCGAGTACGCGGGCGACCCGGAGGGGTTCGCGATCCGCTGGCACGAGATCGCGACGACGTGGTCGTTCGACGACGTCAACCTGCTCATCGAGCAGCACAACGAGTGGTTCCCGATCGAGCGCCGGCTCCCGGTCAACCCGCGCACGCGCGACTACGTGCTCATCAACGGCAAGTCGTACCGGCGCGACCCGCTCACGCCCGACTGGATCCTCACGCACTTCCCGCCGCGCCTGCCGTAGGACGGCCTTTGGCGCGGCGCGGCGGTCTCAGCGCGGGCCGCCGCCTAGGCGGAGGTGAGCTCCTTGGCCTCGTCGGCGGCGAGGTGGAGGGACGCCTCGCGGACCATCTCGACGTGGCGGCGCTGGATCTCCAGCACCGAGTCGGCGAGCTCGCGCGCCTCGGCGATGCCGGCGACGTCGGCGATCTTCTGCACGATCTCCCAGTGGCAGGTCTCGCCTGCCTCGGCCATCGCGAGGAACTCGAAGCCGTCGAGCGCCTCCTCCTCGTCGGCCAGGTACGTCTTCATCATGTCGACGGCCTCGCCCTTGGTCTCGCGGGCCATCTCGCGGATCTTCGTCTTGCGGCCCTCGAGCGTGTCGACGTAGGCGTCGGTGCGGCGCTCGGTCTCGGCCGCCTCCTCGGTCATGCGCGCGAGCTGGTCGGCGAAGTCCTCCGCGCCCTCCATCTTGGCGACCACCTTCGTCGCCTCCTGCGCGCCCTGAGCGAGGCCCAGGACCTCGGCCAGCTTCTCGTCGAGCGGGGTGAGCTCAGCCATTCCGTCGGTCTCCTTCGTATCCGGGAACTGCGATGACGAGGAGCTTCCCCCGGAGCCGCTTCTTGACACCGCGCCGCTCGGACGGAGGACCGGCAGCCGGGCCGCTCACGCCGTCTCAGGCGCGGCGGCGGGTGCTGTCTCGGTGGGGCTAGCGGACGGTGATCCAGGCGGTGGAGGGGGCCAGCTCGGCGCCCTCGGCCTGGAGCACAGCGGCACGGGCGGACTCGCCCACGCCGGCGACGACGGTCAGGTGCTCGGAGGCGAGCGCGCTGACCTGCGCGGTGGCCTCCGGGGCGCCGCCGATGCGGCGGACCTGCACGGAGGCGGGGTCGACGCCGGAGCGGGCGCCGACGGAGGTGACGGCACGCTGCAGCGCGCCGGACTCGAGCCCGAGGTCCGCGACGACGGCAGCTGCCGGGCGCGGGGCTCGATCGGGTTCGGGACCGGTCGCCGCCCATGCCGCCGTGACGAGCCCGGCGGAGGCCGCGAGGCCGGCCAGGACCGTCATCGGTCGGGTGAGGGATCGGTACGTCATACGTATGACCGTAGTACGTATAACCCGGGAAGTCCAGCGACGTCCCCCCATCCGCACACGATCTTCACGAGCGCGGCCCGGGTTCGAACCCCAATACGCTCCCCGCCATCCCCGGGCGCGCGAGCACGAAGAAGGTCACGAGCGTGGACGTCGCCCACGCCGCGGGCGTCTCCCAGGCGACGGTCTCGCTCGTCCTCTCCGGCAAGGCTGCCGGGCGCATCTCGGAGACCACCGCGGCCGAGGTCCGCCGCTGCGCCCGCGAGCTCGGCTACCGACCCAACGCCGCCGCCCGCGCACTCAGGTCCGGCAGCGCGTCCGCCGTCGGCCTCGTCGTCTCCGACGTCACCCACCCGTTCTTCGGCCGCACCCTCCGCGGCGCCCAGCGCGCCGCGTGGGAGGCCGGCCACGTCGTCGTCCTCATCGACGACGCGTACGGCGCCGCGTGGGGCGACGGCTCGGTCGAGGCGCTCCGGGACGGCGCCATCGACGGCTTCCTCTTCTTCGCCGCCACGCCGCCCGCCTCGCTCCAGGCGCCCGGCTCGCCGCCCGTCGTGGTGGTGGAGGCGCGGACGGAGCGGTTCCCGCACGTCGTCCTCGACGTCGACGCGGGCACCGACCAGGTGCTCGACCACCTCGAGGCGCTGGGGCACCGCAAGATCGGCTACTACCGCTCGGCGATCGCGGGGGAGACGTTCGACCGTCGCCTCGCCCGGTGGACCGCGCGCCTGCACGCCCTCGATGTCGACCCGGGCGCCGTCGCGGTCGGTGCCGGGCGGTTCACGGCGGTCGAGGCGATCGCGGGCGCGCACGACCTGCTCGACCGCCTCGGCGACACGACCGCGGTGATCTGCGACGACGACGTCCTCGCCTCCGGCCTCTCCACGGCCGCCCGCGAGCGCGGGATCGACGTCCCCGGCCGCCTCTCCATCGTCGGCTTCGACGACCTCGACCTCGCCCTCTACGCCTCCCCGCCGCTCACGACGGTGAAGGCCGTACCGGAGGACCTGGGCGCCGCCGCCTTCGAGGTCCTCCTCGCGCGGATCCAGTCGGACGAGCGCCCGGAGAACCGGACGATCCCGGTCGAGCTCGTCGTCCGCGGCTCCACCGGCCCGGCGCCCGACCTCGCGCGCGGCTGAACACCCCGCACGCGCCCCGAACGTGGCAGGATCAGGGCCTGTCCATGCCCGAGAAGTTCACGTTCGCCTACCGCGCCGTCATGGCGGTCTCCAAGCCCATCTGCCGGCAGTGGGGCCGCCTCGAGGTCTCCGGCCTGGAGCACATGCCCCTCGAAGGGCCCGTGCTGCTCGCCGGCAACCACGACTCGTACTGGGATCCGATCGCGATCGGCGTCGCCGCCCGCCCGCGTCGCCAGATCAAGGCGCTCGCCAAGTCGACGCTGTGGAAGGTCGGCGTCGTCGGCAAGGTGCTCGACGGCATGGGCCAGATCCCGATCGACCGCGGCAAGGGTGACGTCGGCGCGCTCTCCCGCGCGATCGAGGAGCTGCGGGCCGGTGCCTGCATCGGCATCTTCCCTGAGGGCACGCGCTCGCAGGGCCGCGTCCTGCGTGCCCGCAGCGGGTTCGGCCGGCTGGCGGAGGCGGTCCCCGAGGCGCAGATCGTGTGCTGCACCGTCGAGGGCACGGTGGACATCCCGCGCTTCCCCAAGCGGCCGACGCTGCGCGTGCGCTTCTTCCCGCCCGCGGGCGGGAACCTGCGGCCCGGCGAGAGCGCGGGGGAGCTGTCGGCCCGGCTGCTGGAGGAGATCCGCTCCCACGCGCCGATCGAGGCGTGCGGGCGCAAGCCCCGGCCGGTGCGGGTCGAGGCGCCCGAGACGCCTGAGGGCACCGCCGACGCGCTCGCCCGCGAGACCGCCGGCACCACCTCCGACGGACACGCGTAACACGCCCTCAACGGACGTTCGGGCGACGTCCGTGGACGGGGTGGGTAACGTCTCAGCATGGTCAACGCGCAAGTCCGCACCTTGCACGAGCCCGACGGGACGCCGGTCACCAACCTGGCGTTCGACCTCTCGCAGGCGCAGATCGAGTCGGCCTCCCTCGCCTGTGGCGAGATGCTGCTCGAGCGCCATCGGGGGCAGGCCATGGACACCGACGCCGTCCTGGCGCTGCGGGAGCTCACCGCGGTCTGCGACGAGCTGAGCCGGCTGGGGGAGGCGCAGGCCAACGCGCACGTCGTCCTCCCGCTCGCGCGGTACATCGTCCTGCACGACACGGTGGACGAGTGGGTCGAGTCGCGGCACGACCGCGGCTGGCTGCGCAAGGCCGACGAGGAGGCGCTGCCGATCCTCGACGCGATGCTCATGCCGATGAGCGCGCTGCGCGGCGAGGCCGTCGCGTCGGCGCTCGCGGAGGACAAGGCGTCCCACTGATCCGCGGCCTGGCGCGTCGGACGCGCCGCGGCCGCGAAATGGACCCGTCGGAAGCGCTCCGTCCCGGTACAGTCGACGGGGCGGTTGTGTGATGTTCCCCCGATGGCGACGCAAGCGGAAGGCGGCCGAGCCGCCGAGCGACCCCGACGAGTGGCTGGGGCTGTCCGTCAGCGTCCTCGGGGAGGGCGATTCCGAGCGCCTGGCCGCCGAGCGTGAGCAGGCGCGCGCGACGCTCCACCGCGTCGTCGCCGAGGCGGTCATCTGGCAGGACGAGGCCGAGGAGCTGCTCCACGCGATCCGCGTCCGCGAGCCGCTCGCGGACGTCGTGCCGCGCGGCCGGCGGCTGAAGGAGCGGTTCGCCGCACTGCGCGACGAGCTGCCCGAGGTGCGCGACGCTCAGCTCCGGCGGCAGATCGCGACCGTGCGGTCGGTGCTCGACCACCACGCGCAGCTGCTGGCGCGGGCGCTGGACCTCCTGCGGGTCGACCGGCGGCCCGGCCGCGGCGCGTCCCCGGCGATCGCCGAGGAGCTCGACGGGATCGACGGGCTGGGCGAGCCCGCGACGTGGCTCGACGCCGTGCGCGACGAGCTGGTCGCCGACGAAGTGGCGTCGTAGTCCGCGTGCGGCTGGGTAGTCCGCGCGGCATGCGCCGTGCCGCCCGCTCCCGCCTGCTGCTGCTGCCGATCCTTGCCTTCGCCCTCGTGCTGCCCGGTTGCGGCAGCGAGGACCTCGACGAGCAGGTCGCCAAGGTGCGCACCCAGGCCGAGCAGCTGCGCGACGACGTGCAGAAGCGGATCGACCGGGCGGAGCAGGAGTTCGAGGAGCGGCGCGCGCGGTACGGGGACCGGATCGACGAGGTGCTCGCCGACCTCGAGAAGGTGTTCGAGCGGCCCGAGCAGACGAGCCCGAAGGTCCGCTCGCGCGGGAACAACGAGCCGCAGACGATCGACGCGTTCCTCACCGACGTGCTCGGCTCGGTCGACGGGTTCTGGACGAAGACGTTCGCGACGTCCGACCTGCCCGAGCCGCGCGTCTCGTACAACTGGATCCGGCCCGGCGGCCGGTCGCTGACGGCGTGCGGGGAGGTCGCGGGCGACGACGCGGCGTTCTACTGCCCGGCCGACGACACGATCTACATCGCCCAGTCGTTCGCCGCGCGGCTGTACGAGGGCGTCCTGCAGGGACTGCCGGGCGAGGGCCGCGCCCGCGGCGACTTCGCGGTCGCGTACGTCGTCGCGCACGAGTACGCGCACAACCTCCAGACCGAGCTCGGCATCTTCTCCAGCCTCCAGAGCGACACGGCCAAGCCGTTCGAGCTGCAGGCCGACTGCCTCGCCGGCGTGTGGGCCTACTCCGTCTTCGCGGAGGGCGCGATCACCTCCGAGGACATCGAGGAGGCGGCGCAGGCCGCGCTCGCCGTCGGCGACTTCGACGTCAACGCCCAACAGCACCACGGCACCCCGCAGGAGCGGCGCGCGGCGCTGCTCACCGGCTTCGAGACGGGTCGCCCGACGTCGTGCGACCAGTACCTGACCTGATCCGCACGCGCGCGGACGGCGCGCCCATCCAGGCGAGCAGGCGCTTGGCCTCGTCGCGGAGGGCGCGCTTGTCCTCCGCGCTCGCCGGACGGAAGGTCTCGATCGCCATCGTCCCGTCGCGCAGGGTCCACGTGCCCGCGACCATCCCGTCGACGAGCACCGCGCGCTGACCGGCGACCACGAGCTCGCGCTGCGCGTAGGGGAGGATGCGGGCGCGGTCGGCGTGGCCGAGGGTGGCGTTGTCGAACTCGGGGAGGAAGCGGGGCGGCGCGGGCATGTCGGGCGGCGGGAGCGGGGCGTCCGGGAGGTCGTAGAGGGTGCGGCCGCGCTCGTCCTCGTACGTGACGAGCTTCGCGCGCGCCCCGTCCACGACCGCCTTGGCGCCGGGGAGGCCGGACCAGGCGGTGAAGTCGGCGGGGGTCGCGGGGCCGAAGGCGGCGAGGTAGCGGAGGAGCAGGTCCTCGGCCGTGATCGTCGCCGCGCCGGCGTCCAGGTCCGGCTCGCCGAGCCAGCGGTCGAGCGTGATGAGCTGCGCGCGGCCGGAGCGGTGCCAGAGCCCGCGCGGCGTTGGGTGGAGCACCGGCAGGACGGCCGCGGCGGCGATCCCCAGCCACTCCGCGGTCGCGGGCGCGAACCGCTCCTCCAGCGCCCGGCCGACCTCGCGCATCCCGACCGGCCCGTCCGCGAAGAGGCGCTCCGACGCGTCCGCCAGTTCGTCGAGGTCGACGCCGGGGAGGTGCCGCCCGACGGCGCTCAGCACCCGCGTGCGGAGCAGGTCGGCGTGGAGGGCGCGGAGCGCGGGCGCCTCGCGCGCGGTGACGAGGTGGATCGTCGCGCGCATCACGTTGATCCGCACGGCCTCGCGGCGCTCGAGCAGCTCCTCCAGCGCCTGCGGCTCGAAGCCGCTGAGCCGGCTCCACAGGCCGACGTACGGCGCCTTGGGCTCCTGCGCCTGCATCCCGCCGAGGTGCTCGATCGCGCTGGGGACGCCGTGGTGCATGCTGCGGCCGAGCAGGAGCTGGCGCGCGAGCAGCGCCCGGTTGAGCTGGCGGTCGGTCAGGGTGCGGGTGCGGGTCGTCATCGTGCCGCCCGGACCGTACGGGTGAAGGCGGGCGTTTTCGGTCCGCTTTCCCGGGCTCGTGCAAGATCCGTCCCGGTCCGGCCGACCCGTCTGCTTCCATCTCGCGGCTCATGTCTCAGGTCGACAAGCTCCAGGACGCCGAGGAACAGGTCGCGCAGCTGCGCGAGGAGGCCGAGCGCCGCGAGCGCGAGGCCCGCGAGGCCGATCTGCGCCAGGCGCCGATCGCCGACACCGCCGACAAGTCGCGCCGCCAGGTCACGGTGCCGCTCGACCGCGTCGGGACGATGGACAACATGCGCATCGGGCCGCTGCCCGAGCTGCACGAGCTGGCGGTCTCGATCCGCGAGACCGGGCTGCTGCAGGCGCCGCTCGTCCGCGAGACCGGCGACGCGGAGAAGCCGTACGAGCTGATGGCCGGCCGCCGTCGCTTCGGCGCGATGCAGCTGGTCGACGAGGCCGAGGGCGCGCGCGAGTGGACGTTCACGGTGGTCGAGGGCATCTCGCGGCGCGAGGCGCTGACGATGCAGTTCGCCGAGAACTTCCACCAGAACAAGCCCGAGCCGGTCCAGTTCGCCCGTGCCGCCCACGCGATCATGCGCGAGGATCCGTCGCTCACCGCGGCGGACGTCTCGCGGCTGGTCGGCGCGCCGCCCGCGTGGACGCGCAAGGCGCTGCGGCTGCTCGACCTCCCCGAGAACGTCGTCGCGCGGGTGGAGCAGGGCGACCTCGCGTTCACCATCGCCGACCTCGTGCGGCGGCAGATCGCCAAGGGCTCCGTCTCGCCGGAGGACGCCGCCTCGCTCGTCGAGCAGCACGCCGACGGCGAGATCAGCAGCGCCGAGCTCACGCACGGCGTCGGCTACGTGCCGCCGAAGCCGGACAACTACGACGAGCTGTCGCGCAAGCTGGACGAGGCGCGGTACGAGTCCTCGCGGCCGGACCGCATCGACGAGCACCGCGGCTCCTCCGGCTCCGACGCCGAGCAGCGCGACTGGGACGCGGCGGACGTCGCCGACGGCGAGCTGGGCACGATCCAGGTGCGCCGCCGCGAGGACGGGGTGGAGCCGGGCGGGGACGGGACGCCGGGCGGCCCGAAGGCGGAGGACCTCGACGCGTACGCGCTGGCGATCCTGCTCGAGCACGCGTCCGAGGAGCGGCGCGCGGCGCTCGGGATCACCGACGTCGCCTCCGCCCACCGGTACGCGCTCGCGCTCCGGCCGACCCAGCGGCTCGGCGTCCTGCGCGTCTTCGCCGCGGAGATCATGGCGGCCGACCCCGACGCGCCGCAGGCGGTCCGCGCCGCCTAGCCTCGGGACCGATGTCCCGCCACACCGAGCGCTCGACGACCGCCGCGTGCATCGCGACGGTTGTCGGCGCGCCGACGGTGGAGGTGCCGCTGGACGACGAGGAGCGGCGGGCGTGGCTGGCGGGGCGGGGGCTCGGGCTCGTCCCCATC
>DATMVO010000241.1:0-13702 GCA_035563115.1 Solirubrobacteraceae bacterium
TTCGGCAGCCCGCAGAGCCCGGCGGCACCGCCGGCGTCGTCCGCTCCGGCAGCCGGGGCGACAGCGGCGTACCTGCTCCAGCGCACCGCCCCGTCCGGCGACGCGGAAGGCCGGCTCACGATCACGTCGGTCGACCCGGCCGACGGCACGCCGCGGCCCAACCCGCTCACGCGCTGGCCGGACGTCTTCGCCGACGGCCTCGACGCCCCGCTCGCGCACGTGGGGACGCCGACCGCCACGAGCGTCGTCCTCCGACTCCCGGGGGAGTCGCCGGCGACGCTGCGGCTCGCTGTCGGCCCGGTGGACGTGCTCCGGCACCGGAGCGTCCGCGCCGGCGCGGCGGTCTGGCGCAACCACGAGCTCGTGCCCGGCCGGACCACGGCGCCCGCATTCCTGTCCCGCACGCCGACGACCACGTTCGCCACGACGGCACGCGCGTCGATCCTCGGCTCCGGGCCGATCGAGCTCCCCGGCGGCGGCATCGCTCAGGCGCTCGGGACGTTCCTCGCGCAGCTGCTCCCGCCGGAGGCGTTCCCCGCCGGCACGACGGTCCCGATCCGCCTCGCCGCCGTCCGCACCGGCGCGGTCGAGCTCGAGGACGGCGGTGGCGCGGCCGACGTGACCGTGCGGGTCCTCCTCACCACGACGGCCGAGTTCGACCCCGCGACCGACGCGCAGCTCACGCCGTCGAGCTTCGTCACGGAGGTCGAGCGGACCATCCGCGCGTGGGCCGCGGACGTCGAGCCGCCGGCCCCGGGCGCGTTCTACGACTTCGACCTCACCGTCTTCGCCGACGACGACCCGGACCGCCCGCTCATCCACGCGCCCACGCTGCGCCTCCCGATCCGGACCTGACGGGTCTTCCGGGCCGGCCGATGAGTTCCGGCGACGGGCTCCGTCCTAGCCCACGTCAACCCAGCCGCAGCCCTCAGGAGCCGCCGTATGTCCGCCCAGTCCCGTCTCATCTTCGTCAACCTCCCCGTCGCCGACGTCCAGGCGTCGCAGCGCTTCTTCGGCGCGCTCGGCTTCACGTTCGACGGGAAGTTCACCGACGAGAGCTGCGCGTGCATGGTCGTGAGCGACCAGGCGTACGTGATGCTGATCGCCAAGGAGCGGTTCGCGGACTTCACGAAGAAGCCGATCGCCGACGCGACGGCGTCGACCGAGGCGATCCTGTGCGTCTCGGCCGACTCGCGCGAGGGCGTCGACGCGTTCGCCGACGCCGCGCTCGACGCCGGCGGCACCGTCGCGAACGACCCGATGGACCACGGGTTCATGTACGGCCGCTCGTTCAACGACCCGGACGGCCACCTGTGGGAGGTCATGTGGATGAGCCAGGAGGCCGTCGAGGCGGGCCCGGCCGACATGGCCGCGCAGCCCGCGTGATCGCCTGATCGCCCCGCCGGGCCCGCGCGTGCGGCTGCGCCAACGCGCGCGCGGGTACCAACCGGCACATGGCCGAGCCAGCAGCCCAGGCGCCGGAGCTCCAGCGCACCCTCAAGCGCCGCCACATGACGATGATCTCCCTCGGCGGCGTCATCGGCGCCGGGCTCTTCGTCGGCTCCGGCGCGGTGATCAACCAGACCGGCCCGGCGGCCGTCGTCTCGTACGCCCTCGCCGGCCTCCTCATCGTCCTCGTCATGCGGATGCTGGGGGAGATGGCCGTCGCGCGGCCCGCCAACGGCTCGTTCGCCGAGTACGCCCGCAGCGCGATCGGCGACTGGGCCGGCTTCGCCACCGGCTGGCTCTACTGGTACTTCTGGGCGATCGTCCTCGCCATCGAGGCCGTCGCCGGCGCGGAGATCCTCCAGCGCTGGATCGACGCGCCGATGTGGCTCATGGCCCTGGTCCTGATGGCCGCGCTGACGGCCACGAACCTCTTCTCGGTCAAGTCGTTCGGCGAGTTCGAGTTCTGGTTCGCGTCGATCAAGGTCGCGGCGATCATCGTCTTCATCGCGATCGCCCTCGGGTTCGTGCTGGGCATCGGCGGCGGCGACTCGCCCGGCCTGGCGAACCTCACCGAGAACGAGGGCTTCGCCCCCTCCGGCGTCACCACCGTGCTCGCCGGCGTCGTCATCGTGATCTTCGCGTTCGTGGGGGCGGAGATCGTCACGATCGCCGCCGCCGAGTCGGGCGAGCCCGAGCGGAACGTCTCCAAGGCCGTCCACTCGGTCGTCGTGCGCGTGCTGACCTTCTACGTCGCCGCGATCCTGCTCGTCGTCCTGATCGTCCCGTGGGACAAGACGGTCGTCGGCGAGTCGCCGTTCATCGCCGCGCTCGACCGGATCGGCATCCCCGGCAGCGCCGACGTGATGAACGCCGTCGTCCTCACCGCGGTGCTGAGCTGCCTCAACTCCGGCCTCTACACCGGCTCGCGGATGCTCTTCGCGCTCGCCCGCCGCGGCGACGCGCCGCAGGGTCTGCTCGACGTCAACGCGCGCGGCGTGCCGGTCAAGGCCATCTTCCTGACCACGTCGATCGGCTTCGCGTCGGTGATCTTCGCCGCGCTCTCGCCCGACACGGTCTTCCTCTTCCTCGTGAACTCCAGCGGCGCGATCGCCCTCGTCGTCTACCTCCTCATCGCGATCTCGCAGCTGCGGATGCGGCGCGTGCTCGAGCGCGAGGACCCCGAGCGGCTGAAGCTCAAGATGTGGTTCTACCCGTGGCTGACGTACGCGTCGATCGTCGCGATCGTGGTCATCATCGGCTCGATGGCGCTGGTGGAGGACGTCCGCTCCCAGCTCATCCCGAGCGCGATCTCGGTCGTCGTCGTGCTCGGCGCCTACTGGCTGAAGACCCGCCGCGCCGCGAGCCCCGGCGTCCCGCGAACCGCCCAAGGAGCGGTCTGACCCTCGACGCCGGCCGCTTGTGAGCGTATGCTCACATGCGTGTCGACCACGCTGGACAAGACGACGATCGAGCAGGAGCTCGAAAGCCACCGCCGCGCCCTGACCGGCTACTGCTACCGGATGCTCGGCTCGGGCTCGGAGGCCGAGGACGCCGTGCAGGAGACGATGGTCCGCGCGTGGCGCAACCTCGACAAGCTCACGGCCCGCGGCGCGCTGAAGTCGTGGCTCTACAAGATCGCGAGCAACGTCTGCTTCGACCAGCTCCAGTCCGTGCAGCGCCGCGCGACGCCCATGGACATGGGGCCGTCGAGCGCCGCGGACGGCGCGCTCGGCGCCCAGCTGGCCGAGACGACGTGGGTCCAGCCGGTCGCCGACGCGCGCGTGCTCCCGCAGGAGGCCGACCCCGCGGCGCTGGCCGAGCAGCGCGAGACGCTGAAGCTCGCGTTCGTCGCCGCGCTCCAGCACCTGCCGCCCAAGCAGCGCGCGGTGCTCGTGCTGCGCGAGGTGCTGCGCTGGCAGGCGACCGAGGTGGCGGAGCTGCTCGACACGTCCGTCGCGTCGGTCAACAGCGCGCTGCAGCGGGCGCGGGCGACGATCGAGGCGCTGGACGCCGACGCCACCGCGACCGCATCGTCCACCATGGAGGACGCGGAGAAGCAGGAGCTGCTCGGCAAGTACGTCGCCGCGTTCGAGGCGTACGACATCGCCTCGCTCGTGACGCTGCTCAAGGACGACGCCGCGTTCTCGATGCCCCCGTGGCCGCTGTGGGTCGAGGGCCCCGAGGCGATCCACGACTTCATGCTCGGCACGGGCGCGAAGTGCGAGGGCTCGCGCGTGCTCACCACCGAGGCCAACGGCGGCCCGGCGTTCGCGATCTACAACCCGTCGCCGGACGGCGGCTTCGACCCGTGGGCGCTCGTGGTGACGGAGATGTCAGACGGGCGGATCGCGGGCCTGCACCACTTCATCTACCCCGAGCTGTTCGAGCAGTTCGGGCTGCCCGCGCGGCTCGAGGCCTAGGACCCGCGCGAGCCCGACGAGCTCCAGCAGGCCGTGGAGCTCGGCGGGCACGTCGCGCAGCTCGATCCGCCCGCCGCGCCGCCGCGCCTCCAGCTGGAGCCGCAGGAGCGATTCGACGAGCGGCATCGTCGGACGGCGGCCGTCGACGCGCTCGACCACGACCTCGCGGCCGTTCTCGACGAGGAGCACGAGCGTGGGCCGGGGTTGGGGCTCTGCGGCGGACATGCCAACGACTGGGACGGGGCGCGGCGGGGAAACTCATCGCGGCGATGCAGACGAGACGGCTGGGCGACCTGGAAGTCGGCGCGATCGGAATGGGGGCGATGCCCCTCTCGCACGCGCCGCGACCCGACGAGGAGCGCGCGTTCGCGACCGTGCACGCGGCGCTCGACGCGGGCGTGACGCTGTTCGACACCGCCGACGCGTACGCGATCCACGCGGACGAGATGGGCCACGGCGAGGAGCTGCTCACGCGCGCGATCGCGGCCTACCGCGGCGACGCCGACGTCGCGCGCGTGGTCATCGCGACGAAGGGCGGGCACACGCGGACGCCCGACGACGGGTGGGGGCTGGACGGCACGCGCGCGTACCTGCGCGGCGCGGCGGAGGCGAGCTTGAAGCGGCTGGGCGTGGACGCGATCGCGCTCTACCAGTTCCACCGCCCGGATCCGGAGACCCCGTGGGCGGAGTCGATCGGGGCGCTCAAGGAGCTCCACGACGACGGGCTCATCGTCCGCGCCGGCATCTCGAACGCCGACCCGGACCAGATCCGCGAGGCCCACGCGATCCTCGGTGACGCGCTCGTCAGCGTGCAGAACGAGCTCTCGCCCACCTTCCGCACGTCGCTGCCGGAGGTCGACGTCTGCGACGAGCTCGGCCTCGTCTTCCTCCCGTGGAGCCCGTTCGGCGGCCTGGGGGAGAACCCCGAGTTCGCGGCGGTCGCGCGCGACCACGGCGTCTCGCCCCAGCAGGTCTGCCTCGCCTGGCTCCTCGCGCTCAGCGACCGGATGATCCCCATCCCCGGCTCCTCCCGCCCGGAGACGATCCGTGACTCCGCCGCGGCGACGCACCTCGAGTTGAGCGCCGACGAGCTCGCGCGGCTCGGATGAGGCGGACGGTCGACGAGCTGCTCGCCGACGCCCGCGCGGGGTTGAAGCGGGTGGCGCCGGACGAGGCCGCGCGGGCGGTCCAGGACGGCGGCGCGCTCCTGCTCGACATCCGCTCCGAGCTGCAGCGCGAGCGGGACGGCCTGATCCCCGGCGCGCTCTTCCACCCGCGCAACGTCGTCGAGTGGCGCGCCGACCCCGCGTCCGGCCACGACGACCCCGCGCTCTCGCGCGACCTCGACCGCACCGTGGTCGTCGTCTGCAACGAGGGCTACCAGTCGAGCCTCGTCGCCGCGACGCTCCAGCAGCTCGGGTTCACGCGCGCCACCGACCTCGACGGCGGCTTCCAGGCCTGGCGCGCCGCGGGTCTGCCGATCGAGCACGCCGTATAGGGGAGATCCCCCCTGCCTGCTCCGAGGGGCGGCACCTTCCTGCGGAGGCGTCGTTCGAGGGGCATGAACCTGCACCGCACCATCGCCGCCACCGCCGCCGCGCTGACCCTCTCGTCCGTCGGCCTGGCCACCGCCGCCGACGCCCCCATCGTCACCAAGCAGCAGTCGCTCGCGGGCGCCGCGCCGTTCACGATCCCCGGCACGGGCGTCAAGAAGGGCGACTACATGGGCGCGAAGGGCGTCCTCGTCTTCAAGGACGTCACGCTCGAGGGCAAGCAGGAGGTCCGGCTGACCCTGCGCGCGCCGAAGGGCAAGACGATCCGCGGGCTCGGCACGCCGCAGGGCTCGGGCGTCGGCTTCGCCGCGCTCGACCGCGACTACGTCGGCAAGCGCCACGTCACCGTGCGCGCCTACCGCGCATCCAAGACCGGCAAGGAGGTGACCGGCCGCATCGGCGCCTTCACGAAGTGACCGCCGCACCGGCGTCGTGGTTGCTCGTCCCTGCACTGGGTACGGCCTCCTCATGAAGGCACTCGCTTGGCATGGCAACCACGACGTCCGCGTGGACGAGGTCCCGGACCCGACCATCGAGCAGCCGACCGACGCGATCATCAAGGTCACGTCCTCGGGTCTGTGCGGCTCCGACCTGCACCTGTACGAGGTGCTCGGCGCCTTCATCGACGAGGGCGACATCCTCGGCCACGAGCCGATGGGCATCGTGCAGGAGGTCGGCCCCGAGGTCACGCACATCGCTCCTGGCGACCGCGTCGTGATCCCGTTCAACGTCTCCTGCGGCCACTGCTTCATGTGCGGCAACGGGCTGCAGACGCAGTGCGAGACCACGCAGAACCACGAGTGGGGCACGGGCGCGTCGCTGCTCGGCTACACCAAGCTCTACGGCCAGGTCGCCGGCGGCCAGGCCGAGTACCTGCGCGTCCCGCAGGCGCACTACGGCCCGATCAAGGTCCCCGAGGGCCCGTCGGACGACCGCTTCCTCTTCCTCTCCGACGTCCTGCCGACCGCCTGGCAGGCCGTGGAGTACGCCGACGTGCCGGACGGCGGGACGGTGCTCGTCCTCGGCCTCGGGCCGATCGGCGAGATGTCCGCGCGGATCGCCCAGCATCGCGGCTACCAGGTGCTCGCCGTCGACCTCGTCCCCGAGCGGCTCCAGCGCGCCGCCGCGCACGGCGTGACGACGATCGACCTCAACGACCACGAGGACGACCTCCCCGACTACGTCCGCTCGCTGACCGACGGCCGCGGGCCGAACTCGGTGATCGATGCGGTCGGCATGGAGGCGCACGGCTCGCCGGTCGGGAAGATGGCCCACCGGATGGCCGGCCTGCTCCCCGACAAGCTCGCGCAGCAGGTCATGACGACCGGCGGCATCGACCGCCTCTCCGCCCTGCACAGCGCGATCGAGATCGTCCAGCGCGGCGGCACCATCTCGCTCTCGGGCGTCTACGGCGGCGCCGCCTCGCCGATGCCGCTCCTGCAGATGTTCGACAAGCAGATCAACCTGCGGATGGGCCAGGCGAACGTCAAGCGCTGGATCCCGGACATCATGCCGCTGCTCACCGGCGACGGCGACCCCCTGGGCGTCGACACGTTCGCCACCCACCACGTCCCGCTCGACGAGGCCCCGCAGGCCTACGAGACGTTCCAGAAGAAGCAGGACGGCGCCTTCAAGATCGTCTTCAAGCCCTAGCTGGACGGGCTCGACGACCAGGCGAGCAGGCGGAGGGGGAGGAGCGGCTGAGCGGTTGCGCGCCGCGTCGCCTCGCGCGAGGCTGCGGTGCAGCATGGTCACCACCTACAAGCTCGACGAGTTCGCCACCGGCCCGACGGCCTTCCGCTTCGAGGGCGCCGACGCGGCCGGTGGCGCCGACATCGCCTGGTTCCTGGTCAAGACGCTCCCCGGCAAGGGGCCCGAGCTCCACGTCCATCCGTACGCGGAGGTCTTCTGCTTGCTCGAGGGCACGGCGGAGTTCACCGCGGGGGAGGAGCGGACGGTGGTGGAGGGCGGCACCGTCGTGGTCGTCCCGGCGAACACGCCGCACCGGTTCGAGAACGTCGGCGACACGCCGCTCCTCCAGTTCTCCGTGCACGAGCGCGGGGCGATGGTGCAGCACGACCTGTAGCTCACAGATCGCCGCCGGACGGTCGGGGTACGGTGGTAGTTGTGGCATCAACGATCACGACCCCGCACGGCGCCTCCGAGGGCGCGACCTCGACGGCCAGCGGCTCCGACACGCTCGACGGCGCCCCGCACGCGCGCCTCTTCTCCCCGCTCACCGTCCGCGGCGTCACGCTGCGCAACCGCATCGTCGTCTCGCCGATGTGCCAGTACTCGGTCGACGCCCAGGACGGCAAGGCGACCGACTGGCACCTCGTCCACCTCGCCGCGCGCGCCGTGGGCGGTGCCGGGCTCGTCTTCACCGAGGCGACGGCGGTCACGCCCGAGGGGCGCATCTCGCCGCAGGACGTCGGCCTGTGGAGCGACGACCAGATCGCGCCGCTCGTGCGCATCGTCGACGCGATCCACGCGAACGGCGCCGCCGCGGGCACGCAGCTCGCGCACGCCGGGCGGAAGGCGTCGACGTCCCAGCCGTGGAACGGCGGCGGGCCGGTCGGCGCGGCCGATGGCGGCTGGCAGCCGCTCGGCCCGAGCCCGATCCCGTTCGCCGACGGGTACCCGGTCCCGATGGAGCTGACCGTCGAGGAGATCCGCGACGTGCAGCAGGCGTTCGCCGCCGCCGCCCGGCGCGCGGGGGAGGCCGGCTTCGACTGGGTCGAGGTCCACGCCGCGCACGGCTACCTGCTCCACCAGTTCCTCTCGCCGATCTCCAACGCGCGCACGGATGAGTACGGCGGCTCGTTCGAGAACCGGACGCGGATGCTGCTCGAGACCGTCGCCGCGGTGCGCGAGACGTGGGGCGACCGCCCGCTCGCCGTCCGCATCTCCGCGACCGACTGGGTCGAGGGCGGCTGGACGGGCGAGGACAGCGTGCGCCTGGCCGCGCTGCTGCGCGACGCCGGCGTCGACCTCATCGACACCTCCACCGGCGGCAACGTCCCGGCCGCGGAGATCCCGGTCGGCGCCGGCTACCAGGTGCCGTTCGCGGAGGCGATCCGCCGCGAGACCGGCATCCTCACCGGCGCCGTCGGCCTCATCACCGCCCCCGAGCACGCCGAGGAGCTCGTCCGCAACGGCCGCGCCGACCTCGTCTTCCTCGCGCGCGAGCTGCTTCGCGACCCGCACTGGCCGCTCCACGCCGCGAAGGCCCTCCACCAGGAGTTCCCGGTCCCGCCGCAGTACGCGCGGGCGTTCTAGACCGGACCGGGCTAGATTCGGCGCCATGGACGATCAGCTCGCGTGGTACGTCGCCGGGCCGGTGCTCGGCCTGTGCGTCGTCGCGTGCCGGGCGCTCTTCAACGGGCGCCTGGGCGTGACGGGTGGGTTCTCGGAGCTCGTGACGCAGCTCGGGCGCGGGTCGCTGCGCTTCGACTGGCGTGGCTGGTTCGCGCTGGGGATCATCGGCGGCGGGCTGCTCTTCGCGCTCGTGCGCGGCGGCGCGGGCGTGGACGGCTACGGGTGGCTGACCGACACGTTCGACGGGAGCGGCGGGGCGTTCGCCATCGCCGCGATCCTGCTCATCTCCGGCGTCGCCGTCGGCTACGGCGCGAAGACCGCGGGCGGCTGCACGAGCGGGAACGGGCTGACCGGCTCGTCGCTCCTGTCGCCCGCGTCGCTGGTGGCGACCGCGACCTTCTTCGCCACCGCGATCGTCGTCGCGTTCGCGGTCGAGGCGGTGGTCTGACGGTGCGCGCGGCGGTGGCGGGCGCGCTCGTGGGCGTCGTCTTCGGGGTCGTGATGTCGTGGAGCGGGATGGCCGACCCGGCCGTCATCCGCGAGGCGCTGCTCTTCCAGGACGCCTACCTGTACGGGATGTTCGCGAGCGCGGTGCTGACCGCGGCGATCGGCGTGCGGGTGCTCGCGCGGGTGCAGCGGCGGGCGGTGGTGACGCGCGAGCCGATCACGCTCACGACCGACCAGCCCGAGCGCCGCCACGTCACCGGCGCGCTGCTCTTCGGCGCGGGGTGGGGCGTGGCGAACGTCTGCCCCGGCCCGGTCGCCGCGCAGCTCGGGCAGGGCGTGGCGTGGTCGCTCATCACCGCCGTCGGCGTCGTCGCCGGGGTGTGGCTCTACCTGCGCCGCTCGGGCGCGCTCGAGACCGAGCCCGCCGCCGGGTGACGCCCGCGCTCCAGCTCGCCGGCGTCACCGTCTGGCGCCCGGACGGCACGCGCCGCCAGGTGCTCCTCGACGGCATCGACTGGACCGTGGAGCCCGGCGAGCACTGGGTCGTCCTCGGCCCCAACGGCGCGGGGAAGTCGACGATGCTCAACGTCGCGGGCGCGGTCGACCACCCGTCGGAGGGCACGGTCGACGTCCTCGGCCGGCGGCTCGGCCGCACCGACCTGCGTGCGCTGCGTGAGCGGATCGGGATGGTCGACGCGCGCGTCGCCCGCGGCCTGCGCGGCGCGATGCCCGCCCACGCGGTCGTGCTCACCGGCCTCTTCGGCGCGGTCGCCCTCCAGCGCCACCGGATCACCGAGGAGCACCGCGCCCACGCGCACGAGCTGCTCGAGCTGGTGGGAGCCGCGCAGCTCGCCGACCGCACGTACGAGCGCTGTTCGCAGGGCGAGCGCCAGCGGATCCTCCTCGCCCGCGCGCTGATAGGCCGCCCCGACCTGCTCCTCCTCGACGAGCCCACCAGCGGCCTGGACCTCCCGTCGCGCGAGCGGCTGATCGAGGCGATGGTCGCGACCGCCCGCGCGCGCCCCGGCCTCCCGACCGTCACGGTCACCCACCACCTGGAGGAGATCCCGCCCTCCACCACGCACGCGCTCCTGCTCGCCGAGGGCAGGGTCTGCGCGGCGGGGGAGATCGAGGACACGCTGACCAGCGCGAACGTCTCGCGCACCTTCGGCCTCGACGTGGACGTCGCCCGCCCCAACGGGCGCTGGACGGCGGGCCTCCGGACCCCGCCGTCCGGCTCCCAGGCGCTCCTCTAGGCCACCGCGACCGCGACGCGCGACACCGGGATCATGTGGTCCCGCAGCCGCGCCGCGCTCACCAGCGCCGTGAAGAGCTTCATGTGGGTCGGGTCGTCGACGAGGCACTCCGCGTGCCACTGGACGCCGACGCACATGTCGCGCTCGGGGTCCTCGATCGCCTCGACCAGCCCGTCCTCCGAGCGGCCCGCGACGCGTAGCCCGTCCCCGACCCGCGCGACCGCCTGGTGGTGGAACGAGTTGACGTCCACCTGCGTCCGGCCGCCGAGCAGCGACGACGTCGTCGAGCGCTGCTGGAGCCGCACGGTGTGCGTCGTCTCGTCGCCCGGCTCGGTCTGGCGGTGGTCGGGCAGGTGCTGGTGGAGCGTGCCGCCGCGCGAGACGTTGAGCACCTGCGCGCCGCGGCAGATCCCCAGCATCGGCATCCGGCGCGCGTCGGCGCGGCGGGCGAGGGAGAGCTCGAAGCGGTCGAGGTCCGGCTCCGTCGGCCCCAGCTCCGGGTGCGGCTCGTGGCCGTACGCGGACGGGTGGAGGTCCGGCCCGCCGCTGAGGACGATCCCGCTCAGCCGGTCGAGCAGCGCGTCCAGCGCCTCGGCCGCGATGGGGGCGAGGATGACCGGCACGCCGCCGGCCCGGTCGACGGCGTCCAGGTACTTCAGGCCCAGCGCCAGCTCACGGCGCTGCGGGTCGCCGTGCTCCTCGTGGTCGCGCTGGGGCGAGCTGCGCAGCTCCGAGGTCGAGATGCCGATGAGCGGACGGGTTCCAGACACGTCCACCATGATCGGCCGCGCGCGCCTGCCGGACCCCGTCCACCCGGTCGGAAGATCACCGCCGGGTTTTCACCCTCATGTCGGATCGCCGGCGGGGCCGATCGGACGGGCGTCGTCGCGGCGGAGCAACCTGAGCACCTGGTACGTGACGATCGCGGCGACGGTTCCGAGCGCGATGCCGGCGAACGTGTAGTCGCCCCAGACGAGCGTGTAGTCGCCCGCGCCGACGATGATCGCGACCGCCGCGGTGGTGAGGTTGACCGGGTCGCGGAAGTCGACCCCGTGCTCGATCCACACCCGCGCACCGAGGACGGCGATCAGGCCGAAGAGCACCGTCACCGCGCCGCCGAGGACGCCGACCGGCAGCGCCCCGACGATCGCGCCGAACTTCGGCAGCAGCGCCAGGGCGATCGCGAAGAGGCCGGCGATGAGGTACGCGAGCGTCGAGTAGACGCGGGTGAGGCCCATCACGCCGATGTTCTCCGCGTACGTCGTCGTGCCCGAGCCGCCGAACGCGCCCGCCAGCGCCGTGCCCGCGCCGTCGGCCATCAGCGACCGCCCGATCTCGGGATCGAGGTTCCGCTCGGTCATCGTCCCGACGGCCTTCACGTGCCCGGCGTTCTCGGCGATCAGCACGAGGATCACGGCGGGGACGATGAGGAGGATCGCGTCGAGCTGGAAGGTCGGCGTCGTGAAGTCCGGGAGGCCGAACCAGTCCGCCTGCTCCACCGCGGTCCAGTCGACCTTGCCGGCGATCGCGGCGAAGACGTAGCCCGCCGCGACGCCGAGGAAGACGCTCAGCTGCGCGCTGATCCCCCGCAGCCCGACGGTGAGCACGAGGATCGCCACGAGCGTGAAGAGCGCGACGCCCGCCTGCGACTCGAACTGGTCCTTCGCGACCGGCGCGAGGTTGAGGCCGATCAGCGCGACGATCGCGCCCGTGACGACCGGCGGCAGGATCGCCTCGATCACCCGGTAGCCGAGCCGGTCGACGAGCAGGCCGACGAGGAAGAGCACGACGCCCGCGGCGAGGATGCCGCCGAGCGCCGCGGGGATCCCGCCGTCCGCCTTCGCTGCCACGACCGGCGCGATGAACGCGAACGACGAGCCGGTGTACGACGGCACGCGGTTGCGCGTGATGAGGACGAAGAGCAGCGTCGCGATGCCGCTGAAGAAGAGCGTCGTCGTGACGGGGAAGCCGGTCAGCACCGGGACGAGCGCCGTCGACCCGAACATCGCCAGCACGTGCTGGCCGCCGAGGCCGATCATCGCCGGCCACGCCAGCCGCTCCTCGGGCAGCACGACGGCGCCCTCCCGCACGGCACGGCCGTCGCCGTGCAGCTTCCAGATCCGGTCCACCGTCTCGCTCATCGGCGCGGGAGCTTCGCGCGCGGGACGGACGGACCGTCCGGGCAGCTGCCACGACCCCTGGTCTTTCCACGGGTCTTGGCCCTGAGGGGCTGCGCTGCGCACCGCCGTCTGCTCGAGTGGCGCGCGTGAAGCACTCCCTCCCTCGCGTCGTCGCCGCGTGCGCGCTCGCGCTCGCGGTGTCGACCACGCCCGCCGCGGCCGACACGACGACCGCCGGACCCAACAAGCTGACGTTCGAGACCGGCCTGACGGTCAAGAAGGCCGCCGCGAAGGGCGCCCGCATGGCGGCCGACTTGGAGCTGAAGACGAGCCTCGTCCGCGCCGACGGCCAGCGGCCGCCCGAGACGCTCAACACGATCCAGTTCACGCTCGGGGCCGGGGTGTCGTTCGACCCGAAGGCGCAGGTCCAGTGCCGCGAGTCGGTGTTCGCGCCCAAGGGGAAGCCGGCCGTGGCGAACTGCCCGAAGGGGTCGGTCGTCGGCACCGGCACCGCGATCGTGGACGCCCGGCCGACCGTCCCGCAGCCGCTCACCGGCAAGGTGACCATCGTCAACGGCATCCTCGAGCCCGTGGCGCCGGACGGCACCGTCGTGCCGCGGTCCGGCCTGCTCGCGCTGGTGTCCGCCGCCGGGGTGGACGCCTACTACTCCGTCGACTTCTTCCGTCAGGGCACGCTGCTGCTGGTGGGCGTGGCCCCGACGCCGCCCCCGGGCACGCCGCCGGCGCTGTTCACCGTCACGGGCCTCGATCTGAAGCTCCGCGGCAAGGGGAAGGTCGCGCGCAAGCCGTACATCCGCGCGCCGCGCGCCTGCAAGCCGATCACGTTCTCGGCGACCTACGTCCTCAACGACGTCCCGCTCACCGCGAAGGACCGGCTGGTCTGCGAGTAGACCGCCGCGGTCAGGCGTCCCGGGCCTGCTCCAGCGCCGCCGCGAGCTGCGCCCGGGACGCGATCGCGAGCTTGCGGTAGACGCTGGAGAGGTGCCCTTCGACGGTCTTCTCCGTCACGAAGGACGCCTGCGCGATCTGGCGGTTGCTGAGCCCGGCGGCCGCCTGCTCGGCGGTGCGCCGCTCGGCGGGGGTGAGCGCCGCGGCGCCGCTCGTGCGGGCACGGCGCG
>DATMVO010000242.1:0-34888 GCA_035563115.1 Solirubrobacteraceae bacterium
GTCCTGGTCGAGCACCACGGCAGCGCCGCCGCCTTCGTCCTCGGGGCGGGCACCGCGCTCGCCGCCGCCCTCATCGCCCTGGCCGGCAGCCCGGCCCTCACCCTCGCCCCGGAGGCCCCATGACGCTCACGCCCGACCAGCTCTGCGCGACGAACTTCAGCTACCTGCGCTGCACGCTCGACCGCTGGCTCGACGACATGGCGGAGCTGGAGGTCGAGCACGTCGAGCTGTGGGGCGTCAGCCCGCACCTGTACGTCGACGACACCACGTCGCGGCAGGTCGATGCGATCCGCCGCAAGCTCACCGAGCGCGAGCTGAACCTCACCTGCTTCTGCCCCGAGCAGGTCATGTACCCGGTCAACATCGCGGCCGCGGACCCGACCCTCCGCGACCGCTCGATCGCCTACTTCCACCGCTGCGCCGAGGTCGCCGCGCAGCTCGGCGCGCCGATCCTCTTCTGCACCTCCGGCTGGAACACGCTGGACGAGGACCCCGCCCAAGCGTGGGAGCGCTCCCGCGACGCGCTCGCCTCCATCGCCGAGCGCGCGGACCAGCTCGGCCTCACCTGCGTCCTCGAAGCGCTCCAGCCCGTCGAGTCCCACATCGTCACCACCTCCGCCGACATCGCGCGGATGCGGGAGGAGATCGGCGCGCCGAACCTCGAGGTCGCGCTCGACACCGGCGCGATGGTCGCCGCGGGCGAGACGATCCTCGACTACACGAGCAAGGGCGACCTCGCGCACGTCCACTTCGTCGACGGCGCGCCCACCGGCCACCTCGCGTGGGGCGACGGCGACCGACCGCTCGCCACCTGGCTCCAGGACCTCGCCGACGCGGACTACACCGGCTTCCTCTCCCTCGAGACCATCGCCGACCGCTACTGGCTCGACCCGCTCCCGCCCGTCCGTCAGTCGTTCGAGCGCATCACGGCCGCGATGCGGGAGGCGGAGCGCACGACGCCCGCACCATGAGGCGCGTCGGCACGCGGATCACGTCGCTCGCCGGCGTGTCCGCGTCGCCGTCGAGCAGCCGCAGCAGCCGCGCCATCGCCTCCGCGCCCAGCCGCTCGGTGTCCTGCAGCACGACGGTGAGCGAGGGCGACGCCCAGTCCAGGTCGTCGAAGCCGAGCAGCGAGAGGTCGTCCGGCACCCGGAGCCCGACGGCCTGCGCCGCCCGCAGCGCGCCCACGGTGATCGACGCCTCCGACGTCAAAGCCGCCGTCGGCGCGAACGACCGCAGCAGCTCCGCCGCCGACCCCTCGACCGCGTCCGCGTGGTAGTCGCCCACCCGCAGCAGCTCCGGCCGGAACGGCACGCCCGCCTCCTCCAGCCCCGCCCGGTAGCCCCGGTACCGCTCGACCGCCGACGACTTGTCCAGCGGCGACGAGAGGTACGCGATCGAGCGGTGGCCGAGCCCGAGCAGGTGCCGCGTCGCGTTGAGCGCGCCCGCGTAGTTGTCGGAGACGATGCACGCGCCGACCCCGCCCTCGATGATCCGGTCGACCACCACGACCGGGATGTGGCGCGCCACCTCGACCAGCGCGGCGTTGGCGCCCGCCGCCGGCGTCACGATCAGCCCGTCCACCATCCGCGACGCGAACGCGCGGATCAGCGCGTCCTCGTTGGCCGGCAGCTCGTCCGAGTTGCCGACGAGCGTCAGGTACCCGCGCGCGTGAGCGGCGTTCTGCACCGCCCGCGCGACGGAGGTGAAGAACGGCACCTGGATGTCGGAGACGACCACGCCGATCACCTGCGTGCGGCCCGTCGTCAACGACCGCGCGTTGAGGTTCGGCGCGAAGCCCAGCCGCGCGACCACGTCGAGCACGTGCGAGCGCGTCGCCGCACCCACGGCGCCCGGCGAGTTCAGCGCGCGGGAGACGGTCGCCTTCGAGACGCCCGCCTCCCGCGCCACGTCGGCGATCGTGACGCGCCGCGCGCCGTTCGGTGCGGCAGGCTCAGCGGCCACCGGCCAGCGCCTCCGACACGTTCTCGCCGCGCCGCTGCATGAACCACACCGCGCCCGCGACGCCCGCCGCGACGATCACGAACATCAGCGTCGAGATCGCGTTGACCGCCGGCGACACGCCGAACCGCACGTCGTTGAACACCGCCATCGGCCACGTCTCCGACTCGCCCGACGCGGTGAACACGGACAGGACGTAGTCGTCGAACGACATCGTGAACGTGAGCAGGAAGCCGGCCATGATCGCCGGCGCCAGCCGCGGCAGCGTCACCTGCAGGAACGTGCGCACCGGCGGCGCGCCGAGGTCGAACGACGCCTCCTCGAGCTGCGAGCCCATCGACGTGAACCGCGCGCGGACGATCAGCACGACGATCGCGCTCGACCACACCACGTGCGCGAGCAGGATCGTCCGCCACGACAGCTCCGGGAACGCCCCGAAGTTGTCGTGCGCCTGCACGAAGAAGATCCGCGACGCGACCGCGATCACGATCTCCGGCACCACCAACGTGAGGAAGATCAGCGCGCTGAACGGCACGCGCCACCGCGACCGCGTCCGGCCCAGGGCCAACGCTGCGGCGGTCCCCAGCACCGTCGCGCAGACCGCGTTCAGCGCCGCGATCTTCAGCGACAGCTCGAGCGCGTTGACGTACCGCGGCGTGTCGAACGCCTCGGTGAACCACTTCGCGCTGAAGCCCGTCCAGTTCGAGACGTCGTGGTTCGCGTTGAACGCGTAGACGATCACGACGGCGATCGGGGCGTAGAGGAACGCCAGCACCGCGATCCCCCACCCGGACATCAGCCGCTTGCGACGAGCCGCGTCATGCACCGTACTGCTCCTCCTTCAGCGCCGAGACGACGTACAGCACGACGAACACGGCCAGCACCACCATCAGCACCAGCGACAACGCGGAGCCGAACGGCCAGTTCGACGCGCCGATGAACTGCCCCTGGATCACGTTCCCCACGAAGAGGAACCGGCCGCCGCCGAGCATCTGCGGGATCACGTACTCGCCGCACATCGGGATGAAGACGAGCAGCGTGCCGGAGAGCAGGCCCGGCCGCGTCAAGGGAAGGGTGATCTCCTTGAACGCCTTCCACGGCGTCGCGCCCAGGTCCTTCGCGCCGTCGACGAGCGACCAGTCCATCCGCTCCAGCGACGCGTAGACCGGCAGCACGAACAGCGGCAGGTAGCCGTAGACGAGGCCGATCAGGACGGCCTTCCACGTGTAGAGGATGTCGAGCCCGAAGAAGCCGGCGATGCCGCCGTTCCCGTCGAGGATCAGCTTCCACGCGAACGTCCGGATCAGGAACGACGTCCAGAACGGGATGATCACGAGCAGCAGCACGATCGTCTTGCGCCGGCTGCTGACGTGCCGCGCCATCCAGTACGCGAGGGGGAACCCGACCGCGACCGTCGCCAGCGTCCCGCCCGCCGCGATCAGGAGGGTCTGCCCGATCACGTTGAGGTAGAGGCTGTCGAAGACCGCGCTGATCTGCTCCGTGTAGAAGCCGTAGACGATCTGGTCGCCCGCGAACGAGTCGGACTGCCGCGCGAACGCGAACGTCACGAGGATCGCCAGCGGCGCGACGAACAGGAGGAGGTAGTAGCCCAGCAGCGGCGACGCCAGCCAGGCCGGGTAGCGGGGCGCGAAGCCCCGCTGACCCTTGACGGCCCGGCGCGCGCTCATCGCGTGGCGCGGAACTTCTCGTAGGCCTGCTGCCGGAGGTTGAGCACCTTCGGCGTCGGCGAGATGATGAACTTGTAGCCGCCGAGCTTGGATTCCGGCACGTTGATCAGCTCGTTGTCGCGGAACTTCTTCGCGCCCGGGAGCTCCCACGTCTTCGCGTTCGGCGTCGGGTAGCCGGTGAACTCCATCTCGGTCAGCGCGACCTGCGGGTCCATCAGGTGGTTGAGCCATGCGTGCGCGGCGACCGGGTGCGGCGCGTCGGCGGGGATGCACCAGTTGTCCGCCCAGCGCTCGGCGGGGCCGTCGGGCGCCACGCCGGTGACGTTCTCGTTCGCCTTGACGATGTTGACGATGTCGCCGCTCCAGCCCTGGCCGAGGATGATCTTCCCGGCCTCGCTGTCGGCGCTGTACGTCGTCGCGTCGAGCGTCTTGATGTGCTTGGCGAGCGGCTCGAGGAACTTGACCGCCTTGTCGTAGTCGGCCTGGTTCTCGGAGTCCGGGTCCATGCCGAGCGCGATCATGGCGCCGCCGATGATCAGCGTCGTGCCCTCGAGCATGTTCGTCCGGCCCTTGGACGAGTACTTGGGGAGCAGCTCGAAGAACTCCGCCCACGTGGTCGGCTTCTCCGTGATGACGTCGTGGCGGTAGTAGAAGCCGGTGTAGCCCCAGTTCTTGACGACGGAGAACGTGTTGCCCTTGTCGTAGTCCAGGTTCGTCCACTGCGGCTGCAGGTTGGCGAAGTTCGGGAGGAGCTTCTTGTCGAGCTCGTGAAGGTGGCCGGCCTGGCCGAGCGCGGCGATCGAGTTCTGGCCGGGGACGATGACGTCGTAGTTGCCGCCGCCCGCCTTGATCTTCGCCTCGAGCTCGTCGGTGGAGGAGTAGTAGGTCTCCTTGACGGTGACGGCCGCGTTCGCCTTCTTGAACCCCTTGATCGTCTTGGGATCGAGGTAGTCGGAGAAGTTGTAGATGAGGAGGCGGTCCTCCATCGGCTTGCCGGCGAGCTTCCCGGCGGCGCTGCTGCTCGCGGCCGCTCCGCCACCGCTGCTCGCCTCGCTGCCCGAGCCGCCGCAGCCGGCGAGCGCCAGGAGGCCGAGACCGCCCAGGCCCAGCGCGTGGCGGCGGCTGAGCTTGACGCCTTCGGTGTCGGCCGCGGCCTTCTGCGCGAGGCGTGCGAGGCGGTCCATGCGGGGCTTGAGCTCGGCGGGTGCGAGCAGGCGCAGCTCGCCCTGGTTGGGCTTGTCCATCGTTTCGGTTCTCCTCCTCGGGGTGGGTCAGGCGGCGAGGACGACCGGGGCCGTCTCGGACCAGCAGAGGGCGACGCGGTCGCCGGGTGCGATGTGGTCGACGTCGGCGTCGGTGCCGGCGCGGGGGACGACGGCGGTGAGCGGCGTGCCGTCGCTGAGCGTGGTGACCAGCTGGATGGCGTTGCCGAGCTGGAGGCGGGTGGTGACGGTGGCGTCGACGCGGTTGGCCGCGCCGTCGTCGGTGCGCGCCAGCCGGACCTTCTCGGGCCGGATGCCGACCTTGACGTTCGTGCCGGCGGCCGGGCGGAAGCCGTTCATCCGGGCCGCCACCGCGCTCGTGCCGACGTCGATCCGCGCCGTGTCGCCGTCCACGCTCTGCACCGCGCCGTCGAGCAGGTTCATCTCGCCGATGAACTTCGCGACGAAGGTCGTCGCGGGACGGTCGTAGATGCTCTCGGGCGCGTCGAGCTGCTCGATCCGGCCGTCGCACATGACGGCGATCCGGTCGCTCATCGACATCGCCTCGGACTGGTCGTGCGTCACGTAGACGAACGTGATCCCGACCTCCTGCTGGATCCGCTTGAGCTCGACCTGCATCTCCTTGCGGAGCTTGAGGTCGAGCGCGCCGAGCGGCTCGTCGAGGAGGAGGACGCGGGGGCGCATGACGAGCGCCCGCGCGAGCGCGACGCGCTGCTGCTGGCCGCCGGAGAGCTCGCGGGGCTTCCGCGCTTCCCGCCCCTCCAGGTGCACCAGCTCCAGCGCCGCCTGCGCGTCGCGGCGGCGGGTGGCCTTGTCGACGCCGCGCTGCTTGAGCCCATACGCGACGTTGTCCAGCACGGTCATGTGCGGGAAGAGGGCGTAGTGCTGGAAGACGGTGTTGACGTCGCGGCGGTAGGGGGGAAGGCCGACCGCGTCCGCGCCGCCGATCAGGATCTCGCCGCTCGTCGGCTGCTCGAACCCGGCGATCATCCGCAGCGACGTCGTCTTGCCGCAGCCGGACGAGCCCAGGAGCGAGAGGAACTCGCCCTTGCGGATGGTCAGGTCGAGCGCGTCCACCGCCACGACGTCGCCGAACCGCTTCGTCACGCCACGGAACTCCACGTCCGCCGCGGGTGCGCCCGCGCCGGCCGCGCCGCTCGCGCTCGCGCCGGTCGCGCCAGTGCCCGCGCCGGTCGTTCCGGCTCCGGCCACGCCGCCGCGCGCCCCGGCCGCACCGCTCGCACCAGCCGGTCCGCCCGCGCTCACGCCGCCGCGCATCTCCACGTCGCTGCTCGCTGAAGTGCCCACGTAGCGGGCTCACCTCCTCCTGGCCGCCGCGGCTCCGCGACGGACCTTCTCCAGTGCCGAAACCGGTTGCTGCAACCGGTTTCGGCGGGCAAGGTAACAGCGCCTTCACCCGACCGCAAGCGAAATTGATAGCGCTCTCAGAAAGCGCTATCAGAGCCTGGCGTGTCCGCTCTCATGTTGGTGCGCCAGTATGGTGCGGCCAGATGGAGCGGGCGCGGTACCACGACGCCGAGCCGGCGGACCGGGAGGTGTTCGAGCGGGCGCTCACGAGCGGTGACGAGGAGACGGCGGCGCACGCGCTCGTCGGCCTCGCGTTCCACGACCCGGACTGGCGCTGGGTGCAAGATCACTGCCTGGCGCTCATCGCCGACCCCGCCTCGCCGCTCCGGCGGCTGGCCGCGACGTGCCTCAGCCACCTCGCGCGGATCCACCGCACGCACGACGCCGATCGCGTGATGCCGGTGCTCCGGGCGATGGCGGAGGAGCCGGGCTTCGACGGCGGCACCGCGCAGGACGCGCTGGAGGACATCGAGATCTTCATCGGCCGCCGCCGCGTCTGACCGCGCGGGCGGTCGCGTGCCCGGCCTCGCGCGCTGGCTCGACGGCGGCTAGCCGCGCGGGCCCGCGCGCCGGCCGCTCAGGACTTGCGCCGGCGCTCCGCGCGGTCCGCGAACATCTGCGCCTCGATCTCGTCGGTCCACGGCTTCCCCGCAGCGCGGCGGCTCGCGGCGACCCGGGCCACGATCCGGCGGTCCTCGTCCACGGCGGTGGTCTCCGCCGCTTCGCGCCTGCGGTCGACCTCGACGGTCTGCGCCGCGAGGGTCCGTCCGGCGATCTCACGATCCTCGTCGGTGAACAGGCTCCGGATCGGCTCGTCGGCGTTGGCGACCATGTCCTCGAACGAGAGGTCGAGGCGGCCGGCCTCGAGGAGCGCGCTCCATCCCTCCGACCGGTCGGGCTTGCGGAGGACGCTCTGGATGTACGCGACGAGCGCCGGACCGTCGTCCGCGCGCTTGTCGACGGCGCGCGTGACGTACGGCGCCCAGTAGTTCGACCCGTTCGCGTTCTGGACCTCGGGAGCGTCCTTGGCCGCGGCAAGGCGCCGGCGGATCTCGTTGAGCAGCTCGCGCTGTGCCTCGTTCACCCGCCGATTCTCTCACGGCCCCGCGGTCGGCGGTGTGACGTCAGCGGCGCGCCGATGCGCCCGCGCCACAGGACTCGCGCACGACGAGCCGGGCGGCGAGGCGGACCTTGCGGGAGGGGGCGGTCTCGCCGGCGAGGCGGGCGAGGAGGAGGCGGCCGGCCTCCTGGCCGATCTCGAAGACCGGCTGGGCGACGGCGGTGACGGGCGGGTCGACGAGCGGCATCCACTCGGCGTCGTCGAACCCGACGAGCGCGACGTCGTCCGGGATGCGGAGGCCGAGCTCACGGGCGGCGAGGAGGACGCCCTCGGTCATGTAGTTCTCGGTCGCGAAGATCGCGTCGGGGCGGTCGTCGCGGCCGAGGAGGCGCAGCGCGGCGGCGTGGGCGTCGGCGCGGGTGAACGGGCCGCGCTCGATGAGGCTGTCGTCGACCTCGATCCCCGCGCGCTTCAGCTCGGCCCGGTAGCCGCGGAGGCGGGCGCTCGTCGACGAGATGGTGGAGGGTGCGCAGACGACGCCGATCCGGCGGTGGCCGAGCTCGAGCAGGTGGCGGACGGCGAGGCCGGCGGCGGCCGCGTTGTCGACCGCGACCGAGTCGACGTCGAGCCCGCGGACGGTGCGGTCGAAGACCACGAGCGGCTTGTCGGGGCGCCGGAGCGCCTGGTCGCCGCTGGACACCGCCGGTGCGACGACGAGGCCGTCCACGCGGGAGGAGAGCGCAGCGATCGAGCGCGCCTCGCGTCCGGCGTCCTCGTCGGAGTTGGCGAGCAGGAGCGTGTAGCCCTCGCCCTCCAGGACGTCCGCCAGCCCCCGCGAGACCGTCGCGAAGAACGGGTTCTCGATGTCGCCGATCACGAGCCCGACCGTCCGGGTGGAGCCGGACGCCAGCGCCCGCGCGACGTCGTTCTGCCGGTAGCCCAGCTCCCGCGCCGCCGCCTCGACCTTCTCGCGCGACGCCGCGCCCACGTAGCCGTACCCGCCCAGCGCCCGCGCGGCGGTGGCGAACGACACCCCCGCCCGCTCGGCGACGTCGCTGACGGTCGGAGTCGCGCCCTTGCTGGCCATCCGCGGCGGGACCCTACCGACGCGAACGGTTGCAACTTCGCCACGGCGTCCGTGGGGCCGGCGTGGAAGCGAGTGGGAGAAGTCGGTGTGGTAGCGCTATCACAATCCTGGTACCGTCCCGGCCATGCTGGAGGAGACCACCGTCCACGGCGCCGCGCCCGACGCGGCGACGGCCAAGCCCGCGACGCCCGGGCCGGCCACGACCGCGACCGGCGCTTCCGCCGCGGCGCACCCCGACGCCGCGCGGTACGCGGACATCAGCCTGTGGCTGGAGCAGGCCGGCGACCTGACGCCACGCGCGCCGCTTCCGGGGCCGATCGACGTGGACGTCGCGATCGTGGGGGCCGGGTTCACCGGGCTGTGGTCGGCGTACTACCTCAAGAAGGCGGACCCGTCGCTGCGGATCGCGGTGGTCGAGAAGGAGATCGCCGGGTACGGCGCCTCCGGCCGCAACGGGGGCTGGTGCTACGGACATCTGAACGGCTCGCTCGAGCGGTACGCGGCGGAGTCGTCGCGCGAGCTCGCGGTCGGGATGAAGAAGGAGAACGAGCGGACCGTCGACCTGATCGGCGAGACGCTCGCCGCCGAGGGCATCGACGCCGGCTTCGTCAAGAGCGGGACGATGATCCTCGCCCGCACCTACGACCAGGCGAAGGGCATGCGCGCGTCGCTGGTGGAGGACGCCGCCTGGGGCTTCGGCGAGGAGACCCACCGCTGGCTCACCGCCGACGAGGTCCACGCGCGGGTCGCCGGGCTCAACAAGGACGTGCTCGGCGCGAAGTACGAGACGCAGTGCGCGCGCGTCCAGCCGGCGAAGCTCGCCCGCGGCCTGGCAGAGACCGTCGAGCGCCTCGGCGTGACGATCTACGAGCAGACGACCGTGACCGGCATCGAGCGGGGCGTCGTCCACACCGAGCGCGGCGACGTCCGCGCCGAGATCGTCGTCCGCGGCACCGAGGGCTACACCGTCCACATCCCGACCGAGGGGCGCGCGATCCAGCCGATCACCTCGCAGGTGATCGCGACCGAGCCGCTCCCGCAGCACGTGTGGGACGAGCTGGGCTGGGACGGCCGGGAGCTGATGGCCGACGCGATCAACCTCGGCATGTACTGCCAGCGCACCACCGACGACCGGATCGCCATGGGCGGCCGCGGCGGCTTCCAGCCCAAGTCGCGCGGCCTGGACGAGGACGAGATCCGTGAACCTTCGATCTTCGAAGATCTCAGGCGCGCGCTGCACGACCTCCTGCCGGCGACGCGCGAGGCGAAGCTCACCCACGCCTGGGGCGGCGTCTGGGGCGCGAACCGCGACTGGGCCCCCACGGTGACGTACGACCAGAAGCGTGGGGTCGCCGCGGCGGGCGGCTACGGCGACGGCGTCTGCGCCTCGAACTTCGCGGCCCGCACGATCACCGACCTTGTGCTCCGGCGCGAGAGCGAGCTGACGGCGTACCCGTGGGTCGGCCACCGCGCCCCGAACTGGCCGCCGGATCCGCTCCCGCGCGTCGGCGCCCGCGCCATGCACACCGCCTACGGCCTCGCCGACAAGGCCGCCGCCCGCACCGGCCGCGCGCCCCGCTGGGCGGCGCTGGTCGACCGCATCTCCAAGCTCTCCGACAAGTAAGACGACGAGGAACCCGCACCGCTATGCAGCTCCCCAACGGCCCCGCGCTGGTGGCCAACCCCGACCTGCTCACGCTCGAGCTGACGACGCCGCACGAGCTCGACGACGTTCGCGAGGGCACGCCGCAGGCGCACTACTGCGAGCTCTTCCGCGACGACACCGTGGAGAGCGGCGTCTGGGAGGTCACGCCGGGCGAGTTCGCCGGCGACAAGATCGGCGCGTCCGAGATCATGTACGTCCTGGAGGGCGACGCGACCGTCACGTCCGAGGACGGCACCGCGATCGAGCTGCGCCCCGGCGTCTCGTTCGTCACGCCCGACGGCTGGCGCGGACGCTGGCACGTGCGTGAGCGCGTCCGCAAGCTCTACGTGATCTGGAACCACTAGGTCCGGGCAGACCCACACCGTGACCTACGTTCCCGCAGAGGACCGCTACGACGAGAAGATGCCGTACCGCCGCACCGGGCGGTGGGGCCTCAAGCTGCCGGCCGTCTCGCTCGGCCTCTGGCACAACTTCGGCGACGACAAGCCCATCGAGACGCAGCGCGCGATCCTGCGCCGCGCGTTCGACCTGGGCGTGACGCACTTCGACCTCGCCAACAACTACGGCCCGCCGTACGGGTCGGCGGAGATCAACTTCGGGCGGCTGCTGCGCGAGGACTTCGCGCCGTACCGCGAGGAGCTGATCATCTCCACCAAGGCCGGCTGGGACATGTGGCCCGGGCCGTACGGCTTCGGCTCGTCGCGCAAGTACCTGCTCGACTCGCTGGACCAATCGCTGACGCGGATGGGCGTCGACCACGTCGACATCTTCTACTCGCACCGGTTCGATCCGGACACGCCGATCGACGAGACGATGGGCGCGCTCGACGCCGCCGTGCGCGCGGGCAAGGCGCGCTACGTCGGGATCTCGTCCTACTCCGGCGCGCGGACCGACGAGGCGGTGCGGATCCTCCAGCAGCTCGGGACGCCGCTGCTCATCCACCAGCCGAACTACTCCATGTTCAACCGGCGGATCGAGGGCGACCTGCTGCCGGTGCTCGAGGAGCACGGCGTCGGGTGCATCGCGTTCTCCCCGCTCGCGCAGGGGCTGCTGACGAACCGGTACCTCGACGGCGTGCCGGCCGACTCGCGCGCCGCCCAGGGCAAGTCGCTGGCGCAGAGCTTCCTCAACGAGGAGAACCTCGCGCACGTGCGCGCGCTCAACGACATCGCCGCCGAGCGCGGGCAGACGCTCGCGCAGATGGCCATCGCCTGGACGCTCCGCGACCCGCGCGTGACGTCCGCGCTCATCGGCGCGTCGTCGGTCAAGCAGCTCGAGGACTCGCTCGGCGCCGTCACCAACACGTCGTTCAGCGACGACGAGCTGGCGGCCATCCAGCCCCACACGGTCGACGCGGGCATCGACCTGTGGGAGGAGCCGAGCACGGCCTAGCTGGACCGTGCGGCGGCGTGGCGGCGCGGAGCCTCCGCGTCCGCCGCGCGCCGCGGCGGCGGCTGAGCGCTCCTGATCGCCCGCTCCGTCGCGGCCAGCAGCGCGTCGACCCGCGCGGTGAGATCCGCGCGGGTCAGCGTCCCATCGGGCAACGCGGCGAGCTCCTCGGAGAGCAGCGTGAGGTCGGCCCAGGCATCGGCCGCGGCGGGATGCGACGCCGCGACTGCGTCGGCCCAGCCGTCGACGGTCCAGACGGCAGTGGCACGCCTCAGACCGAGCAGACCGGCACGGCGGCGGAGGTCGCGCCGGACGATGCGCAGGGCGGTCACCCGCACCCGCCCGGGCGTCACGGGCGCACCCGCGAGCGCGCGCTCCAGCGTGCGGGCACGGGTCCGACCGACGTGGGTCACGTCGACGTGGACGATCCGGAGGAACGCCGCCGCGGCGACCGCACAGAGGACCGGGAACGCTGCCGCGCCGAGAGCCGTCGTCGACAGCAGCGCCGCAGCGACGCCCGACCAGATCGGCAGGGCCGCGAGACGCGGGAGCGCGCGGGAGACGCTGGGCGGGCCGGCGTTCACCACGGGGGCTCTCCCAACGCTACGAGCGCCCCCGCGGCGGCGAAGGCCATGAAGGCGCCGAACACCACGCCGACGAAGGCGCCACGCTGGCCGTGGTCCAGCCACTCCCTGTCGGGGCCCGGGTTCGTGCTGAGACCCAGCATGGCGCCGACCAGCGACAGCGCGCCGCCGAAGATCGCGAGGCGGTCGGGGAGGGACACGCGACGGACAGTACGCGTGCAGGTGTGCTTTGTCTGTTCGGTCTGTTCCGGAAGTGCGGAGCGTCTGTGACGGAAGTGCCTAGCGGGTCTTCTTGCCCGACTTGGAGGTCGGGACGCAGGTTCGGTAGGTGCGGGCGGAGCGGAGGGTCCGGCCCTTCGCGGTGCGCACCGTGACCGTCACGCGGAAGGTGCCCTTGGGCAGGCCGCGGAGGACCACCTTCGACGACAGGCGCTTGCCGGCGCGGGCGCGGAGGACCTTGACGCGCTTGCCGTTGACGCGGACCTCCGCGGAGCGGATGCGGTCGCCGCGCGGGGCCTTGCGCAGGGTGATGGTGAAGGCGCGGCGGCTGCGGCAGGCGCGGCGGGGCGCGGGGAGTCCGGCGGTGCCGGAGGACGCGGCCTTCCCGCTCACGCTCGGCGTGCTCGGCGGGGCGGGGGCGCCGGCCGGGGTGCCGTTCGTCCCCGGCTGATCACCGGAGTCGGCGCGCGGGGCGTACGGCGTGGTGCCGTCCGGCCCGCTGCCGGTCGGGCCGGGTGCCGGGAGGACCGGAACCGACAGGACGGAGGGATCGCCCGCGTCGAGCCGGACGGTGACGATGCCCGGGAGCGAGTTCCCCCGGTTGAGCGTGTTGCTCGACGAGAGCTGGAGCCGCAGCCGGTGCCCGCGCGCGAAGCGGTGGACGATGCCGGGCAGCTCGATCTCGACCGGCTTGGTCACGTCGCCGACGCGAACGGCGGAGATCTGGTTGCGCGGCAGCGTCGCGGTGCCGTCCGGCGCGACGTCGAGCAGCTTGGCGAACACGACGAGCTTGAACGTCGGGTCGATGCCCTGGGTCCCGGCGAAGGTCGGGGCGTCGAGCCGCACGCGCACCTTCGGGACGCCCGCGACGTCGAGGTCGCCGTCCAGCGGCGCGCTCGTGAAGGCGGTGGTGGTGCCGGGGAGGTCGGGCGTCGGGATCTCGACCGCGCCGTTCCCGCTGCCCGTCAGGCCGACGGTGAGCGCGCCGAACGACGCGCTCCCGCTCTCCACCTGCCCGGGGTCGGTCGTGAGCTCCGCGCCCGCGGAGAGGTGGAACGCGCGGTCGGCGCCGACCGGGTACGACGGCGCGCTGCCGACGGCGGGGGCCGCGTCGCCGCTCCCGCCGAACGCCCAGTCGCGGAAGAAGGAGACGTCCTGCGCGGGCGCGTCGCCGGCGCCGTTCAGCCAGAAGTCGAGCCACTCGTAGGCCATGCGGCTCTCGTACGCGGCCTCGAGGTTCGTGCTGTCGGACTCCGACGCGCCGAGGCTGCCGCCGGAGTGGCCGGCGCTCCGCCAGACCATCTTCACCGGCGTGCCCTGCGCCTTGAGCGCGCGGTAGGTCGCGATCGCCTCCTGGAGGTTGAAGAGCGTGTCGCTCTGGCCCTGGGAGAGGAGGGTCGGGACCCGGATCTTGTCGACGTACGACGCGACGGAGGCGTGGCGGAGGAAGGCGATGTCCTGCGCGCGCGGCGCGCCGAACGCGGCCGAGCCGATGAGCGCGGGGCAGACCTGGTCGGCGAAGTTGGGGCAGGCGCCGAGGTGGCTCGGGTCGCCGTTCGCGAACGCCTGCTGGAGGCCCTGGCCGATGCCGAGGCCGCTGAAGAGGAGCGGCCAGTCGAGCTTCGCGACGCCGGGCGTGGTCGAGCTGACGGTGCCGGGCGGCAGGTCGGTGTTGTTCGGCGTGAGGCTGTACGCGAGGTCGTTCCACGTGATCTGCGGGACGAGCGCGTCGACGCGGCGGTCGATGGACGCGACCGCGAACTGGATCTGGCCGCCGTACGAGCCGCCGATCATGCCGACGCGGGGGTCGCCGGGCGCGTCGAGCGTGACGAGCTTCGTGTCCGCCAGGAAGGTGACCAGCTGGCTGGCCGCCTTGCCGTCCCAGTCCGGGTCGTCCAGCGTGATTTTGCAGCCGCTGCCGCCGAAGCCGAGGCCGGAGTAGGCGAGGAAGACGAACCCGCGCTGGGCGTACGACGTGCCCAGGGTCGCGAGGTCGTCCTTGCTGCCGCCGAACCCGTTCGTCGCCAGGACCGCCGCGGCGGGCGCTTGCGGCGACACGCCGTCCGGGACGTACAGGTCGCCGACGACCTTGCACGACACGTCGTCGTTCGGCCCGACCTTCACCGTCCGCTCCACCGGCGTCTTCGTCACCGCGGCCGCGGGAGCGGCACCGACCGCCAGCACCATCGCCACCACTGCCAGCGCACCGCAAACTCGACCCATGGGTGGAGCGTCTCACGTACCGACCGTCACATGCGCCGGTTCGTGACAGCTCACGACGTGTTCGACCCGGTATGCGGGTCGAACACGTCGCGCGATCCGTTCAGAGGTGGGGGAGGAGCTTGTCGGGGAGCACCGGGAGGTCGCGGATGCGGATGCCGGTGGCGTGGAAGACGGCGTTGGCGACGGCGGCGGCGGAGCCGACGATGCCGATCTCGCCGATGCCCTTGGAGCCCATCGGGTTGAGATCGTCGTCCTGCTCGTCGAGCCAGGTGGCCTCGATCTCGGGGACGTCCGCGCAAGCGGCGACGTGGTACTGCGCGAGGTCGTGGTTGAGGAAGTCCCCGAACTCGAGGTCGACGACCGACTCCTCCAGCAGCGCCATCGACATTCCCATCGTCATCCCGCCGATGAACTGCGAGCGGGCGGTCGTGGGGTTGATGATGCGGCCGGCGGCGAAGACGCCGAGCATGCGCGACAGGCGGATCTCGCCGGTGTCGATGTTCACCCGCACCTCCGCGAAGTGCGCGCCGAACGCGTGGCGCGCCAGGTCGGCGCGGCGGTCGAGGAACGTCTTCGAGTCGGCCGCGACCTCGATCGGCTCGGAGGGCGCCGCGCCGGGCGCCTCGATCCCGCGGCCGCGGAGCTCCTCCAGCAGCGCCTGGCAGGCGAGCGTCACCGCGGTGCCCCAGGAGGCGGTCCCCATCGACCCGCCGGCGACCGGGCCGCGCGGCTGGAGCGACTCGCCGATCTCGACGACGACGCGCGCGGGATCAACACCCAGCGCGTCGGCCGCGATGGAGCCGAGCACGGTCCGCGCGCCCGTGCCGATGTCCGCGGCGCCGACGCGGACGACGAACGTCCCGTCCGGCAGCGCGCGGGCGGTCGCGCGGGACGGCGACTGGTAGGCCGGGTACGTCGCCGACGCGACACCGCTCCCCACGAGCCAGCGGCCGTCGAGCTGCGAGCGCGGCGCCATCGGCCGGTCCTGCCACCCGAACCGCGCGGCGCCCTCGCGCAGGCACGCGACGAGGTTCCGCGAGCTCCACGGCTTGTCCTCCTCGGGGTGGACCGCCGGCTCGTTGCGGATCCGCAGTACCACCGGGTCGATGCCCGCCGCGTAGGCCAGCTCGTCCATCGCCGACTCCAGGCCGTACATGCCCGGGCACTCGCCCGGCGCGCGCATCCACGACGGCGTCGGGACATCCAGAGCGACGACCTCGTGATGTGTTCGCCGGTTGGGCGACGCGTACATCCATCGCGCGGGGACGGCGGTCTGCTCGACGAACTCGCGGATCTGCGAGGTCTGCGACGCCACCTCCTGCGAGATCGCCGTCAGCCGGCCCTCCTCGTCGACGCCGAGCCGGATGTGCTGGATCGTCGGCGTCCGGTAGCCGGTGAACGCGAACATCTGCTGCCGGGTGACCGGCAGCTTCACGGGCCGGTCGACGGCCTTGGCCAGCATCGCCGCGAGGATGATCTGCGGCCGCGGCGTGCCCTTCGAGCCGAACCCGCCGCCGACGTGGTGCGAGAGGACGTGGACCTGCGGCGGCTGGAGCCCGAACGCCGCCGCCACTGCGGCGGCGTGCGCCGGCGCGCCCTGGTTGGAGTCGTAGATGGTCAGCGTCCCGTCGGCGTTCCACAGCGCCAGCGAGGCGTGCGGCTCCATCGGGTTGTTGTGCAGCGGCGGCGTCGAGTAGGTCTGGTCGATCTTCGCCGCCGCAAGTCGCAGCCCGGCCTCGACGTCGCCGATCACCGACGTCGTCGGGTAGCCGGCGTTCACCTTCTCGGGCGCGTAGAGCCCGGGATGGTCGCCGCGGAGCTCGACGTCGTGGTCCTCCTCGGACACCTCGATGACGATCTGCTCGGCGGCCTCGCGCGCCGCCTGGGCGGAGTCCGCCACGACCGCCGCGACGATCTGGCCGCGGTAGGCGATCCGCGGGGATTGGAGGACGGACAGCTCGGGATCGGAGACCGAGACGAGCTTCGGCGCGTTCTCGTGCGAGAGCACGGCCAGCACGCCGGGGATCGCCAGAGCGTCCTTGGTCCGGACCTTCTTGATCCGCCCGCGCGCGACGCGCGCCTGGACGATCCAGCCGTAGGCGACGTTCTCGGCCTGGTGCTCGATCGCGTACCGGGCGGTGCCGGTGACCTTCTCTCGCGCCTCCACGCGCGTGCGCGCGGAACCGATCGCGTGGGGCTCGGAGATCGTGGCCATGGCTAGAGCGCCTCCTGGGTGAGCTGCGTCAGCGTGGACACGATGAGGTTGCGGGCGAGCGGGACCTTGAAGCCGTTGTCGGAGAGCGGGCGGGCGGCGGCGAGCTCGGCGTCGGCGGCGGCGCGGAACGCGGTCTCGGACGGGGCGGAGCCGCGCAGGAGATCCTCGGCAACGTGGCAGCGCCACGGCTTGTGCGCGACCTGCCCGAGCGCGAGGCGGACGTCGGCGAGCGTGCCGTCGTCGGCGACGTCCACGGCGGCGGCGAGCGAGACGAGGCCGAACGCGAACGACGCGCGGTCGCGGACCTTGACGTACGTCGAGCGGCGCGCGCACGCGAGCGGCGCGAGCTCCACGTGGGTGATCAGCTCGGCCGGCTCCAGGACCGTGTCGCGCTGCGGCTCGTCGCCGGGAAGCCGGTGGAACTCGGTGAAGTCGATCAGCCGCTCCCCGTCCGGGCCGAGCACGCGGACGTGCGCGTCGCAGGCGGCGAGGGCGACCGCGAGGTCCGAGGGGTGGGTCGCGACGCAGGCCTCGGAGTGGCCGAGGATCGCCAGGCCGCGGTTCGCGCCCTCGCGCGCCGGGCAGCCGGTGCCGGGCTCGCGCTTGTTGCACGGCTTGGAGACGTCCTGGAAGTACGGGCACCGCGTGCGCTGCAGCAGGTTGCCCGCGACGGTCGCGCGGTTGCGGATCTGCCCCGAGGCCCCGTTCAACGTCGCGCGGGCGACGACCGGGTACATCGCGCGGACGTCCGGGTGCGCGGCGAGATCGGAGTTGCGCACCGCGCCGCCGATCCGCAGCCCGCCGTTCGCCCCGTGCTCGACCTGATCGAACGGGAGCCGGGAGACGTCCACGAGCCGCGTCGGCGTGGCGACGCCGAGCTTCATGAGGTCGACGAGGTTCGTCCCGCCGCCGAGGAACGCGACGTCCCCGCCGTCGGAGGGGGCGGCCAGCGCGACCGCGGCCTCCGCGTCCTGCGGGCGCTCGAACGCGAACGGCCTCACGAGCCGGCCTCGATGATCGCCGGCACGATGTTCACGTAGGCGCCGCAGCGGCACAGGTTCCCGCTCATCCGCTCGCGCACCTCGTCGGGCGTGAGCTCCGGCGCGGCGGTCAGGTCCTCGGCGCCCGCGCTCGGCCAGCCCGCCTTGACCTCCTCGAGCATCCCCACCGCCGAGCAGATCTGGCCGGGCGTGCAGTAGCCGCACTGGTAGGCGTCGTGCTCGACGAACGCCTCCTGCAGCGGGTGGAGCGTCCCGTCCGCCGCCGCGAGCCCCTCGATCGTCGTGACGTCGCTGCCGTCGAGCTGGACGGCCAGCGTCAGGCACGACTTCGCGCGGCGCCCGTCGATCAGAACCGTGCACGAGCCGCACTGGCCGTGATCGCAGCCCTTCTTGGCGCCGATCAGGTCCAGATCCTCGCGGAGCAGGTCGAGCAGGGTGATCCGCGTGTCCACGTCGACGCGGTGCTCGGCGCCGTTCACCACGAGGGTGAGCGGCAGGCGTTGGGCCTCCATGCCGCGCTCCTACCCAATAGTTTGCCGCGCGATATGGCCGCTTCCCTGAAGGACAAGACGCTGTTCATCTCCGGTGCCAGCCGCGGCATCGGCCTGGCGATCGCGCTGCGCGCCGCCCAGGACGGGGCGAACGTCGCGCTCATCGCGAAGACCGCGGAGCCGCACCCCAAGCTCGAGGGCACGATCTACACCGCCGCCGAGCAGATCGAGGCGGCCGGCGGGAAGGCGCTGCCGATCGTGGGCGACATCCGGGACGAGTCCTCGGTCCAGCAGGCCGTCGACCAGGCGGTGGAGAAGTTCGGCGGGATCGACGTCTGCGTCAACAACGCGAGCGCGATCAACCTCGCGGGCACCGAGCAGCTCGAGCCCAAGCGCTACGACCTGATGCAGGACATCAACGCGCGCGGCACGTTCGTCGTCTCCCGCGCGTGCATCCCGCATCTCAAGCAGAGCGACAACGCGCACATCCTCACGCTCTCGCCGCCGATCAGCCTGGAGAAGAAGTGGCTGGGCGGCCACATCGGCTACACCGTCGCCAAGTACTCGATGAGTCTCCTGGCGCTGGGCTTCGCCGAGGAGTTCCGCGAGGCCGGGATCGCCTCCAACACGCTCTGGCCGCGCACGCTGATCGCCACCGCGGCGGTGCAGAACCTGCTCGGAGGCGACGAGGCGATGGCCAAGTCGCGCAAGCCGGAGATCTACTCCGACAGCGCGTACGCGGTCATCACGAAGCCGTCGCGCGAGTACACGGGCCAGTCGCTGCTGTGCGAGGACGTCCTGATCGCCGAGGGCGAGACCGACATGGACAAGTACTCGTACGTCGAGGGCGCGACGCCGCAGGTCGACCTCTTCGTCGACCACATCTGACCCGCGTTCGGCGCACTTTGGCGCCTCGGACCGCTCAGGTTCGAGGCGCCATCCGCCGATGGAAGTGGGTGCCGCCGTGCCGCTTCCCCGCTTCATCCTCACCGCCCGCCGTCGTCTGACCCGGCGACCGCTCGAGTCGCTGACCCTCTCGCTCCTCCTCGTGGGGGCGACCGTGAGCCTCGTGATCGGGGTCGTCCACCCGATGACGCCGCAGGCGCCGGTGGAGCTGGCGACCGCGCTGATCCCGGTCGCGGTCGGACTCACCGTCCTCGTCTTCGCGGGCGGGAACCGGCTCCCGCGCGACGTCTACCCGGCCGTCGCGGTGCTTTCCGTGGTGCTCAACGCGGTGCTGCTGAGCCAGTCGCAGACGCTCGGCGGGGCGATGGTCACGTCGATGGCGTTCTTCTGGAGGACCGTCTACGTCGCGTGCTTCTTCCCGGCCGTCGGCGTGGCCTTCGCGTGGTTCACCGTCACGGCGTTCGGCATCGCGATGGCGGTCACCGGGCTGCCGTCGGTGCTCTCGCCGATCCTCATCATGGGCTCGACGATCCTCGTCGCGGCCGCGGTGCTGGTGCGCGCGAGCCGGCGCGTGCGGCGGCTGATGGAGGTCGATCCGCTGACCGGAACGCTCAACCGCGGCGCGCTGCTGGCCGCCGCGGAGCGGGCGATCGGGGCGGCGCGACGCCGGCGCGAGCCGCTGGCCGTGGTGGCGGTGGACCTCGACGGCTTCAAGGCGGTCAACGACCGCTGGGGCCACGCGGCGGGCGACCGGATGCTCACCGAGGTGACCGCGGCGTGGCGGACGACGCTCCGCGCGCAGGACGTCCTCGGGCGGCTGGGCGGCGACGAGTTCGTTCTCCTCCTGCCCGACACGGACGAGCGCGGCGCGGCCGACGCGATCGGCCGGATGCGCGGCGCGCACGGCGCCGAGTGGTCGGCGGGCGTGGCGCTGTGGCGGGACGGGGAGCCGTTCGAGGCCTGCCTGGAGCGCGCCGACACGCGGCTCTACGCGGCCAAGCAGCCCGCCCGCGCGGCGTAGATCCGGCCGATTCATTACCGTCCCGGCCCTCACGATCCTGAACGAGGAGCCTCTTTGAGCACCGCTGCTTTCGCCTCTCCCCGTCCGGTCGTGCTGGCCGACGTGCTCGGCGGCACCCGGACCCGCAACATCGCCCTGGTCTTCGCCGGCGCGCTGCTGGTCGCCCTGTTCGCCCAGATCACCGTCCCGGTCCCCGGCTCGCCGGTTCCGGTCACGGGCCAGACGCTGGCCGTCGTGATCGTCGGCGCGTCGCTCGGCGCGACGCGGGGCGTGTCGTCGCTCGCGCTCTACACCGTGCTCGGCTTCGTCCTGCCGGTCTACAGCGACGGCGGCTCGGGCCTCGACCACCTGTTCGGCACGAACGGCGGCTACATCGTCGGCTTCATCGTCGCCGCGTGGCTCATCGGCAAGGCCGCCGAGCACGGCGCGGACCGCAAGCCGGTCGTGGCGTTCCTGGCGTTCTGCGGCGCGCAGCTCGCCGTCTTCGGCATCGGCGTGCCGTGGCTGAAGGTCGCCGCGGACATGAGCTGGGGCGACGCGATCCACTTCGGCTTCACCGTCTTCATCCTCGGTGGCCTGCTGAAGGCCGCGATCGGCGCCGGCGTGACGCCCGCCGCGTGGCGCGGCGTGCGCAAGCTCGAGGAGCGCTCCGCCTCGTAGTTCCCTTCGGACCGCGTGCGGAGGCTGTGTGATCCTCCGCACAAGGCCCGCGTACCGGTGCCGAGCGCCGGGAAAGCCCGGACGGATGCCGCCCTTCCCCTCGCAGACCGTGGAGATCCACGGCAAGCCGGTCACGTACCACCAGCTCGGTGAAGGGCCGGCGATCGTCCTCATCCACGGGATCACGTCGAGCTCGCGCACGTGGTACGAGGTCCTGGAGGGGCTCGCCGAGCACCACACGGTGATCGCGCCTGACCTCCTCGGCCACGGCCGCAGCGCCAAGCCGCGCGGCGACTACTCGCTCGGCGCCTACGCCTCGGGCATCCGCGACCTCCTCGCCGTGCTCGACGTGCCGTCCGCGACCGTCGTCGGCCACTCGCTCGGCGGCGGGATCGCGATGCAGTTCGCCTACCAGTTCCCGGAGCGGATGGAGCGCCTGGTGCTGGTGGACAGCGGCGGGCTGGGGGAGGAGGTCTCGCTCGCGCTGCGGGCGGCGACGCTCCCGCTGGCCGAGTACGTGATGCCGTTCCTCTTCGGCGCGGTGCCGCGGGGTGCGGGCCGCTTCGTCGGCGGGGCGCTCGGCAAGATCGGCGTCCGCGGCAGCGCGCAGCTGCGCGGGATCGCCGAGGGCCTCGAGTCGCTGGGCAGCGCCGACGCGCGCGCCGCGTTCGTCCACACGGCGCGCTCGGTGATCGACCCGCACGGCCAGCGCGTCGACGCGCGCGACCGGCTCTACCTCGCGGCCGAGATCCCGTCGCTGGTGATCTGGGGCGAGTGCGATTCGATCATCCCCGTCGAGCACGGGCGCGGCGCGGCGGAGCTGATGCCGAACAGCCGCTTCGAGGTCTTCGCCGGCGCCGGCCACTTCCCGTTCAACGACGACCCCGAGCGGTTCGTCGGCCTGCTCGGGGACTTCATCGCGACGACCGAGCCGTTCCGGGCCGACGAGGACCGGATCGCGCGGATGCTCCGGCGCGAGCCGGCCTAGCTACGCGGGCTGCTTCGCCGCTTCCTCGCGCTCGGCGATCCGCTCGCGGACGGCGGGCGCGACCTCGGTCGCGAACAGCTCGATCGCGTGCAGGACGGCCTCGTGCGGGACCGTGCCGAGGCTCGTGTGGGCCAGGTACCGGTCGTGGCCGAAGAGGTCGTGGTGGAGGAGGATCCGCTCGACCATCTGCTGCGGGTCGTCGACCGCGTACGCGCCGTCGAGCTTGCGGCCGTGGTCGAACTGCGGGCGCTGCATGGGCGGCCACCCGCGCTCGCGGCCGATCCGGGCCATCATCCGCTGGTAGTGGGGCCAGAGGGTGTCGGCGGCTTGGTCTGCCGTGTCGGCGAGGAAGGCGTGGGTGTTGATCGCAACCTTGAGCTTCTCGGGCGCGTGTCCGGCCTCGGCGCCGGCGCGGCGGTAGAGGTCGACGAGCGGCTTGAAGCGCTCGGGCTGGCCGCCGATGATCGCGACGGTCAGCGGGAGGCCGAGCATGCCGGCGCGGACGACGGACTCCGGCGAGCCGCCGACCGCGATCCAGACCGGGAGCTCCTCCTGGACGGGGCGCGGGTGGAGGACGACGCGGTCGAGCGGGGCGCGGTGCTTGCCCTGCCAGCTGACCGGCTGCCCGTTGCTGTCGCGGAGCTTGAGGAGGAGGTCGAGGTGCTCGGCGTACAGCTCGTCGTAGTCGTCGAGGTCGTAGCCGAAGAGCGGGAACGACTCGATGAACGAGCCGCGGCCGGCCATGATCTCCGCGCGGCCACCGCTGATGTTGTCGACGGTGGCGAACTCCTCGAAGACCCGGACGGGATCGGCGGAGGAGAGGACGGTGACGGCGCTGCTGAGGCGGATGTTCTGCGTGCGCGCGGCCGCGGCGGCGAGGGTGACCGTGGGAGCGGAGACGGCGTAGTCGGGGCGGTGGTGCTCGCCGATGCCGAAGACGTCGAGGCCGAGGCGGTCGGCCAGCTCGATCTCCTCGAGGAGGTCCTTGAAGCGCTGCTGGACGTCGCCACCGGGCGCGACGTCGGCGAAGGTGACGAGTCCGAGTTCCATGCCCTCCAGTGTAGCGGGTAGTTGCGTGCGCAACCAGTACGCCGGGCGGGGCTGTCGCCGCTGGACGAACGTCCGATGGCGAGGGCCCTTGCGCGGTCCCTAGCGTGCGCCGCCGAGGTTCGGCGTCGGCCCGCGGACCGCCGAATCGACCCGGAGGTCCCCGTGCTGTCCCGAGCCCTGCTCATCGTCGCGTTGTCCCTGCTGGTGCTGGCTCCTGCCGCTCGCGCGCAGACGACCGATCCGCTCACGGCGATCACGCCTCAGCCGTGCCTGACCAAGACCGCCGATGGGAGCCCGGCGGTCTTCTGGAGCTACCTCAACGCCGGGGACGACCGGGCGATCCCGCCGGGGGTTCCCCAGAACTGGTTCGTTCCGCTGATCCCGACACGTCCTGGCCAGCCGAGCGTCTTCCGGTCGGGCTTCGCGGACCGCGCGTACCTGCTCCCGTACGTCGCCGCGGGCCCCCAGCGCGTCCCGACCAGGCTGCACTGGAACCTCCTCGGCGACCGGTGGACCGCGGCGTACGTGCCGAGCCGGCTCGGCAGCATCGTGGGGGTCGAGGACCCGGACGTGGAGGCGTACCTGCAGACGCTGTGGGGACGGGGCGACCACGCGAACCAGCTCTGCGGGATGGCGTGGCGCGGCGGCTGGGCGGCGAACACCGACTACGTCGCGAACGACCTCGTGACGTCGGGTGGGTCGACGTACGTCGCCGTCGCGGCGAGCAAGGGAACGGACGCGCCGACCGACGACTCCGCGGCGTGGGATCTGCTCGCGGCCGCCGGGCCGAAGGGCGACGCGGGTGAGAAGGGCGCTCAGGGCGATCCCGGGATCCGCGGAGATATCGGACCGCGTGGCCCCGCCGGCGCGGATGGCGCGGATGGCCCGGCCGGGCCGCAGGGCCCGAGAGGTGACGCGGGGGCGCAGGGTCCGAAGGGCGACGCGGGGGCGCAGGGGCCGAAGGGCGATCCGGCCACGCTGGCGGCCCGCCGTGGGCGGTTCAGCCGCGCCGGGCGCGCCGTCGTCGCCGATGCGCAGATCACCGCGACCAGCGCCGTGATCATCCAATACGCCGACGCGCGGGCCCCGCGCCAGCTGCGACCCTCGAACGTCCGGAGCGTCCGGCGTGGCGGGTTCACGGCGACCGGGCATCCGGGCCTGCGGTTCACGTACGTGGTCGTCGGCGGCTGACGCCCGGCGGTCAGGCCGTGCGGTGGCGGCCGGCGAGCGTGCGCGCGTCGGCCAGCGTGGCCGGCGTAAGGGTGCCGTGGGTGGTCTCGCCCGGCCAGCGGGTCGCGATCTCGGCGATGGTGGCCTGGACGACGTGGGCGGTCGTGACGCCGGGGGCGACGTCGTTCGCGGCGCCGGCGGTCCGCGGGTCCCACTCGAGGTCGAGCGCGGCGTAGACGTCGGTGAGGGCGGCGCGGATCGTGGGGCCGTGCTCGGCGACGACGACGGCGGAGAGGGAGGAGGCGCCGCTGATCGAGCGCTGGGCGGTGCCGGCGAGCTTGATGCGGGTGCCGCGGGCGTGGACGCTCCACGTGCCGGGGCAGTACTCGCCGGGCAGCTCCCCGATCGTCGGCGTCGGGACGCCGGCGGCTTCGAGGGCGTCGGCGACGAGCTGGGTGCCCGCGCGGAACCGCTCCTCGATCCCCTCCGCGATGCGTTCGGTGGGGACGACGAGCTCGACGATGACGGAGCCGCTGTCGTACGCCGCTGCGTGGCCGCCGCCGAGCCGGAGGACCGGCGTGAAGCCGTGGTCGCGCGCGGCCTGAGTGGCTTGGGTGAAGCCGGGCCGGAGCGCGTCGAGCCGGCCGAACGCCATCGTCGGGCCGGGGACGAAGACGCGGGCGGACGGGCCGTGCTCCCCTGTGCCGACCGCGCGAAGCAGCGCGTGCGTGGCTGCCATGTCGAGCAGCGGGTCGTCGGGGTGGGCGTCGCGGATCACCTGCATCTGGCGAACATCTTGCCGCGCAGCGGGTAAGGGCCCGGTATGGCTGAGAACCACGGGTCGCAGGTGAAGAACGACGAGCAGTACGAGGCGCTGCGCGACAAGGGCGCGAGCAAGGAGAAGGCGGCGCGGATCGCCAACGCCAACTCGAACTCGAGCGGGGGCGGCAAGAACTCCGCCTCCAAGAAGGGCGGCCACGCGGGCAAGTACGAGGACCGCACGAAGGACGACCTCCTGGACGAGGCCAAGAAGGTCGGCATCGAGGGGCGCTCCAAGATGGACAAGGGCGAGCTGATCGACGCCCTGCGCAACCACTAACGCTCCGGCTGGCGGCCAGCGGCAGCGCCCGGACCTGCCCGACCCAGCCGAACTGGATCGCCCAGTCCGGGCGCCGCCGTGGCCGCTTCGGGCGTGGGCGCGGCCCGGCGCAGGGTCGGCCGGGTCGCGCTCAGCTCTGGTCAGGCGGGGACTGCGGCGCCTCTGGGAACGACGAGGACCGGGCAGGGCGCGTGGTCGACGAGGTGGCGGGAGACTGAGCCGACGAGGACGGCGCGGAGCGGGCCGAGGCCGCGGGAGCCGGTGACGAGGAGGTCCGCGCCGGCGGCGGCCTTCTCGATCGCGAGCGCGGGCGGGCCGTCGAGGAGGCGCGGGTGGGCGTCGACCTCGGGCGGCAGGGCGGCGACGGCCTCGGCGAGGTCGGCCTTCAGCGTCGCGCGCAGCTCCTCGTTGACGCGGTCGTCGACCGGCGGGATGCCGCCCGCGTACGGCGCGAGGACCGGCTCGAAGACGCTCACGACCTCCAGGGTCGCGCCCAGCTCCTTGGCCAGGTCGGCGGCGTAGTGCAGGGCCTCCTGCGCGGGCTCGCGCTCGTCGAAGGCGACGACGATCTTGGCGATCCGTGCGTCGTCGGCCGCCCACCCGGCGGGCACGGCGACGACCGGGCACGGCGAGCCGTGGAGGAGGCGCGCGGTAACGCTGCCCGGGACGGTCCGCTGGACGGCGCCGCGGTGGGTCGCGCCGACGACGAGCAGCGCGGCGTCGCGGTGCTCGGCGGTCGCGTGGAGCGACGTGGCGGGCGAGCTCTCCGGGCCGGCGGTCGCCTCCAGGACGCTCGCGCCGGTCGCGCGCGCCAGCACGTGGGCGAACCGGACGGCGGCGGCGCCGCGGTCGGTGCCGTCGTTGCCGGCGATGTAGGTCCTGATCATGGCGGGGCTCCCTGGTGCGTCGGGGGAAGGTCGGTCTCGACGCTACGCGCGGGGTGGCGCTCCACCATCCGGGCGGCGCGGCAGTCGTGGTGCGTAGTTCGCCGTAGTTCGACCGATGTCGTACTGTGGGCGGAGTCCCCATTCCGGAGGTCCCCGCCGATGCCGAACGTCCCGCTCTCGATCCTCGATCTCGCCCCGATCCGGGAGGGCGGCACCCCGGCGCAGGCGCTCCGCGAGACGCTCGAGCTGGCGCGGCTGGCGGACCGGCTCGGCTTCCACCGCTACTGGCTCGCCGAGCACCACAACATCCGAGGCGTCGCGTCGTCCGCGACCGCGGTGCTGATGGGGCAGGTCGCGGCGGCGACCGCGCGGATCCGGGTCGGGAGCGGCGGGATCATGCTCCCCAACCACGCGCCGTTCACGATCGCCGAGCAGTTCGGGACGCTGGAGGCGCTCCACCCGGGGCGGATCGACCTGGGCGTCGGGCGGGCGCCGGGCAGCGACCTGATGACCTCGTACGCGCTGCGGCGCAACCAGAAGGGCTCGCAGGGGTTCCCGCAGGAGCTGGCCGAGCTGCGCGAGTTCCTCGCCCCCGCCCGCCCGGACCAGCCGGTCGTCGCGCGGCCGGGCGCGGGCGCGGACGTCCCGATCTTCGTCCTCGGCTCCTCCGACGTCGGCGCGAGGCTCGCGGCGGCCGAGGGGCTCGGGTACGCGTTCGCCGCGCACTTCTCGCCGCGGATGATGCTCGACGCGCTGCGGCTCTACCGCGAGGGGTTCACGCCCGCGGCGCCGGACGCCGCCGGTGGGCTGAGCGCGCCGTACGCGATCCTCGGCACCTACGTGCTCGTCGCGGACACCGACGAGGAGGCCGAGCGCCTCTTCACGTCGACCAAGCAGAAGCACACGGCGTTCATCCGCAGCCGGCCCGCGCCGCTCCCGCCGCCGCGCGAGCTGGACGCGACGTACTGGTCGCCGCTGGAGCGCAACACGATCAACGGGCAGCTGCGCGAGGCGGTCGTGGGCTCGCCTTCGACGGTCCTGCGCGGGCTCCAGGAGCTGCTCGACCGGACCGGCGCGGACGAGCTGATCGTCGCCTCGGAGGCCTTCGACCCGGTCGCCCGGCGCCGTTCGTACGAGCTGCTGGCGGAGCTCGCCGGCGACTTGTCGTCCACCCGACAGCTCGTGAGCGCTCAGCGGGGCTAACCTCCGTGGCGTGCGGCTCTTCGTCGTAGACGACCTCGAGCCGGCCCGACTCATCGTCCGGGCGATCGCCGAGGACGTCGGGTACGAGGTCGTCGGGGAGGCGGAGGACGGTCAGGCCGCCTGCGACGCCATCCCCGATCTCGCGCCCGACGTGGTGATCATGGACTGGCGCATGCCCGTGATGGACGGGCTCGAGGCCACGCGCCGCCTCCGCTCCACGGCGCCGGACGTCCGCGTCATCGCCTACACCTCCATCGGCGACGAGGAGGTCCGGGCGGGCTTCCTGCGCGAGGGCGCGATCGCCCACGTGCGCAAGGGCGACATCGGCGGGCTCGTCGACGCGCTCAACGCCGCGAAGTCGCCTCGCTGAGCGGCGCGGTGGAGAGCGAGCGCGCCGCCCTCTGGTGGGTCGTCCGCGCGATCGTCGTCTCGGTCGCCGTCATCGCGGGCTCGCTCGTCCTGATGGAGCTCGTCGGCGACATCGCGGTGCTCGGGCTGATCGCGGGCTTCGTCCTGCTGCTCGGCGTGCTCTACGGCCTGCCGCTGCTCGCGTGGCTGCGCGACCGGCGGTCGACGTAGGCTGCGACGGCTGGTACGGTTCCGTACCGAAGCGCTGGTACGCACGGGTACCGCGCCCCGTGGAGGAGGAACCGAGTGAGTCGCCGCAACCGTCAGCCCGCCGTCCAGGTCGCGGGTCGCACCGCCGTCGTGACCGGGGCCGGATCCGGGATCGGGCGGGCCGTCGCGACGCGGCTGGCGCGGCACGGGTGCCCGGTCGCGATCGCCGACTGGAACGAGGACGGCCTGGAGGAGACGGCCGCGTCGATCCAGGGCCCGGTCCTCCCGAAGAAGCTCGACGTCCGGGACCGGCAGGCGGTCTTCGCCTTCGCCGCGCAGGTGCAGGAGTGGGCGCCCGCGCCGCTCGGCATGGTCTTCAACAACGCCGGCGTCACCGTGATGCAGGGCGTCGCGGACGCCTCGCCGGAGGACGACGAGTGGGTCCTCGACGTCAACCTCGGCGGCGTCGTCAACGGCACCCGCGCGTTCCTCCCGATCCTCCAGCGCCAGGACAGCGGCGCGATCGTGAACACGTCGAGCGTCTTCGGCCTCGTCGGGTTCCCCCACCAGAGCGCCTACTGCGCGTCGAAGTTCGCCGTCCGCGGCTTCACCGACGCGCTGCGCCAGGAGCTGCGCGGGACCGGCGTCCGCGCGATCAACGTCCATCCCGGCGGCGTGAAGACGAACATCGTCCGCAACGCGCGGTTCCGCAGCGACCACCGCGGCCAGTGGAAGGACTCGAACCAGGCGGCGAAGGAGTTCGAGCTGATGGCGCAGACGACGCCCGAGAAGGCGGCGAAGATCATCCACGAGGGCGTCGAGGCCGGCCGCGCGCGGATCCTCGTCGGGCACGACGCGAAGCTGTTCGACCTCCTTGGCCGCACGATGCCGACGCGCTACTACGACGTCCTCGACGCCGGCCAGCGCGTCGCCGGGCCGCTCCTCTCCAAGCGGGCGGCGAAGTCGTGAGCGCCAAGTTCGACACGCGCCTGCTCCCGCCCGGCCCGCGGACGCCGCGCGCGATCCAGACCGTCGCGCTCACGTTCCGCCAGCGGCCGTACCTCGAGCGCCAGCGCCGCAAGTACGGCGAGACGTTCACGGTGCGGATCGCCGGCTTCATGCCGCTCGTCGCGATCACGAACCCCGAGCACATCAAGCAGGTCTTCACCGCCGACCCGAAGGTCCTCCACGCGGGGGACACGTCGCCGCTGCGGCCCGTGCTCGGCCGCAACTCGCTGCTCGGCATCGACGAGGACCGCCACCTCGCCCAGCGCCGCCTCCTGCTCCCGCCGTTCAAGGGCCAGCGGATGAAGGCGTACGAGTCGCTGATCGAGGAGATCGCGTCCGACGAGATCGACAAGTTCCCTGAGGGCGTCGAGTTCGCGATCGCGCCGGCGATGCAGCGGCTGACGCTGCGGGCGATCCTCCGCGCGGTGTTCGGCGCGACCGGCCGCGAGCTGGCCGAGCTCGAGGAGCTCCTCCCGCCGTGGACCGAGCAGGGCTCGAAGATGGCGATGACGCCGTTCCTCCAGCGCGACCTCGGCCCGCGCTCGCCGTGGGGCGCCTTCCTGCGGCTGCGCGGGCGAATCGACGCGATCCTCGACCGCCTCATCGCGATGGCCAAGAACGACGCGCGGCTGGAGGAGCGGACCGACGTGCTCGCGCTGCTCGTGCAGGCGACGCACGAGGACGGCACGCCGATGTCCAACGAGGAGATCCGCGACCAGCTCGTGACGATGCTCGCGGCGGGCCACGAGACGACGGCGCACCAGCTGAGCTGGACGGTCGAGCGCCTGACGCGCACGCCGCACGCGCTGGAGCGGCTGGTGGCGGAGGTCGACGAGGGCACGTCGAAGCGGTACCTCGACGCGACGATCCGCGAGTCGCAGCGCACGCGGCCGGTGATCTTCTTCGCGGGCCGGACGACGATGGAGCCGTACTCCGTGGCGGGCTACGACCTGCCGCGCGGCGTGCAGCTCGCGCTGGCGGCGGCGATGACGCACTTCGACCCGCGCCTGTTCGACCGCCCGGATCAGTTCCTGCCCGAGCGGTTCGTCGACGCGCGGCCCGAGACGTACTCGTGGATCCCGTTCGGCGGCGGGATCCGGCGCTGCATCGGGGCGACGTTCGCGCACATGGAGATGGACGTGGTGCTGCGGACGCTGCTGTCGCGGGTGGAGCTGCTGCCGACGAGCGCCCCGCCGGAGCGGTGGGCGTTCCGCGGCGTGGCGATGGCGCCGGCGGAGGGCGGCCGGGTCGTCGTGCGGCGGCGGCGCTCGTCGTCTGCTCGCGGTGCCGGGCCCGCGCCCGTGGTCGAGGCGGTTCCGGCGGTCGCGTGATGGCGGAGACCGCGACGACGGCGTCGTCGGAGATGCTCGCGCTCGGCATCACGGGCGACTCGCACCGCGACCGGCTGCTCGTCGCGATGGCCGAGGCGATCCGCGAGCAGGGCTTCCAGCGCACGACGGTCGCGGACGTGGTCGCCCGCGCGCGCACGTCGCGGCGGACGTTCTACCAGCACTTCGAGGACCGGGAGAGCTGCTACCTGGCGCTCTTCCAGGTCGTTAACGAGCGGGTGCTGCAGGTGATCGCCGAGGCCGCGACGGGCGAGGGGCCGTGGACGGAGCGGATCGACCGGACCCTTGCGGCCTACCTCGGCGTGCTGGCGTCCGAGCCGGAGCTGACGCGCTCGTACGTGCAGGACCTGCCGGCGATGGGGACGGCGGGCGCGGCGCAGGCGCGGCAGGTCGTCGACCGCGCCTCGCGTCAGCTCTGCCGGCTGGTGGAGGAGGCGCGCGAGCACGACGCGTCGATCCGGCCGCTGTCGCTCGAGGCCGCGACCGTGATCACGGGCGGGTTCCGCGAGCTGACCGTGCTCGCGATGGAGCAGGGGCGGGAGCTGACCGAGCTGCACGAGGTCGCCAGCGATTTGGTGCGCCGCATCACGATGGTGTCGTAGCGAGCGTGGTGCGGATCGCTCCGGCGATCTCCGCGATGGCCTCGCGGGCGGGCGTGCCGACGGCGGTCATGTTGAGGAAGCCGTGGATCTGGCCGGGGTGGCGCCTGATCGTGGCCGGGACGCCGGCCTGCCGGAGCTTGCGCGCGTAGGCCTCGCCCTCGTCGCGGAGCGGGTCGAAGCCGGCGGTGAGCACGAACGCGGGCGCGGTGCGTTCGGGGATGTCCTGGCGGAGCGGCGAGGCGGGCGCCTTGTCTTCGGCGCGGGGGACGAACTGCGCCTCGTACCAGTCCATGTTGCGCTTCGTGAGCAGGAAGCCGTCGGCGAAGAGTGCGGTCGAGGCGTGGTCGCCGACGAAGTCGGTCGCGGGGTAGATCAGGACCTGCATCGCGGGCGTGGGCTCGGGTTCGGGCCCGTCGCTCTTCGCGGTGTGGAGCGCGACCATCGCCGCGAGGTGGCCGCCGGCGCTGTCGCCCGCGACGACGACCTTCGTGTGGCCGCCCTGCGCGACGTCGCGGAAGGCCGCGAGCGCGTCCTCGACCGGCGCCGGGTACGGGTGCTCTGGCGCGCACCGGTACGCGACGCTCAGCACCTTCGTCCCGCTCGCGCGCGCGAGGTGGCGGCACGGCGCGTCGTGCGTGTCGAGGTCGCCGACGACCCAGCCGCCGCCGTGGAAGAAGAGGATCAGCGCGCCGGGCGCGGCGTCGTGCGGGACGTACAGCCGGGCGGGGAGGCGGCCCTCGGCGCCCGCGACGGTGGTGTCGTCGACGCGGTCGAGCGGGATCGGCCGGCCGGCGATGAGCGAGGTGGAGCGCCGGATGTCGGCGCGCGCCTGCTGCGGCGTGCGCTCCTCGACCGGCGGCCGCGGGTTGAGCCCGTTCGCGCGGAGGACGAGCTGCGCATCGAGGGCGAGCTGCTGCCCGTCGCGGACGACCGGCTTGCCGGCGAGCGCGCGCTTGGCCTTCGGGGGCAGCGCGCCGAGGGCGCGGACGAGGGAGGCGGCGACACGGTCCGTAGGCGACATTCGATCGCGGAGCATCGCACGCGTCGGCGTCACGCGCCCGTGCTGCGCTCAAGCCCCGTCGCCGTCTCGCCGATGCGCTGGTTCGAGGTGTCACGCACGACCACCCGCACACCGGCGCTGCCGGAGGACGGGGTGGCCGCCGACGTCGGCGCGGCGTCGCGGCTCAGCGCGGCGTTCGCGCTGTGCGCGGCGCTCGGCGGCATCGCGCTCCATGCGGGCGGCATCGCAGTCGAGAGCTCGACGCTCTACTGGACGGGGCTGATCTCCGCGCTCCTCGTCACCCCGCTGTACGTCGCGGTGCCCTGGTCGCGGTTCGGCCGGTGGCCGCTGCTGCTCGCCTCGAACGGCCCGGGGATCGTCCTGACCACCGAGGTGGTGTGGAACACGGGCGGCATCGACAGCCCGTACGTCGTCTACTTCTCGGCGCTCGTCGTCGTCTGCGGGCTCTACGCGACGCGCCGCCAGCTGCTTGTGCAGGCGCTCATCGTGTTCCTGGCGGGCCTGACGCCGCTCCTCTACGACGACACGAGCGACATCATCGTCATCACGCAGAACGTCTTCGTCGTCGGGCTCGCGGCGATCGTCGCGGCGCTGCTGCAGGAGAGCCGTGAGCGCAGCCGCAGCCTGTCCACGAGCCTGCGGGAGCTGGCGTCGCGCGACGGGCTGACCGGCGCGTGGAACCGGCGCGAGCTGCACGAGCGCGGCGAGCGCGAGCTGGCCCGCGCCGCGCGCGCCGGCGCCCCCACGACCGTGCTCTACCTCGACCTCGACGGCTTCAAGGCGGTCAACGACCAGCAGGGCCACACCGCGGGGGACCGGGTGCTCGTCGCCGTGGCGGAGGCCGCACGCTCGTCGCTGCGGCTGTCCGACGTGCTCGCGCGGCCGGGCGGGGACGAGTTCGCGGTGCTGCTGCCGGAGACGGGCGCGGACGAGGCGCGGCAGGCCGCCGAACGGCTGGTCGCCGACATCGCGGAGGCGGTCCGGGAGTGGGGCGTGACCGCGAGCGTCGGCAGCGCGACCGCGCCGGAGGACGGCGCCGACATCGAGGTGCTGCTGACCACGGCCGACCACCGGATGCTCGAGTCCAAGCAGGCCGGGCGCGGCGCGCGGGAGGCCCGGGCGGCAAGCGCGCGGTGAGCCGCGGGCGGTAGAACGTCCGGCATGGCCACCGACACCGCTGCCACGGTCCGGATCCCCGGGCGCTTCAACGGCCCGCCGACCTCCGCGAACGGCGGCTACGCCTGCGGGTACGTCGCGGCCCTGCTGCCCGAGGCGCCCGCGGTGGCCGTGCGGCTCCATGCGCCGCCGCCGCTGGAGGAGGATCTCCGCGCGACCCTGGACTCCGACGGTGCCGCCGTCACGGTCCGGACGGCAGACGGCACCACGATCGCGACCGCCCGCGCCGCCGCGCCGCTCGACGGCCTCGAGCCGCCGCTCCGCCCGTCCGTCGCCGACGCTCGGGCCGCGATGCGCGCCCACCCCTGGCTCGGCGAGCGGCACATGCTCTCCGACTGCTTCGTCTGCAGCCCGTACCGCCACGACGGCCTGGGGCTCCACTTCGGCCCGCTCGCCGCGGCGCCGGACGTCAACGGCGCTGATCGGCGACGCGACGCTGCTGGAGGCCGACGGGGTCCTCGACGACGTGAACGTGTGGGGTGCGCTCGACTGCCCGAGCTACGTCCCCGCGCTGGTGCGCCACGACGGGCTCGCGCTCCTGGGCTCGCTCCACGCCGAGCTGCTCGCGCCCGTCCCGCTCGGCGAGCCGGTCGTCACCGTCGGCTGGCCCGGGTCGTCCGAGGGCCGCAAGCACCACACCGCCTCGGCGCTCCTCACGCCGGACGGCGACCTCCTCGCCCGCGCCCGCGCGACCTGGATCACGCTTCCGGGCTGAGCACGTGGATGCCGTGCTCTTCGCACGCACGCGCGAGGTCCTTGTCGTAGGTGAGCACGGCGTGCACGGCGTCGTTCTCGCGCAGTCGCAGGATGGTGGCGAGGTGCAGCGCGTCCAGTGCAGCGACGTAGGCCGGCGGGACGGTCTCCGCTGCTTCCAGCACCGCTCCGTCGAGCGGGACGAGACCGATGCGGCTCAGCAGCTTCTCGGCGACACGGACATCGCCGCCGCGACGTTCCGCCATGCGCAGCAGCTCGATCCGGACGAGCTGGCTCGACGTCAGCACCTCGAACTCCTCGAGCGCGTCGAGAACTGCTCCGCGCGTCGGATCGTTCGTCAGCACACGTCCTAGCGCGGACGTGTCGAGGTACAGGCACGGCTCGTCAGTCAAAATGCTCACCGCGGACCCAGGCCAGGAGCTCGTCGGCTTCGCCGGGCGGCGAGTCAGGACCGGCAAGGAGCTCTTCGCGGATGTCCGAGAAGCGCCCGGTCGGGGGCTTCATGCCGAGCTTCTCCGCAAGCTCGGCGTACTTGGGGTGGATGTCGCCGGACGGGCTCAGGCGCGCGACGACCTGCCCGCGCTCGGTCACGTCGAGCGTCTCGCCCTCTTTCACGCGGGCGAGGTACTTGCTGAGGTTCTGCCGGAGCTCCCGGACGCCGACGGTGGAGGCCATGTGCGTCGCACCGTAGCACATTCCGTCCGACGCTCTCCCTAGCCTGCCCGGCATGCTCCACCTCCACCGAGCGGAACGGGCCGATCGCCTCGTCGAGGCGCTCAGCGGCCTGCTCGCGACGCCGGGGGACGACCCGGTCGCACGTGAGGTCGTCTCCGTGCCGACGCGCGGGATGGAGCGGTGGCTGACGCAGCGGATGAGCGGGCGGCTGGGCGCGAGCGCGGGCCGCGCGGACGGGATCTGCGCGAACGTCGACTTCCCGTCGCCGCGGCGGCTCGTGGGGGACGCGGTGGCGGCCGCGACCGGGATCGAGCCGGACAGCGATCCGTGGCTGCCCGAGCGCGCGGTCTGGCCGCTGCTCGAGGTGGTGGAGGCGCACCTGCGCGACCCCTGGCTCGTCACGCTCGCGACCCACCTCGGCGCGGGGGAGGACGACGGGATCAAGCGGGCGCGGCGGTTCGGCACCGTCCGGCACGTCGCGGACCTCTTCGACCGCTACGCGCTCCACCGGCCGGAGCTGGTGCGCGGGTGGGCGGAGGCCGGTGTGGCGGTCGGCGCGGGCGGCGGCGGTTCTGCGCTCGCGGAGCGGCCGGAGGAGTGGCAGGCCGCGCTCTGGCGGCGGCTG